>NZ_JAGQBL010000013.1:0-94249 GCF_024345615.1 Cyanobium sp. Maggiore-St4-Cus
GGGTAGAGATGGGGCCCGGCGAGATATCGTTTGGTGCTGATCAGAACTGTCGACTTATTGAAGGTCGTAGAGGTCATCTTTCTGGAGCTGTGGGCTCGGAACCTGCGGTGATCATGTTGATCCAGGTGGCCTCGAATCCGTTCGGAGTTGTTTGAGAGGGGTTGATCAAGATCGATAGAACCTAGGGATGTTCTGGAAGGCCAAGTTCGCCCTCGGTGCTGGGATCTTTGATGTATCACCTCCCCTCCGCTGCCCCTGCTTCTTTGATCAGCCGCTGAAGCCTGTCCAGCAGCGACTCATTACTCATGCGGTTGTTAAGGCGCTCTGCCAGTAAGGGGAAGGCCAGCGGGCCGGGCCGGGCGGTGCGCTCCAGCTGCAAACTGCATCGCTGCAGCCGCTGCAAGGCCAGGGTGATCCGGGGCAGATCCAGCTGGTCGGTGAGCACTTCCGATCTGGCCTGGGCTAGGAGGCGGTTGGCAGGTTCATGGCGGCTGAACACATCAAAAAGCAGGGCGGCACTGATCTGCAGTTGACCGCCGGATTTGGACTGGCCGGGGTAGCCGTTCAGCACCAAGCCGCTGATCTGGGCAATGGCGCGGAAACGCCTCCGGCATAGCTCTGAGAGGTTGATTGCTTGCTCCAAGTCGTCCTTGAGATTGGTGGCGTCGAGCAGTTCTTCGGCGTGTAGCTCAAATAACTCTTCAAATGGATAGTTTTTTGGCGCTAGCAGTTCAAAGCCGTAGTCGTTTACCGACACCGTGATCGTGCTGGGCTGGTGGCGGGCCAGGCGCCAGGCCCAGAGAAAACCCAGGCCCTCGTGTACAAAGCGCCCATCAAATGGATAGGCATAGAGGTGGCTGCCCTCACGGCTGTTACACACCTCCACCAGTAATTCGTGTTGCCTTGGCAGCCTTGAGAGCTGCACCTGGCGCTGAAGCAGGGGCTCCAGGGCCATAAGTTCGGGGCTATCGAGCTTGGCTTCCCCCGCCAGGGCGCGGGCGCAACGATCCACTTCGGCGCGCAGGTGCTGGCTGAGCAGGTCGGAAAGGGCCATCTGGCCGCCAGACCAGGCGGGCACGGTGCTGCTCTTTTTGGAGCTGGCCTTCACCTGGGCCGTCATCTCCCGCAGCCGCACGAATTCCAGTTGACGGCCGGCAAAGAAGAACACATCGCCGGCCTTGAGCCGGCCGATGAAGGCCTCTTCCACATGGCCGAGCACGGCGCCGCGCACAAAGCGCACCGTGACGGCCCGGTCGGCGGTGATGGTGCCGATGTGCAGGCGATGCATTCGGGCAATGGTCTTTTCCTTCACCAGATAGAGATCGCCATCGCGCTCGAGCTTGCGGTAGCGCGGATAGGCACCAAGGCAGTCGCCGCCGTGCTCGAGGAAGCGCAGGCACCACTGCCAGTCGCTATCGCTGAGCTGGCGGTAGCTCCAGGCGGTGCGGACCGTTGCCAGTGCCTGATCCGGCTCAAAGCCTGGGCCGCAGGCCAGGCTGGTGAGGTGCTGGAGCAGCACGTCGATCGGTGCCGTCGGTGGTCGGCGCGCCTCCACCAGCCCCTCGCTCAGGCCCCGACGCAGGGCGCTCAGCTCCAGCAGCTCTAAGGCGTGGGTGGGCATGAACAACACCTGGGAGGTGCCGCCGGGGAGGTGGGCGCTGCGGCCAGCTCGCTGCAGCAGCCGGGCCACATTTTTGGCAGAGCCGATCTGCACCACCCGCTCCACCGGCTGGAAATCCACGCCCAGATCGAGGGAGCTGGTGCACACAACCCAGCGCAGGGCTCCTGCTTTCACCCCGGCTTCGATCGCTTCGCGCTCGGCCCGGTCGATGGCGCTGTGGTGCAGGGCTAGGGCGCCCTCCATTTCCGGGCATGCGTAGCGGAGGCACTGGTGCCAGCGCTCGGCCTGGTTGCGGGTGTTGGTGAACAGCAGGGTGGAGACGCCGGGCTCCAGGGCCGCCACCAGATCCTCATAGCGCCGCAACCCGAGGTGGCCGGCCCAGGGAAAGCCGTCGATCGACTCGGGCAGCAGGCTGCGGATCTCCGTGGCCCGGGCAATCGGTGCGGTGATCAGGCGGGGTTCGCTGGCGGCACCCAGGGCGCTGCGGGCGGCCTCTTCGAGATTGCCGATCGTGGCGCTGATCGCCCAGGTGCGCAGGCTCGGCTGCTGGCTGCGCAGCCAGCTCAGGCAGAGCTCGGTTTGGCTGCCGCGTTTGCTGCCCATCAACTCGTGCCACTCATCCAGCACCACCGCCTGAAGGCTCGCAAATAGGGCAGGGGCCTTGGGATTGGCCAGCAGCAGGCTGAGCGATTCCGGCGTGGTGATCAGGATTTCGGGCGGGCTGCGCAGTTGCTTGCCGCGCTCGTAGCTGGAGGTGTCGCCATTGCGGATGCCCACCCGCAGCGGCCAGCCCATCGCCTCGATTGGCTGCTGGATCGCCAGGGCCAGATCCCGGCTCAGGGCCCGTAGGGGCGTGAGGTACAGCAGGCGCAAGCCGGCGCTGGGCTCGGCCAGCAGCTCGGCGATCGGACCCATTACGGCGGCATAGGTTTTGCCCGAGCCGGTGGGCACCTGGATCAGGCCGCTCTCGCCGGCCAGATAGGCCTGCCAGCACTGGCGCTGAAAGGGCAGGGGCGTCCAGCCCTGAAGCTCAAACCAGGCTTCGATCGGGGCCAGGAGTTTGCCGGCCCCTGATTGGCGACGGGGCTTCCGGCTCATGGCTGGGCTTCCAGTAGGGACAGGGCGCTGGCCAGGCTGTCGGCTTCTGCGGCTGGTTTGTCTTGGCGCCAGCGGGCGATGCGGGGGAAGCGCACGGCGATGCCGCTTTTGTGGCGGCTGGAGCGCTGCAGCCCCTCAAAGGCCAGCTCAAACACTTGCACCGGCTGCACTGCCCGCACCGGCCCGAAGCGCTCGCTGGTGTGGCTGCGGATCCAGCGATCCAGCGCCGTGATCTCGCCATCGTTGAGGCCGGAGTAGGCCTTGGCGAAACTCACCAACTCCCCCTCGGCGTTCCAGAGCCCAAAGGTGTAATCGGTGAACAGGTTGGCGCGGCGGCCACTGCCGGCCTGGGCGTAGATCAGCACCGCATCGAGCGTGTACGGGTCGCGCTTGTGCTTCCACCAGTGGCCCCGCTTGCGGCCGGCCAGGTAGGGCGAAGCGAGGTCCTTGAGCATCAGCCCTTCGGCGGCGGCGCTGGCGGCCTGCTGGCGCAAAGGCTCCAGCTGCTCCCAGGCCGTTAGGGGTAGGCGGGGGGATAGGCGCAGGAGCCCGGCTGCCGGGGTGGGTGTCGTTTCAGGCAGGCCTCGGATCAGTACTTCCAGGGCGGCGCGGCGCTGGCTCAGGGGCTTGGGGCGCCAGTCGTCCCCCCCCTGCTCAAGTAGGTCGTAGGCCATAAACACCGCCGGGCACTCCGCCAGCAGCTTGCGGCCCGGCGCCTTGCGGCCCAGGCGGCGCTGCAGCTGGGCGAAGGGGGCGGGCTGGTCGGAGCCTGCGGGCCACACCAGGATCTCGCCGTCGAGCACGGTGCCGTTGGCCAGGCACCCTGCCGCTGCGAGCAATTCGGGGAAGGCGGCACCTATTAATTCTTCGCCGCGGCTCCATAAAAAAACCTCGTTGGCGCGGCGGATCAGCTGGCCGCGGATGCCGTCGAACTTCCACTCCGCTTGCCAATCGCTGGCGGGGCCGGCCGGCTGCTGCTCCAAGGGCGATGCCAGGTAGAAGGGGTAGGGGCGGCTGGGCACCGCTTCGGCTCCATCGGCTGGGGCCAGCAGGGCGGTGAGGGCGGCAGCACTGGGCTTGAAGCCGCCCATCAGCCGGTGCTGCAGCTGCGCTTCCTCCAGCCCACTGAGGCGTGCCAGGGCGCGCACCACCAGCCCCTGGCCCACGCCCACCCGCAGGCCACCGGTGAGCAATTTGTTGGCTACCAGCAGTTCGGATCTGCTGAGGCCCCGCCAAAGCTGCCGCACCGCTTCTGCCTGCTCGCTGCCCTCCAGGGCGGCGGCGGCCGGCAGCAGCTGCTCCATCCAGGTGTGTAGGGAGTGCTGCAGGGGTTGGCTCGCCCCAGCGCCCACCTGGGCCCAGAGCAGGGTGATCGTTTCGGCCGAATCACCAACGTGGGCGTAGCAGTCGTCGAACAACCACTCCGGCAGGGGGGATTCCTCCAGGCAGATCTGGCGCAGCCTCCGCCCGGTGATCAGGCGCTTGCCCTGCTTGCCGAGCAGCACGTGCAGGGCCCAGGCGCCATCGGCGGCATCAACACCACTGAAGTAGGCGACGAGGGCATCCACTCGGGCCTGGGTGCCGCTGCTGGCATCGAGGGCGCTGTAGAGATCGGCGAAGCGACGCATGCCGGTCTCAGCCCGCCAGCGGTTCGGCGCTGATGCCTTCCACCTCGCTCAGGTAGCGGGCCAGGCCGTCGCTGTTGCCGTGGGTCACGTACACCTGGCGGGCGCCGCTCTGCTTGACGCTCTGGATCAGGCCGGGCCAGTCGGCGTGGTCGCTCATCACAAAGCCCCGTTCATAGCCGCGGCGGCGGCGGGCACCGCGCACGGCCATCCAGCCGCTTACAAACCCCGTCTGCGGCAGCTTGAACCGCTTCATCCACACCGAGCGGTGCGCTGAGGGCGGCGCGATCACCAGGCGGCCCGCCAGCGATTCCCCCTTGGCAACCGAGCTCACTGGCAGGGTGGGCGGCAGCCGCACCCCCGCCTCCCGGTAGGCCGGCATCAGGGCCTCCACGGCGCCGTGCAACAGGATCTCATCTTTGACGCCGATGGCGGCTAGCTCCGCCAGCAGCCGCTGGGCCTTGCCGAAGGCATAGGCAAACAGGATCGAAGGGCGCTCCGGCGCCGCCTGCCACCAGCTCAGGATCTCGCCGGCCACCTCGGCGCCGTTCTGCCAGCGGTAGATCGGCAGGCCGAAGGTGGCCTCAGTAATAAATACGTCTGCCTGCACCGGCTCAAACGGGGAGCAGCTTGGGTCGGCGCAGCGCTTGTAATCGCCGCTCACCAGCCAGCTCTCACTGCCCGCCTCCAGTCGGATCTGGGCGCTGCCCAGCACATGCCCCGCGCTGTGAAACGACACCCTGGCCTCACCAATGCGATGGGCGGCGCCGTAGTCGACCGGGATCAGGTTGATCGTGGCCCCCAGGCGTTGCCGCAGGATCGCTTCGCTGGCGCCCACCGCCCAATATTCGCCGCAGCCGGGCCGGGCGTGGTCGGCGTGGGCGTGGGTGATCAGGGCCCGGGGTACCGGCCCCACAGGGTCTATCCAGGCCGCCGCCGCCCGGCAGTAGAGCCCCTGGGGGGTGTGCTCCAGCAGGCTGCCGGTGGGGAGGGGCATGGGTAAGCGGTTATTAGGTTTCGTCCCAGAGGGTCTGCAGCGACCAGGGGCCGCCCTCCAGCAGCCAGAACGAGCCATCCACCAGGCGGCGCTGCTGATCCAGTGAGGCGATCAGCTCGAGATCGGCTGGTGTGAGTGTGATCTCAGCTGCCGCCAGGTTTTCCAGCAGTCGCGCTGGGCGCACCGATTTGGGAATGGTGGAGATGCCGCTCTGCAGCTGCCAGGCGATCAGCACCTGGGCCGGGCTGCAGCCATGGGCGGCGGCGATCGCGCCGATCAATGGGTTTTCCAGCAGCACCGGTTCATCGGCGCCCTTCAGGGCGGCGGGCCGGTCCTGGGAGCCGAGCGGTGAGTAGGCGGTGAGGTGAACGCCCTCGGCCGCGCAGTCGGCCACCAGGGCAGGCTGCTGCAACAGGGGGTGCCGTTCCACCTGATTCACCTCCGGCCGGATCCGGCAGTGGGCCAGTAAATCGTGCAGCTTGCGGCTGGAGAAATTGCTCACCCCGATGTGGCGCGTGAGGCCCGCCTCCATGGCCGCTTCCATCCCCTCCCAGGTGGATTCGAGCGGCACCTGCGCCGGTGGCAGCAGGTCAGAGCCGCTGGTGGGAAAAGCCACGCCCGGCTTGATCGGCACCGGCCAGTGGATCAGGTAGAGATCAAGCCACGCCAGGCCCAGATCGGTGAGGCTGCGGCGCAGCGCCGCTGCGACGTTGTCGCGTCCATGGGCATTGCACCAGAGCTTGGAGGTGATCCACAGCTCCTCCCGCTTCACCTCGCCAGCTTCGATGGCGCCGCGGAGGGCCTCGCCCACCTCTGGCTCGTTGCCGTAAACGCTGGCACAGTCGATGTGGCGGTAGCCCAGCCGGATGGCCTCCCGCACCGCGGCCCCCACTTCCCCTGGAGCCGATTTCCAGGTGCCAAGCCCAAGCAGGGGCATGGCGTCGCCATTGACGAAGGTGGCGGTGCGCATGGACGGCGGATGGAGGGGCATGACCTAGGGCACCTTAGGTAGCGTTAAAAAGTGACTGGCCCATCAACACACGTCCGGCTGATCCCCGTCGTTGATGACCAGCGGCGCCGCGTTTAGCCAGGGGGTGTCCCACAGGCAGCAGCTGCGGCCCTGGCTGACCTGGTACTGGCTTGCTGGCTGCGTCTAGATCGTTGAGCTGTTTCGGCAGCATGTCTCTTGCCCAGCATCAAGGTGAATCAGGGTGTGGAACCACTGCCCGGCGGCGTTGCTGGCTAGGACACGAACAAACAGATCAGCAAGCGGTGGGGCCGAAGTTCCGGGATCTGAACCCTTCGAACATGCCAGTCTGTTTGTTGTGAAATACCGCTGCCGAACCAATAAAAAATGATATCTACTTCGACTTTTCTTTGCGCACCAACCAGAACATAACAGTCCAGAGCGTAGTGTTGAGGGTCAGTAGAGGTCGGATTTCACGAGGTGCAGTTGCTCCCCTGGCTCATCGCCTTGCTGACACTGGTGGTGGTGATTCTTTCCACACCAACGTTGGGTCGATACCTCTTCGACGTCTTTGACGACCGCCCTCAGCCGATCTGGGATCGCTGGCTGAATCCACTTGAGCAGCAGCTACTGCGCTGGATCGGTGAGCGTGGCACCAGGATCGATTCAGCCCTGGGGTATGCAGGGGCCTTGTTGATCAGCAATGTTTTATTTGCGGGCGTGGGCCTGCTGCTGTTGCTCAAGCAGCCTGCGTGGCTTAATCCCCTGGCCTGGCCAGGGCTGCGCTGGGACCTGGCCCTGCATACCGCCATTTCGTTTGTGGCCGGCGCTGATCAACAGCATCTTGTGCCAGAGCAGAGCCTGGGCAACCTGGCCCAGCTCGGGGCGATTCAGTTCCTGATGTTTGTGTCAGCCGGCACCGGAGTGGCCGTGGGGTTTGCATTCATCCGTGGCCTCACCGGCAGGCCTCTGGGAAATTACAACCGCGATCTGATCCGAGCTCACACAAGGGTGTTGATTCCGGGATCCGTCCTGTTGGCGGTTGCGCTGGTGATCTGCGGTGTGCCGATGACCCTAAGTGCGCCGGTTGAGATCACAACACTGGAAGGAAGCCGACAGTTGCTCGTGCGAGGACCGATCGCCCTATTTGAAGCGATCAAGCAACTCGGTGTTAATGGCGGCGGTTTTTTTATGGCCAACTCAAGCCATCCCTATGAAAATCCCAATCTGCTAAGCAACCTGATCTGTATTTGGGCGATGTTGATCATCCCAGCCGCCACGATCGATACGTTTGGTCGGTTCGCGGCGAACAGGCGCCAGAGCAACCTGCTGCTGGTGCTGGTTTTCGGCCTGCTGAGCGTGACTTGTGTACTCGCGATGTCGGCGGAACAGGCAGGTAATCCTTTACTGAGCAAATGGCTTGATGGGGTGAATCTGGAAGGCAAGGACCTGCGGTTTGGCGCTCAACTTTCGGCGTTTTGGACGATGCTTAGCACCGGCACGATGACTGGCTCCATGAACGGGTCAGTGGAGTCTTCGATGCCAGTCACAATTCTGCTGGCGATCTTCAACCTCCTCCTTCAAGTGCTGCTCGGAGGGCCGGGCATCGGCTTTGCCAACCTGATCGTTTTCATTCTGCTTTCTGTGTTTCTCACGGGGTTGATGGTTGGGCGCACCCCTGAATTTCTTGGCCGTAAGGTCGAAAGGTCGGAGGTGATCCTGGCAAGTGTTGTGCTGCTGATTCATCCGATCTTCGTGCTGATTCCCACGGCCTTCGCCTTGATCTCCGAAACCGTGCGCAGCACACTCAGCGGAGAGGGATCTCACGCCATCTCCCAGGTGGTCTACCAATTCGCCTCGGCGGCTTCCGCCAACGGCAGCACCATGGGCGGTATTACTGATTTCACGCCTTGGTGGAACGTAGCCTCGAGTTTGTCGATTCTGGGTGGTCGGTACTTGCCGATCCTGGCCCTGTTGGTGCTGGCCGATGGCTTTCGTCGTAAGCCAGCCGTGGCACCAAGCCCAGGATCCCTGCATACAGACACGGCCCTCTTCACTGGTGTGGTGGCTGTCGTGGTTGTGATACTCGGTGTACTCACCTTCTTTCCGGTGATGGCGCTCGGGCCGATTGCAGAAGCCCTCTCGTTCACTTCTTGAGCTGAGCCCATGACAACCTCGCTCCGATTTCAGTTTCCACGTATGCCGCGGGGGCCACGGGATCAGCGACACCATCTTGAGAAACCCCATCAGAAGGGCCTGCTGAAGCGGGCGCTGGTTGATGCCTTCGTGAAACTCGATCCCAGGTTGGCTATCCATAACCCTGTGATGTTTGTGGTGTGGATTGGTACGGCGGTGTGCCTGCTGCTCACGATTGAACCAAGCCTGTTCGATGCTCAAGCGAGCGGCCAGGAGAGGGGATTCAATGCCCTGATCAGCCTTACGCTGCTCGCCACCCTGTTGTTCTCCAACTTTGCCGAGGCGCTGGCGGAGGGTCGGGGTAAGGCTCAGGCAGATGCCCTGCGCAGCACCCAGGCCAGTACAAGGGCACGACGTCAGGCAGCGGACGGAACCATCGAACTGGTGGATTCCTCCGCGCTTCGGCGCGGAGATGTAGTTCTGGTTCAGGCCGGAGATGTAATCCCGGCGGATGGAGAAGTGGTGGCTGGGGTGGCTTCGGTTGATGAATCGGCCATCACTGGTGAATCGGCACCCGTTCTCAAGGAGGCCGGCTCGGATGTGGCTGGTTCCGTAACGGGCGGAACCAAAATCCTTTCCGATCAGCTCACGCTGCGCATCTCTTCGGATCCCGGCAAGGGTTTCATTGATCGCATGATTGCCCTGGTGGAAGGGGCGGAACGCACTAAGACACCGAATGAGATCGCCCTGACGGTGTTGCTGGCTGTGCTCACCCAGGTGTTCCTGATCAGTGTGGTCACGCTTTCGCCAGTGGCGGATTTTCTGGAGGAAGGACCTTCGGTGGTGATGCTGGTGGCCCTGCTGGTCGCGCTGATTCCCACAACCATCGGAGGTTTGCTGAGTGCAATCGGGATCGCCGGTATGGATCGTGTTGCCCAGTTCAATGTGATAGCCACATCAGGGCGTGCCGTGGAAGCCTGCGGAGACGTCAACACCCTCATCCTCGACAAGACAGGCACGATCACAATTGGCAATCGCTTGGCCGAAGAATTTCTGCCAGTGTCTGGCCGCACAGTGAATGAATTGGCCATGGTGGCGCTTGGCTCGAGCTGCTTTGACCAGACTCCGGAAGGCCGTTCGATTGTGCGACTCGCCGAGAAACTGGGGGCTGTTCTTCCGTTTGATCCTTCCAATGCCACGGCTATCGATTTCTCAGCTCGCACCCGCATGAGCGGCTGTGATACTCCGGATGGCCTTGAATTTCGCAAAGGTGCAGTCGACGCCGTGAAGGGCTTTGTGCGGTCGCGCGGCGGTGAACTGAGCGAAGAGCCCAGCCACCTGTTTGAACAGGTAGCTGGGCTCGGTGGCACACCCTTGGCGGTCTGCTGTGGCTCGGAGGTGTATGGCGTGATCTACCTCAAGGACATCATCAAACCGGGAATGCGCGAGCGCTTTGAGCAGCTTCGTCGCATGGGCATCCGAACGATGATGCTCACTGGTGATAACCCGATCACAGCGGCAGTGATTGCTCGGGAAGCCGGAGTGGACGATTTCATCGCCGAAGCCACGCCAGAGGACAAGATCGGTGTGATCGAGCGAGAACAGAAGCTTGGAAAACTAGTTGCGATGACAGGAGATGGTTCCAACGATGCACCTGCACTGGCTCAGGCCAATGTGGGAGTGGCAATGAATTCAGGTACCCAGGCGGCTAAGGAAGCCGCCAACATGGTGGACTTGGACAGTGATCCCACCAAGTTGATTGACATTGTGACTATCGGCAAACAATTGCTGATTACACGTGGTGCCTTGACAACATTTTCGATTTCCAATGATATTGCGAAGTATTTTGCGATTCTGCCTGCATTGTTTGCGAACCTGGGACTGGAAGCGCTGAATATCACTCATCTTGCCTCCTATCAATCAGCCATCCTCTCCACCATGATCTTCAATGCCCTAGTGATTCCGGCTTTGGTTCCACTAGCGCTGCGGGGCGTGGAGTTTCGCCCGATGAGTGCCGATCAGATGCTACGGCGAAACCTCCTTGTTTATGGGGTCGGCGGTGTTGTGACTCCGTTTGTCGGGATAAAGTTGATTGATATTGTCGTCGTCGGCCTTGCGCCTGGTCTGAGAGGAATCCTGTGAAGTCTCTTTTGCACGTGCGATTCTGGTTGCCGTGCCTGATTCTTGCAGGCACCTTAATCCTCGCTCCACAGATTGCTAGTTCGCAGCCGCCATTGCAAAGTCACGCCATGGCCTTTTTGCTCTGCGTCACGATAGCTATGTCTGGCTATCTGTTTGCTGTGATTGCCAATCCCGAGAAATTCTGATGTCATTCGCTGTTCAATTCCTGCGTGCAGCTCGTCTCACTCTGGTGCTCTGGCTGATCACTGTTGTGATCATCACGGTGCCGATGCTTGGTCTGGCGCGCCTGCTGGCCGGTGCTTCGGCTGAGGGCAGCTTGGTTTCTCGCCAAGGTGTTGTGGTTGGTTCGCGGCTGATCGGTCAACAGTTCAGCTCAGGGCGCTACCTGAACAGCAGGCCGATGGGAGAGACAAGTCTGGCTGCGGCCAACCCTCGGCTGCAGCAGCGTGTGGCAGCCGCTGCTGACGCCTGGCACCAGCTCGGGATAAGCAGGCCGGCGGCCGATCTGTTGCTGGCCTCAGCCTCGGGGGCCGACCCTCATATCAGCCTTGAGGCGGTAAGGGAGCAGTTGCCACGACTGGTTCAGGAGCGTGGAGTTACCCTCAGCCAACTGGAGGTCCTGCTAAAGCAGAACCAGGAAAGTCCGATCACGCTGCGCACCATCCGGCCGGTGGTGAATGTATTGGGTTTCAACTTGGCTCTCGATCGTTTGACCGCAGCATCCAGTGAGGGCCCCAAGGGATGAGCAGCAGCCCTCGCCGGCGTGGAAGGCACAAAATTTTCATAGGGATGGCTCCCGGGGTAGGTAAGACCTACCGCATGCTCCTTGAAGGCCGTTCGGCCCTCCGAGACGGTACTGATGTGATGGTGGGTCTGCTGGAAACCCACGGCCGCGTTGAAACGATCAGTGCCTCGGAAGGGCTGGAGCTGATTCCCCGCAAGCGCGTGCGCTACCAGGATGTTGATCTTGAAGAAATGAATGTTGAAGCAATTCTCGATCGCCAGCCCCAACTGGTGCTGGTGGATGAGCTTGCCCATACAAACGTTCCGGGGAGTCAGCGGGACAAACGCTGGGAAGATGTTGAGCTCCTGTTGCTATCAGGAATGGATGTCTATTCAACATTGAATATCCAGCATATTGAAAGCCTGAATGATGTAATTGCTCGGATTACGGGAGTTGTCGTACGCGAACGTGTTCCCAATCATGTCCTGGCTAATGCCGAGGAGGTGGTATTGGTCGACGTGACCCCTGAAACGCTTCAATCAAGGCTCAAGGATGGCAAGGTGTATGCCAGAGAGAAGGTCGACCAGGCACTCACTAATTTTTTTCAACGCCACCACCTAGTTTCGCTCAGGGAGCTCGCTTTGCGGCAGGTCGCCGATCGCGTTAATGATGAAGCTGCTGTTAAGCCAGTTCGAGAACGCATGATGGTGTGTTTGAAAGTGGCCCCTGGCGAGCAGAGCAAACGGCTGCTGCGCCGTGCTTCCCAACTTTCTTTGGCGATGGATGCTCAGTTGATCGCTCTCACGGTGCACGACCCGAGCCGTTTTCTAGGCAGGGAAGAATTGCTGTTGATGGAGCAATGTCAGCAGCTCTGCCTCGATGTAGGTGGGAGCTACCTTGAGGAGGAAAGTTCCGATGCTCTTGAGACGATCGCTCGATTTGCGCGGCAGAAGGCCGTCACACAGATTGTTCTCAGCCAGACAAGACGTTCTCGACGTCATGCGCTGTTCCGTCACTCCTTTCCGGAACAGCTGCAACAGCGACTGCAGGGTGAAAATGTTGATCTCTATCTAGTAGCAGCGGAGGAATCTGGACTTCAGCCTTGATCGAGATGGCAGCAGTTTGATGCAGCGGCCAGACCAGAGCCCTTGATCAACTGGCACAGTTGGCCAGGCGTTTCACCGCACTGTGGAGGGTCGGATCTGGCTCCGATGCGTCCGAGAGCAGACAGCTCATCGGCTCATGGCCAACATCTTTTCGATCGGTGCCAGGGCCCTAAGCCGCAGGGCCTCATCCATCACGATTTCTGGTTCCATTCGATCTAGGCACTGCCAGACTTTTTCCAGGGTGTTGAGCCGCATGTAGGGGCAGGCGTTGCAGCTGCAGCCGTCGGCGCCGGGCACCTCGAAAAAGGTCTTTTGGGGCAGCTTCAGCCGCATCTGGTGCAAGATTCCCGGCTCGGTGAGCACGATAAAGCTCTCTGCTGAGCTGGCTTCGGCGCGGTGCAGCAGCTTGCTGGTGGAGCCGATGAAATCCGCCAGATCAAGTAGATGCTGCTGGCATTCAGGGTGCGCCAGCACCTCAGCCGCTGGGTGCTCGAGCTTCAGGTGCAGCAGCGCCTGCTCGCTGAAGGTCTCATGCACGATGCAGCTGCCCGGCCAGAGGGTGAGCTGGCGGCCGCTCTGGCGCTGCACCCAGCGGCCCAGGTTTTGGTCGGGGGCAAACAGGATCGGCCGGTCGGCTGGCAGCTGCTTCACCAGATCCACGGCGTTACTGCTGGTGCAGATCAGGTCGCTGAGGGCTTTCACTGCCGCCGAGCAGTTGATGTAGCTCACGGCGATGTGGTCTGGATGCTCGGCGCGGAAGGCGGCAAACTCCTCGGCCGGGCAGGCATCCGCCAACGAGCAGCCGGCCTCCAGATCTGGCAGCAGCACGGTTTTGTCCGGGCTGAGGATCTTGGCGGTCTCCGCCATGAAGTGAACGCCGCAAAAAACGATCACCTCGGCGTCGGTGGCGGCGGCCTTGCGCGAGAGCTCCAGCGAGTCGCCGATGAAGTCGGCAATGTCCTGAACGGCTTCGTCTTGGTAGTAGTGCGCCAGGATCACAGCCTTGCGCTCCTGTTTTAGGGCGCTGATCGCGGCGGGCAGATCTTGCGGTGCGTGGTTCTTGGTGGCGGTGAAAACCAACCGGGGGCCTCAGCTGATGCAGGATGGCATGAGCCTAGGCAGCAGTGATGGCGGTATCCGGCGGGGGGAAAAGGCTCCGCATTGCCATCGCCGGAGATCTGCATGGTGAATGGGACCACAGCGACCATGCGCTACTGGACTGCCTGGCCCCCGATGCCCTGCTCGTGGTGGGCGACCTAAGCGATGGTCAGCAGCGGATTCCGGCCCTGCTGCGCCAACTGCCCATGCCAGTGGCCTGCATCCTTGGCAACCACGACACCGGCAAGGACGCTTCTGGGCGCACGCTGCAGCACCAGATCGACCTGCTGGGCGAGGTTCACTGCGGCTGGAAAATGCGAGCCCTGAGCCCGCCGGATCTGGCGGTGGTGGGGGGGCGGCCGGCTACCGCCGGTGGTGGTTTCAAGCTTTCTCGGGCGGCGCTGGCTGCCTTCGGCCCGGTGAGCTTGCAGGAGTCGGCCGATCGGATCACGGCCGCCGCCGCCATCGCACCCCCCGACTGGCCCCTGGTGTTGCTGAGCCATAGCGGACCCTCCGGCCTCGGCAGCGATGCCACCTCCCCCTGCGGCCGCGACTGGAAGCCACCCGCCTGCGACTGGGGTGATCTCGACCTAGCCCTGGCCATCCGCCAGATCCGCCTCAATCGACCGGTGCCCTTGGTGGTGTTTGGGCACATGCACCACGCCCTTAGGCGCGGCCAGGGGGATCGCCAAAGCTTCTGCCGCGACCGGGCCGGCACCTCCTACCTCAACACCGCCTGCGTTCCCCGCCACGGCACCGATGGCGCCGGCCAGTCCCTGCGTCACTTCAGCTGGGTGGAGCTGGTGGGCCA
The DNA here is from genome assembly GCF_024345615.1 of Cyanobium sp. Maggiore-St4-Cus. NCBI lineage: Bacteria > Bacillati > Cyanobacteriota > Cyanophyceae > Synechococcales > Prochlorococcaceae > Cyanobium > Cyanobium sp. Maggiore-St4-Cus. The sequence continues at coordinate 14,326 of NZ_JAGQBL010000013.1, forward strand.
GGAGGTCGTGAGTGCCAGCCATCGCTGGTTTGGCCTTGGTGGTGAGCTGCTCTACGAAGAGCGCCTCTGGACTGCTCCCAAACCGGCCCCTAACCCGGCCCCCAACCCAGCTCCCGAACTGGCGCCGTGCTGATTTATGCCTGCGTCAGTGCCCATGGTTTTGGCCATGGCTCCCGCACCGCTTCCGTTTTAACCGCCCTGCATGGGCTGCGGCCCGACTGGCGCTTGGTGTTGTCCACGGCCCTACCTGAGGCCTTTCTGCGCTCCGCCCTGGGCCCCGTGCCCTTTGAACACCGCCCCTGTCGTTGGGACGTGGGCGTGGTGCAGGCCGATGCCCTAGGGGCCGACGCTGGGGCAACCCTGGCCGCCCTATCGGCCCTGGAAGCTGAGCTGCCCGCTCAGCTGGCGGCTGAGCAAGCCTGGCTGGCCGCCCAAGCGATGCCGCTGCTTGTGCTTGCAGACGTGCCCCCAGCGGCGGCGGCCTTGGCTCGAGGCCTCGGGGCGCCTCTGATCTGGCTGGCCAGCTTTGGCTGGGAGGCCATCTACGGGGCTATGGGTGCCGCTTTCAGCCCCTGGGCCGACCGTTGCCTGGCGGCCTACCGCCAGGGCGACCTGTTGCTGCGCTGCCCCCTGGCGATGCCGATCGACTGGGGCATCCCCGAGCTGTCGATTGGGCTCACCGCCGGTAGCCCCCGGCTTGAGCCGGGCAGCCTGGCCCGCCAGCTGCAGTTGCCGGAAGAGCGTGATCGTTGCGTGCTGGTGAGTTTTGGGGGGCTGGGCTACGACCTGGATCCGGAGTTGCTGCAGCTCTGGCCCGATCACGTGTTTGTTAGTCCCGATCCCCGTTTGGCTACAGCCGCCAACTGCCGCCTGCTGCCTGTCGGGGTGCGGCCGCTGGAGGTTTTGGGGCACTGCGCCCGCCTGATCACCAAGCCCGGATACAGCTCCTTTTGCGAGGCCTTGAGCGCTGGAGTGGGGGTGCACTTAGTGCATCGCGATGGTTTTGCCGAGGCGCCCGTGCTGGAGGCGGCTTTGGTGCGCCACGGTTGGCACCGGCTACTCAGCCAGGACCAGGCCCGCCAGGGCGATTGGCAGCTCGACCAGCCTTTGCAGCCTCCCACTGGTGAGCCATTGGCTGGCAATGGTGCGGCGCAGGCGGCCGAGGCGCTGGCAGCTTTTGTAGCGGGCCGTTCGTTTTAGTCAAAAATTCAGGTGCAATTCGCCTGGGTCACAGTGATCTGAACCGTTCGCTGTAGTTATTGACACTGGTAGACACCTGTGTGATTGGCACTAACTCCATCGTGTCTGGGTGGATTGATAGGCAAATTGGCACGAACAAATCTTTTCTACGCATTTCAAGATTTGGCCGCCTGCAGGCGGTCTGCCGTTTGATCCGCTCCGGTATGACCTTGCCCAGCACCTTTTTTCGACCCGCCCTGGCCTTGGCTGTAGGCCTGGGCACCCTTTCCCTGACGGCTCCGATGGCCGAGGCCTCTGAGCTGCTCCAAGCCTCTGGGACCTCTCAGCCCAGCTTCCCCACGGCTCTGGCCCTGCCCCTGCCCCCACCGCCGGTGCGGATCTTCGCGATCACGGCTGAGCGCCGCGCCCTGCTCAACACCATTCGCTACGCCGAAGGCACCTGGGCCGATGGCGACGACATCGGTTACCGGATCATGTTTGGTGGCGGCCTGATGCCCTCCCTGGAGCGCCATCCCGACCGGGTGGTTCGCACTGCCCGCTATGCCAGTGCCGCGGCGGGTGCTTACCAGTTCATGCCCTTCACTTGGACCATGGTTTCGCGGTCCTTGGGAATCGCGGCCTTTGGCCCCCAGGTCCAAGACCAGGGCGCCATCTACCTAATCCAGCGTCGTGGTGCCCTGGCCCTGGCTGATCAAGGCGTGTTCTCGCCGCTGCTGGCGGCCAAATTGGCCCCCGAGTGGGCCAGCTTCCCGACCCTCGCCGGCCGCAGCTTCTACGGCCAGCCGGTGAAGCGCTTCCACGACCTCAAGCGCTTCTACGACGACAACCTCAGCCGTCTGCGCGATCAGCAGACCCTGGTAACAGCCAAAGTTGAAACCAAGCCCGCCTGCGCGCCTGCGGGCTCCCTGCGCTGTCAGCTCGAGGGGCTTGAAAAGCTGGGACCGCGCAGCCGCAGTCAAAATCCCGGCTGAAAGTTCTAACCCTGATCGGCATCTTTGAGCCTGGCCTTACCCACGGTGGCTCCGGCGATTAGGTAGGCGCCAAGAGCTGCCCCGAGGAAGGCCAGGGTATTGCGGGCAACCGGCAGCAGGTCGTTGGTGCGGGTCAGGATCGGGCCCAGCCCTAGGGCGCCAAACAGGATCAGCCACAAAGGTGAGAGCAGCAGCACCCAGGCCCACTCCACCTTGCGACCCTCTTTGCGCGGGTAGGAAGCGAAGCCCGCCACCAGGCCGCCGAGCATGGAAGTGGAGAGGGTGAGCAGCCACTGCTCGCGTGGCAGGCCCGGCACCACCTGGCAACCACCCCGCTCCAAACAAATCTCCACCGCTGCTAGGGCATCGACAATGGCGGCGTCCTGGCCGTTGTCGCGCACGTAGTACTGGTTGCCGAAGCGGGTCTGCAGCTCCACCCAATAGGTGCGGGGCATCAGGGCAAACAGGGCATCACCCACGTTGAAGTTGAGCAGGTTGCCGCCGCGCTCATCGGCCACCAGCAGCAGGCTGCGTTCGTCGAGGTTCCAGAAGTCCTTCACCGCCTGGCCGGGGGTGCGGTCGTACTGGGTGAGCACCCGCAGTTTCCAGCCGGTATCGGCCTCGAAGCGAGTGAGATTTTCTTCCAGGCTGATGCGTTGACCATCGGTGAGGGCCTTGGCCAGGTCGATCACCGGGGTGGGGTGGTCGGGTAGGAGGTCGGGGTTGTCGTAGGCCTGGGCCGGCGCGATGCCCACTCCCAGCCAGCAGGCCAACACCAGCAACAGCGACACCAGCGCAGGCAGCACGGCGTTCCAAGCGCGACCCATTCACCAGCCTCAGCGAAGATGCATTCTCCCTGAGCAGGCGTCTGAGCGTGAGCTTGCCCCCCTGGCTGTTGCAGCGCTTCGAGGCCGTCGGCGGGGCGGTGCCTTTCCGCACCTACATGGAATGGGTGTTGCACGATCCGTTGCACGGCGCCTATGGGGCTGGCCGGCTGCGCATCGGCCCGGCGGGTGATTTCGCCACCGCTCCCTCCCTCGGTCCCGATTTCGCCGCCCTGCTGGCACCCCAGCTGGCCGAGTGGCTCACTGCTCTGGCGGCCGGTCCCGGGCCCCTGGCCCTGGTTGAGGCAGGGCCAGGCGAGGGCAGCTTGGCTCTGCAATTGGCCCAGGCCCTGGTGGCTGGCTGGCCCCAGCTGGCGCAGCGCCTGGAGCTGGTGCTGGTGGAGCCCAACGAGGGCATGGCGGCCCGTCAGCGAGCCCTGCTGCAGGACTGCCCCCTGCCCTGTCGCTGGGCCAGCTTCGCCGAGCTGGCGGCATCACCGCTGCGCGGTGTGGTGCTCGCCCATGAGGTGCTCGATGCCCTGGCGGTGGAGCGGATCGAGTGGGACGGGGCGCTCTGGCGCCAGCAAATGGTGGCGCTGCACGAGGGCCCTGGGGCGGAGCTCTCGCTGCGGCTGGAGCCCGGCGGGCCCTTGGAGCCGGCAGCTGCCGCCCAACTCGAGCCCCTCGGACTCCTGCCCCCATCGCCCCAGCGCCCTTCCGGCTGGTGCAGCGAGCTGCACCCGGGCCTGGCCCCCTGGCTTGGCGAGTGCGCCGCAGCCGTGGCCGAGGGCCAGCTGCTGGTGATCGACTACGCCTTGGAGGCCTGGCGCTACTACGCCCCCCAGCGCTCTGGCGGCACCTTGATGGCTTATCGGGGCCAGCAGGCCAGCGGCGATCCGCTGCTGGAGCCAGGCGCCTGGGATCTCACCGCCCATTTGTGTGTTGAGAGCGTCGATGTCGCCGCCGCCGCCAGCGGCTGGCTGCCCCTGGGCCAGTGCCGCCAGGGTCAGGCCCTGCTCGCCCTGGGCTTGGCCGAGCGGCTGCACGGGCTGCAGCAGGAGGCCCCGGCTGAGCTGGCCACAGTGCTGGCCAGGCGCGAGGCCCTGCTGCGGCTGGTGGATCCGGTGGCTCTGGGGGATTTCCGCTGGCTGGCCTACGGCCGGGGTGTGGCCCCAGTGCTGCCCAGCTTCAGCCGGGAGCCGGGATCGCTGCCTCCAGCCACTGGTTGAGGGCTTGGGGCTGCTGGGTGGGACTGCTGGTGATTTCGATGATTCGCCCGCTGGCGGCCGGGGTTTCCAGGGCCTCGAGGCACACCCGGGCCACCAGGCGGCGGGGCAGGCTGCTGCTCTCCTGCTGGTTGGGGCCGGAAAAAACCACCTCCTCCCTTTCGCTGCGGCTGTCGTCCTCGCTGAGGCCGCCGGGGCGCACCACGGTCCAGTCGAGTCCGCTTTCTTCAAGCCAGCGCTCGCCCAGGCGTTTCCACACCAGGATTAAGCCAAACAGGTTTAGGGGGTGCTGCCAGCGACCGGCGCAGAGCGAACTCACCAGCACCACCCGCTTCAGACCCACCGCCTGGCAGGCGCGGATCTGGTCGCGCACACCGAAGGCATCCACCTTGAGGGGGCCGGCCAGATCGACTGATGGCCGGGCGCCAGTGGCGATCACCAGGGAGTCACAGCCGCTCAGGGCGGCGTGCAAGGCCTCGGTGGCATTGAGATCCAGACGCCGCACATCCAGCTGCCCTTGCTGCTCTGCTGCGGCTAGGGCCGCTGGAAGCACCGAGCCGGGCCGCACGATCGCCCGCACCGCCAGGCCCCGCTTCAAGGCTTCATCCACCACCCGCCAACCGGTTTTTCCGGATGCTCCCGTCACTGCCACCAGGCTCATTGCTGCATCTCAGCCATCACAGCCCCATGTTGCTCGTTTGGGGGATTGGCTGGCAGCAGGCTGCGCTTCAGCCGGGTGGGGCCAGGGGCGGGCAGACGCGCAAGCTGAAGTCACAGCTCCAGATGGTGGCCTTTTGCCAGCTCAGGGGAATTTCCAGCAGGTCCCTCGGGCCCGTGATCCCCTGGGCCAGAAAGATCAGGGTCGCCAGGGCGTTGGCGCTGAGGTGCAGGCGCCGCCAGCGCAGTTGGCGCAGGATCTCCGGACGGGCCGCTAGGGAGAAGAGCAGCAAGCCGGTGAGCCCCATGCCGCCCCAGAAATGGGATTGCCAGAAGGCTGGATCGAGGGGGTTGTCGCTGAGCCGCCAGATTTCAGGCTGCATGCCCAGGCCGATCACCCCGATCCAGCAGAGCAGGGCAAAGCTGGCCCGGTAGCTGGCTTGCCGCACCCGCCACAGAGCTACCAGGGCCAGCACGCTGCCAGCCAGCACGAGCAGCAGCAGGGAGCTGCGCATGGCGTCGAGCTGGCTGGGCTTCTGGGTGAGGATCACCACCGCGTAGGCAAGCAGCTGGATGGCCACCACCGAGCTGGTGAGCCAGCGCCCCAAGGCGGTGTGTTCGCTGCCGGAGCTTGCCGGCGCCTTGCCTGGGTTAAGGCGGCGCCGTCGGGTCTGGAGGGCCAGCTGCAAGACAGCGCCCAGCAGGGGAAAAACCAGGGCTACAGCAAGGGCGGGGTGTAGCAGCCAGAGCCAGTCAACGCTGGTCATCGTTTTGGAGGCTGAAGGGATCCGATGCCTAAACCCTAATCAGCCCAGCTGGCTGCCTACGGTGCACTTGATAGCAAAACGTTGTGGCAGGGCCAATCATTCGCGCCAGTGGGTTGAGCAAGACCTACCGAATCAGCGAGAAGCAGCCTGGCCTGGCAGGCACAATTCAGCATCTGCTGCGGCGGCGCCATCGCGATGTGCTGGCGGTGGATGGAATCAGCTTCACGATCGAGCCGGGCGAGATCGTTGGCTTCCTGGGCCCCAATGGTGCCGGTAAGACCACCACTTTGAAGATGCTCACCGGCCTGATCCACCCCAGCGGCGGCGAGCTGGAGGTGGCAGGTCACCAGCCCTTTCGGCGTCAGGCCCGCTTCTTGCGCCAGATCACCCTGGTGATGGGCAACCGCCAGCAGCTGATCTGGGACCTGCCGGCCCTCGATTCGCTGCGGGTTAATGCCGCGGTCTACGGCATTGCGGAGGCGGAGGCCCAGCGGCGCATAGGCCAACTCGCCGAGATGCTGGAGCTGGGCCAGGAGCTGCGGCGACCGATGCGCAAGCTTTCCCTGGGCCAGCGGATGAAGGCCGAACTGCTGGCGGCCCTGCTGCACGAGCCGGCGGTGTTGTTTCTCGATGAGCCCACCCTGGGTCTGGATGTGAATGCCCAGGCGCGGGTGCGGGATTTCCTCGCCGACTACAACCGCCGCACCGGCGCCACCGTGCTGCTCACCAGCCATTACATGGGTGACATCACCGCCCTCTGCCCGCGGGTGCTGCTGATCCACCAGGGCCAGCTCTTCCACGATGGCTCCCTGGCCGATCTCACCCAGCGGTTGGCCCCCTGCCGCCAGGTGCGGCTGGAGCTTGCCGACCTCCACCCACCGGAGGCCTTTGCCGGTTTCGGCCAGCTCGAGGCCCATCAGGGCCACCTGGTGCGGCTGCTGGTGCCGCGGGCCCAGCTCGCCGAGCAGGTGGCGGCGCTGCTGGAGCGCTTTGCGGTGGTGGATCTGGAGGTGAGTGATCCGCCGGTGGAGGAGCTGATCGGCGGTTTGTTTCGCCAGCGTGATTCAAACTCCGAGGCTTCCCAGTGAGCTGGGCCTGGCGGGTGGCGCGGGCGCTGCTAGGCAGTCAGTACGCGCTGATGCTCGAATACCGGGCCGAGATCGCCCTCTGGGCGCTATCTGGGGTGTTGCCCTTGATCATGCTCGGCGTCTGGAGCGGCTCGGGCGCGGCGGCGGCGGCTGGCCTCTCACCCCAGCAGCTCAGCCACTACTTTCTGGCTGCCTTTGTGGTGCGCCAGTTCACGGTGGTTTGGCTGATTCAGGTGTTCGAAGACGACGCCCTGCAGGGCCGCCTGTCGCCCTTCCTGCTGCAGCCGCTTTCGCCGCTCTGGCGATACCTGGCGGCCCATTTCAGTGAACAGGCGTCGCGAATCCCGTTTGTGGCCGTGATGGTGCTGGTGGTGGGGCTTGCGGCGCCCGGCTTGCTGTGGCTGCCGTCAGCGGGAGCTTTGCTGCTGGGAATTCTGGCGATTGTGGCGGCCTTTCTGCTGCGCTTTCTGCTGCAGGTGCTCGTTACCACTCTTTGTTTTTGGAGTGAGCGGGCAGCGGCCCTCGACCGGCTGTTGATGATTCCCTATTTGTTTTTATCGGGCATAGTTGCACCCCTGGACACCTTTCCTCCAGCGGTGCGGCGGCTGGCCCTGGCCACGCCCTTCCCCTGGATGGTCGACTTCCCCGCCCGGCTGCTGGCCGGCGAACCAGTGAATGTGGCTTTGGGTTTTGGGGCGATCGCCGCCTGGTGCCTGCTGCTGCTGCCGATCGGCCACTGGCTGTGGCGGGCGGGCCTGCGCCGCTACTCGGCGATGGGAGCGTGAGGGAGTTTGCGCGCTACTGGCGCAGCCTGCGCTGCTTCTGGGGCACCTCCCTGGCTGCCGAACTCGAATATCCGCTCAATGCCTGGATCGAGCTGCTGTCGGTGCTGGGCAACCTGGCAGGCAGCGTCTTTGTGCTGCAGCTGCTGTTTGGTGGTGGGCCCCAGCTGGGGGGCTGGAGCTGGAGTGGCGCTTTGGTGGTGCTGGGCCTCTACACGCTGCTGGATGGGTTCACCACCTGCGTGTTGCAGCCCAACCTCAGCCGCATCGTTAACCACGTGCAGACCGGCACCCTCGACTACGTGTTGCTCAAGCCGATTGATAGCCAGTTCTGGCTGTCGGCCCGCACCGTGTCGCCCTGGGGGCTGCCAGGGATATTGGCTGGCCTTGGCTTGATCGTTTGGGCGTTACTAAACAGGGGGCCTGGGGCTCCATCCGGCCTGCCGGCGGCTGGGCCCGTGCTGCTCTCCCTGGCGCTGCTGTTTGCAGCCCTGGTGATTCTCTACAGCCTCTGGTTTGTGTTGGCGGCCCTCAGCATCTGGTTTGTGAAGGTGTGGAATGCCACCGAGGTGTTGCGCTACACCCTGGTGGCTGGCCGCTACCCGGTGAGTGCCTATCCGCCGGCGCTGCGGTTGCTGTTCACCTTTGTGCTGCCGGTGGCCTTCCTCACCACCGTGCCGGCCGAGGCGCTGCTGGGGCGGGGTTCGGCCATCTGGGCTTTCGGTTCTTTGCTGGCCGCCGGGCTTTGCCTGGCTGGCAGTCGCCTGCTGTGGCGCTACGCCCAGCGCTTTTACACCTCGGCTTCTAGTTGAGCGGAGCAGCGGGTCAGCGCGCCATCATCGATCCACCGGCTCTCCCCAGTTGCTGCCGCACCCCATGGTGATCCCCGCTCCTGCCAATCCCACCTCCAGCATCAGGGAGGAGCACTGGTTGCAGCGTTGGTATCCGGTGGCCTATCTGCAGGATCTCGACCCTCGCCGCCCTACGGCCTTCACCCTGCTGGAGATGGATCTGGTGCTGTGGTGGGACGCTGCAGGCCGGCAGTGGTGCGCCTTTGCCGACGTCTGCCCCCACCGGCTCGTGCCCTTGAGTGAAGGCCGTCTCAACGAAAGGGGTGAGCTGGAGTGCCCTTATCACGGTTGGAGTTTCAACGCCCAGGGCAGCTGCACCGCGATCCCCCAGGCCGAAGCCGCAATCGGCGCCAACCCCCGCAGCTCCTGCCGCCGCTACGCCACAGCCAGCGCCCAGGGGCTGCTGTTTGTGTTTGCCGGCGACCATGCCGCGGCTGCGGCGGTGCCCCTGCCGCTGGTGCCCCTGCTCGAGGAACCCGGCTGGCTGGTGCAGGACACCTTCCGCGATCTGCCGATGGATGCCCTCACCCTGCTGGAGAACGTGCTCGATGTGAGCCATGTGCCCTTCACCCACCACCGCACGGTGGGTAAGCGCCAGAACGCCGCTCCGGTGGTGGCGGAGCTGACCAGTTTCGGGCCGGAGGGGTTCACCGCCACTTGGCCCGAGGGCCCGCGCCGGGGGCGCCTCGGCAGCCAGTTCACCACCTTTCAGGCGCCGGGCCTGATGTGGCACGACCTCACGGCGAAGGGATTTGCCCGCTTCCTCACGGTTGTGTATGCCACGCCGATCCGGGCTGGGGAATGCCGCTTGTTTGCCCGTTTCCCATTTCAGTTCCGCTCGCTGTTGCCCAGGCTGCTGCTGCGGGCTCGGCCGGTGTGGTTGCAGCACATCGGCAACCACACGGTGCTCGAAGACGACCAGGTGTTTTTGCACTGGCAGGAACGGGTTCAAAGCCAGGCGAGCTTTCTGCCCACCGGCGCCGACATCTACGTGCGGGCGTTGCACAAATGGGTCAAAGATGTTGCTGGCCAGCCATGCCCAGGCTCCGCCCTGCCACCCCGGCTGGGTCGGGCAGCCCTGATGGATCGCTACGACAGCCACACCCGCCACTGCCGTGCCTGCTCCGGTGCCCTGCGGCAGATACGCCGCTGGCGGCCGTTAGTGCTGGTGGCCCTGGGGGTGGAGCTGCTGCTGGCGGCCTGGCTGCCCGGGCTGCCGGCGCGGTTGACCCTGCTGGTGCTGCTTGGCGGCAGCGCCCTGCTATTGCGGCAGCTAAACCGCTGGGAGCGCCAGCTATTGCGCGGCGACGGCCACCCACCACGCAACGCCCTCTAGGCGCAGCTGGCGAGCGCGCTGCGGATGGTTGCTTCGCTGACGTCGCTGCGGATCTCAACCCTGCCGATGCCGGTGGGCAGCACGAAGCGCACCTGACCCTCCCTCACCTTCTTGTCGCCCTGCAGGCAGGCCAGCACGGTGTTGGTATCGAGGGCTGGCCAGGCCAGCGGCAGACCTGCGGCGGCGATTACGGCCCGCTGGCGGGCCTGGTCGCTGGTGCTCCACAGGCCCATGGCCAGGGAGATTTCGCCGGCCGCCAGCATGCCCAAGCCAACGGCTTCCCCATGGAGGTAGGTGCCATAGCCGCAGAGGGTCTCCACCACGTGGCCCAGGGTGTGGCCGTAGTTGAGGATCGCCCTCAGGCCCCCTTCGTGTTCATCGGCGGCCACCACCTTCGCCTTGGCGGCGGCGGATTTCACCAGGATTCGCTGCAGCAGCTCGGCTGGCAATGAGGTCAAGCTGGCCAGCTGGGCGCCGCATGCCTCTAGGTCGGCAAGCAGCTCGGGGTCGCCGATCACGCCGTATTTGATCACCTCGGCCATGCCAGCGCGAAATTCGCGCTCCGGCAGGGTGGCAAGGCTGCTGGGGTCGATCAGCACCAGGCGCGGCTGGTGAAAAGCGCCGATCAGGTTTTTGCCGCCGGGGTGATTGACGCCGGTCTTGCCGCCGATCGCCGCATCCACCATGGCCAGCAGGGTGGTGGGCACCTGAACCACGGCAATGCCTCGCAGCCAGGTGGCGGCTGCAAATCCCGCCATGTCGCCCACTACGCCACCGCCAAGGGCAACGATCAGCGAGCCCCGCTCCAGCCGGCGGGCAAAGGCTGCGTTATGGATCAGGCCCACGGTGGCTGGGGTTTTCTGATCTTCTCCCGCCTCGATCACCAGGGTGCTGGCATCGAGGCCAGCCTCGCTGAGGCTTTGCAGGGCAGTGGCGCCGTAATGGGCTTCCACCACAGCGTTTGTCACCAGCAGCACCTTGGTTCCTGCTTTAAAGCCCAGGCCCCGAATCTGGTCGCCCAGACTCAGCAAGGCTGCCGAGCCGATGATCACCGGGTAAGGGGAAGCCTGCAGCTCCACCCTGATCGTTTGCAGATCCATAGGGCGATCATTATCTAGCCCAGGTACTTTGCCTTGTATGAGCGAGGCAAATCTCCGCAAGCGCACCGCAACGGCCTGGGGCTTTTTGATCCCTGCCCTGGTGCTGATCGGGCTGTCGGTGCTGATCCCGGCAGCGATGGCATTGGTGATGAGCTTCAGCCAGGCCGGCCTCGATGTCAGCGAGCCGCTGCGCTTCGTTGGCCTGGCCAATATCCAGCGCCTGCTGGCCGACCCGATGTTTTTCCGGGTCACCGGCACCACCTTTTTGTATCTGCTGGGAGTGGTGCCCCCGATCGTGGTCGGCGCCCTGGCCCTGGCCGTGCTGGTCAACCGCCAGTTGCCTGGGATCCACTGGTTTCGCGGTGCTCTGTACACCCCGGTGCTGGTGTCGATCGTGGTGGCGGCCATTGCCTTTCGCTGGATCTATGCCGAAAACGGCCTAATAAACGGCTGGCTCACCGCCCTGTTGGGCAGCCGCTTCGATCCCATCGGTTTCCTCACCTCGCCGCTACTAGCCCTGCCGTCGGTGATGCTCGTGACCCTCTGGAAGGGCCTCGGCTACTACATGGTGATCTTTCTGGCCGGGCTCCAGGGCATCTCCCCCGATCTCTACGAGGCGGCGGCCCTCGATGGCAGTGAGGGCTTGCGCAAGCACCTAGATATCACCCTGCCGCTGCTGCGGCCCTACATCACCCTGGTGGCGGTTATTTCCGCAATTGCGGCCACCAAGGTGTTCGAAGAGGTGTATTTAATGACTCAAGGTGGCCCTGCCGATTCGACCCGCACCCTCGTTTACTACGTCTACGACCAGGCTTTTGCTGAGCTCGAGATCAGCTACGCCTGCACGATTGGTTTGGCACTGTTTTTAATCGTGTTGATGCTGAGTTTGGTGCGCTATCTCTTCGCCGGTGATCGCGGCCTCACTTGAAGAGCCTGTTACTAGACCAGTCCCGGAAGCCTGCCTAGGGTTCAGCCGCCTGAAATGAAGGCCATGACTTCCTCCGGTGGCAAACCCCGCTCCAGACTCAGCGAGCGCCAGATGTTGGGCCTGTTCAGCCTTGGGCTGGGCGTGGTGCTGTTTCTACTGATCCTGATGCGGGGCCAGCAGGCCGCCCGCGAGGGAAACCAGGAGTTCAGCAACGACACCTACTGGGTGCTGGTTTCGCCACTGGTGTTTTCCGCTTTTGGTGTGGTGTGGTTGCGCTCCCCTAAGGCTGGGGCTCGTGCCCGGGGACGGGCGCTGGAGCAGTCGCAGCGCACCACCCAGTCGGCCCAGGCCTCCCTAGCCAGGGTTGATGAGGGAGCTAGCCAGCAGCTGGCCCAGGCTCGCGCCGAGGCGGCGGCGGCACTGGCAGCGTTGGAGTCGCTCCAGGGCGAACAGGACCGAACCGCAGCCCATGCGGGCGCAAAAATTAGGGCTTTGCAGGCTGAGCTCTCTGCCGCCAAGCAGGCTCACATTCAGTTAGAGGCCAACTTGCGCCGCGATCTGGTTACCCAAACAGCCGACACCAGCCGTGCTTTGGCGGCCGTCCAGTTGGTGGAGGCCCAGCAAGCCCAACGCCAGGTGGAGAAGCTGGCCGGCACCCTGGCGGCTCAGATGGATACGGCCCGCCAGCAGCTGGCGGCGGCGGTTCAGGCCAGCAAGCAAGCCCAGGCAGTGGTGGACCTTTTGGAGCAGGGCGCGCCAGCTTTTGTGGCTGCCGCCCCAACAGCCGCTACCGGTCCCGATGCCTTCCTGAGTTGCTACCGAGAGGCTTGCGAAGAGCTGGGAGTACTACCAGGCAGCGGTTGGCAAGATGTGAGCGCTACCTGGCGCCGTAAAGTGATGGATTGGCATCCAGATCAGGGTGGTGACTCCAGGCTTTGGGTCCGCCGCAATGCTGCCTATCAGCTGCTTGTGGCTTGGTACGAGTTCAACGGGGCTTCCTGATTCATACGGTGCACGCGGCGAGTTCCAAGATCCGTGGCTGGTGCCAACCCTGTGACTGGTGCCAACCCTGTGACTGAGCCAGTTGCTAGCGCTGCAGTTGCTATCGGTGTAGTTGGTGGCGGCCAATTGGCCTTGATGCTTGCCGCCGCTGCCCGCAAGCTCAATGTGCCCCTGCATGTTTTGACACCAGGGGCTCAGGATCCCGCCACTGCCCTTGCCAGCAGTGTGGTGCTGGCTGAACTCGACGATGTGGCGGCCACCCGGGAGCTGGCGCGCCGCAGTGGCGCGATCACCTTTGAAAACGAATGGGTAGACCTGCCGGCCCTGGCGCCGCTCAGTTTTGACGGAGTCGTCTTTCTGCCAAGCCTGGAGGCCCTCGCTCCCCTAGTCAGTAAGCGGGGCCAGCGACAGTTGCTGCAGGATCGGGGGCTGCCTTGCCCGCGCTGGTGTGATCTGCCCACCAGTGGCCTGTTGCCTGAAGGCTTCAACTACCCATTGATGGCCAAGGCCTCCACCGGCGGCTACGACGGCAAGGGGACAGCCGTGTTGCGCTGCCCTGAAGATCTCACGGCCCTGCTGGCAAGGGTGCCCCTAGGCGACTGGATTCTTGAGGAGTTTGTCAATTTTGAGCAGGAGCTCTCCCAGCTCGCCTGCCGCGACCGGGCTGGCAACGTGCGCTGTTATCCGTTGGTGCAGACCAACCAGCACCAGCAGGTATGCGACTGGGTGCTGGCGCCGGCCTCAGTGCCCCATGCGGTGCAGGCCTATGCCCGCAATATCGCCGCTTCCCTGCTCACGGCGATCAATTACGTGGGCGTGATCTCCATTGAGCTTTTTTATGGCCCGGGCGGTTTGCAGGTTAATGAAATCGCCCCCCGCACCCACAATTCCGGCCATTTCACGATTGAGGCAGCCCATACAAGCCAGTTCGAGCAGCAGGTGAGGATCGTTGCTGGCCTGCCGATGGGGTCTGTAGAGCTGCAGGTGCCGGGGGCACTAATGGTGAATCTGTTGGGCTTTGAAAGTTCGGAAGCCGACTACCAGGCTAAGCGGGATGATCTGGCAGCCATACCGGAGGCCACGGTGCACTGGTACGGCAAGGAGGGCTCCAGTCCAGGACGCAAACTTGGTCATGTCACCCTGCTGCTGCACGGGGTCACAGCTGGGGAACGGGCTGGCCAGGCGGAGCAGCTTTTAGAGCGGGTCAGATCAATCTGGCCCCTGCCCCCGCAAAACCCGTAATCGGTCTAGTATTCCAGAGGACTGCCTTGTTGGTGACTGCCTTTTACAGTTTTCTGATCTGACTCCCTTTTCGACATGGGGGTCTGCAGCGGAAGCAACGTAAACCGGCCTCGTAGTCGGAAACGGCGCCCCGTCCTTGACCCTCTTCTGGTTCCACCAGGTCGAACACTGGGGCAAAACGGCACGGCGGTCCACCCCTTTCAAATCAACGCCTCTCGATGAGTTCGGCGGGGGCGTAGCGAACCTTCGCCAGTGAGGCGTACCTATCGCTGCTGTCGCGATAGCCAGCCGCACACACCACACAGCTGCGGTAGGGCGAGTCTGCCAAGTTGAGAATGCGGTCGTAAGCAAGCGGATCGAAGCCTTCGATGGCACAGGTGTCCACTTCGAGCAGGGCAGCAGCTGTCATGAAGGTGCCCAGGGCGATGTACACCTGATTGCTTGCCCAGCGGTCGATCTGCTGGCTGCGAGGGCCATTGATCAGGTCGACATCGATCATCTGGCGGTAGGTGGCCAGGGCGGCTGAATCGAGGCCGCGAACGGCTGCCATCGTTTCGATTAGGCGATCGGCTTCGGCGGCGCCGATCTGGCGTTGCACCAGGAACACCACCAGATGGGAGCAGTCGGTGATCTGGCTCTGGTTCCACGACTCGGGGCGCAGCTGCTGGCGCAGGGCGGGGTCGTTTATCTCCAGAAATTTCCAGGGCTGCAAGCCATAGCTCGATGGGCTTTGCACGAGGGCGTCCTCCAGGGCGGCCCAGGTGGTGTCGTCAATGCGGCGACTGGGGTCAAACACCTTGGTGGCGTAGCGCCAGGCCATGGCCCCATTGAGCTGCTGGGGGGAGATCGGCATGGTGGGGTGGCGACAACGGTGGGGATCAGGGGCCATTCTGGACCTTGTTACTGCCGTGGTCGGGTTCGGCCGCCAGCCTCGATGGAGTCCTTTCAGCAGGCCTTTGAAGCCCTTCTGGCCCTCGCGCCTGGCCCGGTTTTTCCTCGCGCCCGGGAGCTCTACTTGCGCAAATACTGCCTCGAGGGACGCGACGCCCAGGATCGCTTCCGCACCTTCCTGTTTGAAGAGGAGATTCAGGAATCCGAAGGGGGCACCGTGCGGGTAAGCGCCCTGAGCTTCGCGGTGGTGCATTGGCAGGCCGCCCAGAGCGCCCCCGAGGAATATGCCGCCTACCTTCAGCAGCGCTGGCAGCTGCAGCCGACTGGGCTCAGTCTTGAAATCGAGCCCTGGTTTCGGGAGGGAGGCGCCTTTGCCCGCTTTCAGGCAGCGGCGTCCTACGAGCGTTCCCCCTCCGGTGAGTTGCTGTTGGGTGGTGTCTGACCCAGCAAGCGATCTAGGCACTGCTGCAGTTGCTCGCGGCTCCAGCCTGTGACTACAAACACCTCCTGCACGCTGCTGCCGCGGCGGGCGACGAGCTTGTGCCCCCCGGTGATGGGAGCTGAAACCCGCAGCCGCATCTGGCTGCTGCGGCCACGCACGCGGCTGATCACCGCCGGGGTGACGGTGTCAATGCCGGGGCAGAGCGCAAGTTGCTTGAGCAGCGGTATCAGCCCCTCCACGTAGGTGCTGTGGGTGATGACCACCCGGCCCATCAGGCCCGCTCCAAAGGAGCCATGGTCAGGCCGGCTGCTCCCAGCTGCTGGTGGTAGTGCTCAGCCTGTTCCTGGGGGCCGCACCACACCACCGCCGAACCCTCCCCGTCGATGCGGTGGGCCAGCTCCCAGGCCTTATCAGCGAGCATGCCCGGGATGATGCGCACCAGTGTTTCCACCACGTGCTGAAAGGTGTTGAAGTCGTCGTCAAGCACCACCACCTTGAAATCGGGGTAGGGCTGGCGCAGGCGCTGTCGCTCCTGAACGGGGCTGGCGGAGGAAAGGACCACAACCACGGACTGCAACGACGAACACCTTTAGGGCTCCAGCCTAGGTAAAGTGCCTTCAACGACTGCAAGCTGCACCATGTTGATCTCTGCGGGTTGGGCCTCCTTGGCTGCTCTTTTCAGCTTTTCCATCGCCATGGTGGTCTGGGGTCGTCACGGCGACAACAGCATCAAGTTCTGACCTGGCTTTGACGATCCTCTGTGCCTGAGCTGAACCTCTCCGCCTCCCAGGTGCTTTCCGCAATCGCGGTGTTGCTGCTGGTGTTTGTCAGCGGAGGCGTGATCTATCTCTCCATCATCGAGTGGAGCGATCGTCGGCGTCGCAACGCCCTTGAAACCAAGCGCCGCAAGTGAGCCCAGCTGGCTCTTCGCCACCATCCCCCACTCCCGCTGGGTTAGCGGATTGGGCCTGGCAGAGCGCAGCAGAGTTGCTGGTGTCTCCCCCCGCTGAGCCCTCTAGCTATTCGGCAGCCCCTGACCAAGATGCTCTTGACCTAGAGATCCTCGACCTAGGGGCACTAGTTGCGGCCATTGACTCGGCCCAGCCGAAGCTGTCGCTCAGTAGTGATACCGACAAGTACGACCAGGGCAGCTGGGATCCGGCCTTGCTTGCCTCCCTCGGTCTGACCCTGCTCAGCCGCCCCGCTGATGCCGAGCAGGATGAATTGCTGCGCCGCGCTGCAGACGGCTTGCGTCAACAACTAGCGGGCAACATCGTCACCTACGTGGTGAACCGCAACCTCAACGTTTCAAACCACTGCATCAAGCACTGCAGCTTCTGCGCCTTCCGCCGCGATGCTGGCGACCCCGGCGCCTACTGGCTTAGCGAAGCCGACCTGCAGCAAAAAGCCGCCGAGGCACTTGAGGCTGGAGCCACTGAGCTCTGTATCCAGGGTGGACTCAACCCAGCCGCCACGGTGGCAGGCAGTCAGCTGGCCTATGCCGAACGGTTGCTTGGTCTGTTGCAGCAGGCAGCACCGGGGTTGCACCTTCATGCTTTTTCGCCCCAGGAGCTGCTTTATTTCGCCCAGCACGACAGGCTGCCCCTCGATCAGGTGCTGGCGCGGCTGCAAGCGGCTGGTCTGGGATCGGTGCCGGGTACGGCGGCAGAGGTGCTTAGTGAGCCGGTGCGGCAGGTGCTCTGTCCGGAGAAACTCACGGCCCGGGAGTGGGTGGCGGTGATGCTCCAGGTGCACCAGCACGGCTTGCCTGCCACCAGCACCCTGATGGCAGGCCACATCGAGTCCCCGGCAGACGTGGTGGCTCACCTGCTCACCCTGGTGGCGGTGCAGCGCTACGCCTGGCAGCATCAGCGCCAGGGTTTCACTGAGTTTGTGCTGCTGCCTTTTGTGGGCGCCTCGGCGCCAGCTGCCCTGCGCTCCCGGGTGCAACGGGACCAGCCCGACCCTGCAGCGATGTTGCGGCTCACGGCCCAGGCCCGGCTGTTACTGGGGCCCTGGTTTCGCTTCCACCAGCCCAGCTGGGTGAAGCTCACCCTCCCTGGAGCCACCGAGGCCCTGCGCTGGGGATGCAATGACCTGGGCGGCACCTTGATGGAGGAGCACATCACCACGATGGCCGGTGCCAGCGGCGGCACCCGCCAGTCCCCCCAGGCGCTTGAGGCGGCTGCCAAGCGGCTTGGCCGTCCGGTGCGGCGCCGCACCACCCTCTACGGAGCTGTGGCGTGACCCGCTTGCGCTGGACCCTCACCCTGACTGTTCTGCTGCTGCTGCTTCCCGCCGGCTTGCTGCTGCGATCCCCCCGGCCCCGGGCCGAGGGCCTGGAGCGGTTGATTGGCCAGGCTGCCCTGCTGCAGAGCTTTCCCGCCGCCCCGGAGCGACCGGTGCCAGCCCTGTGGAGCCAGCGCCTCGGCGCTGCTCAGGCGCGTCAGATTTGGCGTCAGCAGCGCCGCTTCTGGTGGCAGTTCTGGGGGCGCGATGGCGATGGTGGCGCCTTTTTGGCCTATCAGTTTCAAGTAGGAAGCCCCCTGCCTCCCCATGGAATTCGGGTTGATGACCTCGTGGTCGTGGCAGCCGATCCCCTTGCCAAGCGGCTACTTCAAGACCAGCTCAAGTTGGCCCAACGTCAACGCCGCGGTCTAGAGCAGCGCTGTCTGCTGCGGTTGCAGCAGGAGCAAGCGGTTTTCTGGGCCCCCCTTGGCCTCGGCGTGATGGCGGGCCCTGCAGCCCCTTTGCTGCAACGCTTCCAGGAGGGATGTTTGAGTCTCGAGCTCGAGGGGGCCAACCTGGGGCTCGCTGGAGAAGCAGCTGCAGCCAGCGGCCTGCTGGCCGCCCCAGGTCGTGCGGCACCAGCTGTTGTTCCTCCCCCCCTGCCTTCAGAGTTGCTGCTGGAGTGGCGCGGTCCTGGCCTTGAGGGCTTACTGCAGGGGCTGCTGAGCCGCCAGCTGATCAGGGAACCGCTGTCGGCTCGCTACGGCATCGGTGATGCCCAAATAACCATGCTGCGTCGTGTGCCCTTTGCATTACGACTGCGCCCACTGGCCCAGGGGCCCTTCCAGACGGGTCTGGAGCTGCAGTTGGCGGTCTCCGGGGATCGGCGTCCCTGGAACCAGATGCTCGCCGGGCTGGTTGAACCGCTGGAGACCCAGGGACTCGAGGCAACGCAATCTGGCTCCAAGGCCTTAGCCGCGACGCTCTGGCGTCAGCAGGATGGGCGAGTCGTGGGAGGTTGGCGCTGGGTGCTGGCTGGTTCAGGCAGCCCCCAGTTGCTGCTGTTCCTTGGACCCGAACCACCTGCCGCTACTCCTGCAGCAGCCACGCCTGTGCTGAAACAGCCTGGCCTCGGCGCTTCGATGCAGTTGCGACTGCGGCCTGCAGCGCTTGCAGAGCGGGGCTTGCTGCCGCCCGAATTGCCCAAGCCCGTCCAACTAGCAAGCCAGCTCAGCCTGACGGCAGTGCCAGCTGCTCCTGGCTCAGCCCTCAGCCAGCTGACTGGGCGGCTTCAGCTGCAATCTCGGTAGGTGCCTCGGTGGCTTCCTGTTGCTGCCGTTCCCGTTTACGGCGTTCAGCAGCAACCGTTTCCGCCATTAGTTCCACGGCCTGGGCCATTTTCTCGAGGTTGGTGGCGTAAAGACTCAGGTCCTTGTCGAGTCGCTCGCGCAGCAAGCCCATGGCGCCGCCCAGGTCGTGGGCATAGCTGCGCAGGGCGGAGGCATCCAAGCCGTCTGCGCCCTGCGCCTGCTCCAACAAGCTCAGCAGGCCTACGGCCATCAACCGTGAATAGTGGAAATCGGGGCGGCGGATGTCAGCAAGAGCTGCCGCAAGGGGTTCGGGTGCGCCCGAACCCTCCTGTTCGATCCATTGCTTCACCTGCTCGACGCTGTGGCTGCCCATGGCTGCCATGGCGCTGTCACGCTGCTGGCGCAACTGGTTGGCATCGAAGCCGGAAGCGGAACAAAGGGCCTGGAGCAGGGGGAGGCGCTGGGCGTCAGGGCGATAACCCCGGGCAAAACTGTCAAACACCTGGATCAGGCCGCAGGCAAACAGGGCGTCACTGCGAAAGCCGGTTTGACGGCTGAGCAGGTGCAGTTCCACAAGCAGCTCATCCACCATGCGGCGGTAGAGCGGCGCGATCACGTGGGGGAAGGCGCGGTGAAACTCCCGCTTGCTGTCGGCAACGGTGAGGGCTGCACTCACGCTGGATTAGGCCAAGGTTGGTCGACCCTAGCCGCCCAGGCTCAGTAGGATCGGAATCACTTGCGAATTCAGCTCCATGATCCCGATCGTGATTGAAGAGTCGGGCCGGGGTGAGCGCGCATTTGACATCTATTCCCGGCTACTGCGGGAGCGCATCATCTTTTTGGGTGAACCGGTCACTGCTGAGTCGGCCAACCGGGTTGTGGCCCAGCTGCTCTTCCTAGAGGCAGAAGATCCCGATAAGGATATTTTCATGTACATCAATTCACCGGGTGGATCGGTATACGACGGTCTGGGAATTTTTGACACCATGCAGCACATCAAGCCAGATGTCCAAACCGTCTGCGTGGGTCTGGCCGCTTCGATGGGTGCCTTTCTGCTTTGCGCCGGCACCAAGGGCAAGCGCAGCAGCCTCACCCACTCGAGGATCATGATCCACCAGCCCTTGGGCGGCGCCCGCGGCCAGGCCAGCGACATCCGCATTCAGGCAAACGAAATCCTCTACTTGAAGCAGAAGCTCAACCAGGAGCTCAGCGATCGCACGGGCCAAGCCCTGCCCCGCATCGAGGAAGACACCGACCGCGACTTTTTCATGTCACCCGCGGAGGCTGTTGAGTACGGCCTAATCGACAAGGTGATCGAAAAGAGACCCGTGCGTCCCGTTTAAGGGACTGGCTGGCATTTCCAGTCAAGATCTGATTAAAGGTTTTTTTAAAAGAGTTTTTAAAAAGGATTTTTTAAAAAGGATTTTTTAAAAGGTTTTATTAAAACGAGTAGCGCAAACTCAGCTGCACCCCATGGGATTGCAATGCCGCCTGGGTTCCTCCGATAGGGATCGTGGTGCCTGCTGGCAGCGTCGGTCGCGACAAGCCAGCTTGACCACTGCTGGTGCGCACATCCCCAAGGTCGCTAAAGCGATAGGCCAGGTCGAGATCTAGCCGCTTATTAAGGGGAATGCTGATGCCGGCGGTGAGTAGGTAGGCCAGATCGCTGGAGCTGCCATCGGGGGTGACCGTTGCAGCATTGGCAGCGATGCCAGGGAAGCGATAGCTAACGGAGCTAAGGCTGTTGCGGGCGACACCCAGGCCGGCGCCAAGGAAAGGGCGAACCCGGCCCACTTTGGGTAGATCCACATAGGCAACCCCAAAACCGGCCACCGAGGAGGCGGAGCCAGTCACAGGCTGGTTGGCCCCAGCACGGCCCAAGAAGTTGCTTTGGCCGCTGAACTCAAGCTCTGGCCGCCAGCTGAGCAGGGCTTCGGCCCGCAACCAGCTGTTGAAGCGATATCCAGCCGCTGCATCGATCACTGCTGCCGGCTTGAAGCTGCCTGATGCCCCAAGGGGTTGGCCGTTATTGCCAGTGCGACAACCAAACAGGGAAGGTGGCTGCTGGCTGGCACAGTTGTTGTCACTAAAACCGTTTGCCTTTGGCCAATCGCTGCCTGCCCCCAGGCGCACATAGGGGCCGGAAGCCAGCGGTGGGTTGGCGAGATTTACATCAATATCAGGCATTCCAGGCACTCGGATCGGGCAGAGCTTGCCAGGCGTCAATTTCCAAGGCGTAGGCCGCATGACGCTGGATCGCGTCATCCATGAACAGGGCTGCCCGGATCGGAATATCTGGGCCCGTGAAGGAATGCATGGCTATGCCGGCAGTGATGGTCCGTAGAGCTGCCAATTGCAGGTCGTACCTGGCCTCTTCAAGCGAGTAATCGCAAACTCCAAGCTTGAGTAGTTCTTGGTGCCAACCCAGCAGCAGGTCTTCATGACGTCCAAGCCGCTGAGCCTGGGGCGTGCTGCCGCCAATCAAAAAGGCGATATCAATAGCGGCTGAACTGCGGCTGGCCCAGGACCAATCAATTATCACCGACTCCGGATCTTCCAGCGTATGGCCGAATAGCAAATTGTCGGCGCGCAGATCACCATGGACGAGGGTCCAAGGCCTGTCATTGAGAGCCTGATCAATGTCAGAGCTTTGCTCCAGTACAGCGCGATATAACCGGCAAACATCCGTGCCGAAGCGCACGCCGTAGGTGGCAAAGAAATCATCAACGATTTCGGCTTTGGGGTCTGCAAACCAGAAGCCATGGTTTGGCAACCAGCTGTGCTGGTTCAAGGAAGGATCAAGCCAGAATTCGGCGTGGATAGCTGCCATGCGTTTAATCGTCGCCAACGTTTCCTGGTAGCTGAGTCCGATGACTTGATCACCTGAACGTAGGTGGGTCAGATCCTCGATCAGCAACCAATATGGCTCAGAGGAATTGGTTGCAAAGACCGAGGGTTTGTGATTTTCTAATCTTGGTGTGCAGTGAGTGTAAACACCCACCTCACGACCAAAGGCATTATTCAGCCGGCTGAACTCATTGAAGTCCTTATTGGAGGTTTCACTTTTGAGAATTACGCTTGCTGGCCCTTCTTCAGGTGGATCACAGTTCAGCTCCAGGCGCCAAGTGGTCGATTGAAACCCCCTGCCCTCCCCCAGCAGCTTCGCCTCCAGGCTTTTGACATTGGTGCCGAGAGCTTCGCCGATCCACTGCGGTTCGGGCTGCTTTACCAGCATTTCTGTGGGATCGCTTGCTGCCATACCAAGAAGTCCAATTGAGTGCGTGGTTTGAACTTTAGTTGGGTTGGGGCCGTTTCCCTTAAGTGCCGGCCAGGCAGCAGAGGAGCAGGCAGCTTCGAACACGGGTTGGTTGACGGATCGGAAAAGCGCGGCCAAGTTGGGGCGCACTTCAGAACTGCCGTATGTACGCCACTCTGCGCGAATACGAGGGAATTAAGGATCCAGCTCAGGCCACCCAGCCCTTGCTTGATGGGCTACTAGCTGAAATGCAAGCCCTGCCGGGTTTTATTGCTTACTACTTCGTGGACGTGGGGGAGGCCGGTGACCGGATGATCTCCCTCAGCGTGTTTGAGAGCAGTGAGGCAGCTGAGGAGTCGAATCGAGTGGCGGCGGGCTGGGTGGCTCGCTGGCTAGCGGAGCACCCACAAAGTGCACCCACGACGAGTCGCGTGGATGCCGGTCCTGTGATGGCTAGTGCTACTGCTTGATCAGCCGGCTAGCAGGGGCGAGAAGCGCTCCTTCTCTGGAATTGCCGTGAATTCGGCCACAATGGCGCGGAATTCTTCGCCATCGAGGCTCTCTTTCTCGATCAGTAGCTCCACTACCCGATCCATGCAGGCGCGGTGCTCTGCCACCAACTTGACCGTGTCTGCGTAGCAGCTGTGAACCATTTGGCGCACGGCATCATCGATCTTGCTGGCAAGGCGATCGGAGCCATCGCTGCGGGTCATCAGGTCGCGGCCCAGGAAAACCTCCTGGTTGCCTGCTTCAAAGGAGACCTGGCCTAGATCGCTCATGCCAAACCGGGTAACCATTTGGCGAGCAATCGAGGCTACCTGCTGGATGTCACCACCTGCACCAGTTGTGACCTCTGCGTGGCCGAAGACGACATCCTCGGCAGCCCGGCCGCCGAGGGCACCCATGATGCGAGCTCGGAGCTGGGCCCGGCTCACCAACATCTGCTCCTCGTCGGGGGAGAACCAGGTAAGTCCTTGGGCCTGGCCACGTGGGATCAGGGTGACCTTCTGAACGGGGTCATGGGCCTGCACCAGGGTGCCCACCAGGGCATGGCCAACCTCGTGATATGCGATCAGGCGCTTGCTGCGCCCATCGGTGAGGGGCTTGCCCTCCATGCCGGCAATGATCCGATCGACGGCATCATCAATTTCGGCAAGTGAAGTTGCCTCCTTGCGGCGCCGGGCCGTGAGGATTGCCGCTTCATTGAGCAGGTTCGCGAGATCGGCGCCGGAGAAGCCTGGTGTACGGCGAGCAATCACTTCAAGGCTCACATCATCGGCCAGCTTTTTATCGCGGCTGTGCACCTTGAGCACAGACAGCCTCCCTTTGATGTCTGGCACATCAACTTGAACCTGGCGATCGAAACGACCTGGGCGCAACAGGGCTGAATCGAGCACATCGGCTCGGTTTGTTGCGGCAATGATGATGATGCCGCTATTGCCTTCAAAGCCGTCCATCTCGGTGAGCAGCTGGTTGAGGGTTTGCTCCCTCTCGTCGTTACCGCCGCCGACACCAGCACCACGCTGGCGTCCCACCGCATCAATTTCGTCGATGAAGATCAAACAAGGGCTGTTTTCCTTAGCCCGCTTGAACAGGTCGCGAACCCGGCTGGCGCCCACGCCAACAAACATTTCAACGAATTCAGATCCTGAAAGCGAGAAGAAGGGAACTCCGGCTTCACCAGCAATTGCCTTGGCTAGCAGGGTTTTGCCGGTACCGGGAGGTCCTACGAGCAGCACACCTTTGGGGATCTTGGCGCCAACTGAAGTGAAGCGCTCGGGGGTTTTTAGGAAGGTGACAACCTCCTGGAGGTCCTGCTTGGCCTCTTCAACACCAGCCACGTCGTCAAATTTGACGCCAGTTTCAGCTTCCATTGCGAAGCGGGCCTTGGTTTTGCCGAATTGCATCGCCTGACCGGGGCCCCCGGGCATGCCGTTGCCGCGGCGTGAAAGGAAGATCAGCGAACCGATCAGGAGCAATGGGAAGAGGAGATTGCCGAGCAATCCAAGAGCTGGTGGAGCTGTTTTGGGTGGATGGATATCGAAGCTGATGCCCTGCTCTTTGAGCTTGTTGACCAGCTCTGGAGCAACACCGGGCAGGTCTACGCGCAGACGCTGCACCCGATTGTCGAGGTCAGGATCCACAGCCTCGATAACTGCACTGCGACCGCCGTCGAAAATATCAACCGCCGTTACCCGGCCCGCATCCACGTAATCGAGGAAGCGGCCGTAGCTCATGCGGGCTATGGCCGCATTGCGGGGAGCAACCGTGGCGCCTTCTGGTTTGAAACGGGCCGTGCCGCCGTTACCAAGCAGCTGCCAGCCGAGGAATGCGACCACTGCCAGGGGCAGCAGCCAGAGGGCAATCAGACGCCAGCGCTGGTTCATAGCTGAGACACTTTGTTGACAAGTGTAACGGCGCCAGGCCCCCTCCCCGCGCCGAGCTTCAGCTCGCCGTTGCCCAGGGCAGCTCGCCATCCAGCAGACCGGGGACGTAGCCGCGGGAACTGGGCAGCGCTTCGAATTGGGCCGCTTGAGCTGGTAGGGACGGTGGATCGTTGAGCAGATCGCCGGAGTTAACGGTCTCCACCAATTCGGGCCCACCAAGGCCGTGGGTCCAGATCTTCACCACGCTGCTTTGTGGGCACTGGAAGCTGAGTAGCTCGAAGGGAAACACCACTCGTTCGAGGAAGAACTGCTCGGGACCGATGCAGCGCAGTATCACCATCCGATCGCTGGTATTGCGGTAACTGCATGCCAATTGGGCCACGTCTGAATCCCGATTTCTCCACCCATAAAGCCACTGGCTTGAGTGCGGGTTTAGTGACGTACGCCACTGTTTTCGATTTTTAATGGTTCTTTCTGGTTTCGTCCCGTCGTTGCCGGCTCACCAGAACGTTTCAAAGGCTGCGCAAGGCAACGATTGGGTCGAGGCGCGCAGCCCGGCGGGCGGGCACTACGCCGAAGAAAAGGCCAATCGAACCGGATAGCCCCACCGTGACCAGCACCGTGGCCGCACCAATCGATGCCGGTAAGGGTGTAAGAACGCCGACCACAGCCACCGTGCCAATGCCCACCGCGCTGCCGATCACGCCCCCCAGGCTGGCCAGCACCAGCGACTCCACCAGAAACTGCAGCAGCACATCGCCGCTGCGGGCGCCGAGGGCTTTGCGCAGGCCGATCTCTTCGGTGCGCTCACTCACCGACACCAACATGATGTTCATGATGCCGATGCCGCCCACCAGCAGCGACACGGCACCAATGGCAGCCAGCATCAAGGTGAGGCCACCAGTGATCGTGCTCACAATCGTGAGGGCATCTTTCTGGGAGCGCACGGCAAAATCGTCTTCCCGCAGGATCCGATGCCGCTGGCGCAACAGGTTGGTGATTTGAAAGCTCGCGGCCCCCGTGCTCTGCTCGTCGCGGGCTTCGACGCTGATGAAATTAAGGCTGACCCCGTAGGTGGGGTCACGTCCTGAAAGCTTGCTCACCATGGTGCTGAGGGGCACGTAGGCGTTCTCGTCTTGGTTTTGACCAAATACGGCGCCCTTGGGTTCAAGAACGCCTATCACTTCGAACAGCTGGTTGCGAATACGCAGCTGGCGCCCCACTGGCGCCTTGCCTGGAAACATCTTTGTGCCCAAGTCGGGCCCCACAACGGTGACATTGCGAGCGCCGTTGAGATCGCTGGCGGTGAAGAAGCGCCCCTGGGCGATCTCAAATTGACGAACCGGCAGAAACTCCGGTGTAACACCGAAAATTGACGTGCTGCTGCTCAGGCCGCCCGCCTGAACCACCCCGCTCAAGGTGATCTGGGGGGCTACCCGCTTTACGCTTGGTACCTGCTCGCCGATGGCGACCGCGTCTTCAAGCACGAGGTTTTTGGGGAAGTCGATGCCCTGGCGCCGGGTGTCGTTGCTGCCAGGCACTACAAACAGCACGTTGGCGCCGAGATTGCTTAGCTGCCCTTCGGCCAGGTTCTGGGCGCCTCGCCCCACCCCCACCAAGGTGATCACGGAGGCATTGCCGATGACGATGCCGAGCATGGTCAGCAAACTGCGCAGCCGATTGGAGCGCAGGGTGCTCAGGGCCATGCCGACGGTTTCCCGCATGGGGAGCTTGGTTGGCATGGCTGCGGTGGCGGCTGCTGGCCCTAAACGATGGCGGGTCTGTCGTCAGCGTCGTGGCTGCGGGCGCCTCGATGCACCTCGCCGCGCTGCAGATCCAGGGTCACGATTTCCCCCTGACGCAGGTTTGCGATCGCGTTACAGACACCCACAATCGTTGGTACGCCAGTGCGCTCGGCGATCAAGGCGGCATGGCTCTCGAGGCCACCGGCTTCCGTAACTACCCCTTTGGCTTTGCGAATCGCCTCGACGTAATCGGCGCAGGTTTCATGCACCACCAGGATTTCGCCAGATTGGATTGCCGCCGCTGCCTCTGGGCTGTCAACCAGGCGAACTCGACCGCTCACGGATCCAGTGCCGACGCCGGTTCCCTTAGAGAGCACCGCGGAGACGATGCCCACCTTGATGAAGTCGGTGGAGCCGCTGATTCCCGAGAGGGTGCCGGCGGTTTGAACGACTAGGTCACCATCACGAAGAAAGCCCAGCTCGCGTGCCATGCCCATGGCCAGGCTGAAGGTGCTGGTGGAGGAGCTCTGCTCCTCCACCACCAAGGGGTTGACGCCCCAGCAAAGCTGCAGCTGCCGGGCCACATTCACCTCGCTGGTGATCGCCAAAATTGGGGTACTGGGGCGGAACTTGCTGACATTGCGAGCCGTAGAGCCCCCCTTGGTGAGCGGCAAAATTGCGGCCGCATTCAGCTGGCGAGCAATGCTGCTCACCGCCTGGCAGATGGCATTGGGGATGGTGGTTGCCATGTGGCTATCGAGCACCCGGCGGGGGTAATCCCGCTCGATGCGCCGGGCGATTATGGCCATGGTGGCCACCGCTTCTACGGGGAAATCGCCCACAGCGCTCTCATTGGAGAGCATCACGGCATCGGTGCCATCAAGGATGGCGTTGGCTACGTCGCTCACCTCGGCCCGGGTGGGCCTGGGGCAGCTCACCATTGAATCGAGCATCTGGGTGGCAGTGATCACCGGGATGCCCAGACTGTTGGCCTTGCGAATCAGCTCCTTCTGCAACAGGGGAACTTCTTCGGCGGGCATCTCGACGCCCAAGTCGCCCCGAGCCACCATCACCCCGTCGCAGAGGGGCAGGATGTCGTCGATCTGATCGATGGCCTCAAACTTTTCGATCTTGGCCACCACGGGGGTTTCGTGGCCATGGCTGCGGATCAGTTCCCGGATCTCGCGCATGTCCGAGGGGTTGCGCACAAAGCTGAGGGCCACCCAATCAACCCCCTGCTTCAGCCCAAATGCCAGATCAATGCGGTCTTTCTCGGTGAGGGCACGTATAGAGAGCTGCACATCGGGGAAATTGACCCCCTTGTTGTTAGAGAGCACTCCACCAACGGTGACGCTGCAGAACAGGGTCTGCTCGGGCTTGTCGACGCTGTCGACCACCATCTCCACCCGACCGTCATCCAGCAGGATGCGACTGCCTGGCACCACCTCATCGGCCAGAGATGCGTAGGTGACGGTGGCAATTTTCTGATTGCAGGCCACATCCCTAGATGTGAGGGTGAACTGATCGCCCTTGGCCAGGGTGATCGGCCCATCGGCAAAACGGCCCAAACGAATTTTGGGACCCTGCAGGTCTTGAAGGATGCCGAGCTCAATGCCCAGCTCCGTTGACACCTGACGAATCGTGGCGATGCGAGCCGCATGCTCGCTGTGGTCGCCGTGAGAAAAATTGAGCCGGAAAGTAGTGGCGCCGGCGGCAACCAACTCGCGCAGACGTTCGGCGGATTCCGTGGCAGGCCCGATCGTGGCCACGATCTTGGTGCGACGCATGAGATCGGGCTGGGGCATGTAAACGCCAACAGACGACTGGAAACTACCATCCAGGCCTGCGATGGGCTGCCATAGGTGGATTTTCAGCTGTACCAAGAGCGCTGCCGCGCCACGGCCCGCTACCCAGATGCCGGCGCCAACCCCATCTATCCCACCCTGGGGCTGTGCGGTGAGGCTGGTGAGGTGGCCGACAAGGTCAAAAAGGTGCTGCGCGACCGTCAGGGCAGCTTCTCGCCGGAGGTGATTGCAGACCTGCAGCTCGAGCTTGGTGATGTGCTCTGGTACGTGGCCCAGCTCGCTACTGAACTTGGCCTGGAGCTAGAGCAAATTGCCCAGACCAACCTCGACAAACTGGCCAGCCGCGCCGCCCGTAACGTGATCGGAGGCAGTGGTGACAGGCGGTGAGCAAGCAAGGTATGGAGCTTGGGCCACGGCATGCACTCGCCAAGTGGCTGGGGCGGCTGCTCGGCCTACTAGTCATTTGTGCTCTGGTGCTGCCAGCTCCTGCCTGGGCAGCTGATCTGCAGGTATCTGACCTGAGCATCGAGCCCTGCCCCGCAGAGGACATCGGCGCCCAGCCGGAATTGCGGCGTCCTGCTGGCGCCAGCTGCTACGCCCTGCGCGGCAGCGTGGTGAATCCCACCCGCAAGCCCGTTGTTGATACCGACGTCTTTGCCCTGATCGTTGATTCAAGTGGCGAGCCGGTGCTGCAAAACCGCACCCGGGTGGGTTCGATTGGTGATGTGCCACCAGGCACCTCTGCCTTTGCCCTGCGCCTATCGGTGCCGGCTGGCACCCCTGGACCGCTCAGCTTCAGAAATGTCAAGGCAAGGGGTTTCAGTGCCCCGGTGCGCAGCCGCGCTGGCGCCGATGACGAGCTGCTGCCCCTTGAACAGGCATTAGCTGATCAGTAACCAGCTCCGAGCACCGAAACGCTGGCGCCTTCGAGCAGGCTCTGCACCAATTGCAGGGCAATGAAGGCCACGATCGCCGAAAGGTCTAGGCCGCCTAGGGGCGGAATCAGGCCGCGGAAGGCGTTCAGGTAGGGATCGGTGATCGAGCTCACCGTCGAAAGCACGGGGTTGCTCCAGTCGAGATTGGGAAACCAGCTCAGCAACACCCGCACCAGCAACACCAGGGTGTAGATGCTGAGGGTCTGGGCCAGAACCTGCAGCAGGAAACTCAGGGCGTCCATGGAATTTTGTTAGTGGGCCAACTCTAGGCAGCTTGCTTCCAGAGGTCAGCCTCAGCCTTGATGGCGAAGGTGCGGTGGAACTTCTCGCTGAGGGTGAGCCAGTAGGAGCGGCCCTCGCTTTGGCGCTTGCGCTCGATGAAATTTTGGGCCAGTAGCTCCTTGATGTGGTCGTAGGCGCCGGAGCCGCGCAACTCGACTAGATCCGATTGCAAGATCCGCTTTTTTAAGGCAATCGTGGCCAGGGTTCGCAGGGCGGCCGTGGATAGGTCCACGGGCAGGAGGTTTTGAACCAGGTCTGCCAGCCCATCGCGCAGCTGCAGGCTGTACCGGTTGCCCTCTTGGCGCACCTCCAGGGCCGTATCCCGGTGGGCGTAGTCGGTGATCAAGGTGATCAAGCCAAGCTCCGCCTCCTCTCGGCTAACCGCAGCGATCTCAGCAAGTTCTGCCAGGCTGAGGGGCCGGCCTTTCAAGTAGAGGATCGCCTCCATCCGGGCGGGCAGGGATAGGCCCTGAATCAGCCCCGTGCTTTGCATGGCCGCAGGTTACCGCAGCTTTTTTGGCTCATGCCAGGGCTGGCAGGGGCGCTGAGCTGGGCCCCAAAAACAGTTTGTAGGCAGGGTTTGCCGATTCGTCCCAATGCTGATAGCCCAGGCCATCGAGGAACTCCTGCCAGGCGGGTCTGTCAGCGCGAGGCACCTGCACCCCCACCACGATCCGCCCCACGTCGGCGCCGTGGTTGCGGTAGTGAAAAATGCTGATATTCCAGTTGGCGTGTAAAGCGTTTACGAACGCCATCAGGGCGCCTGGTTTTTCGGGGAACTCGAAGCGATAGAGCAGCTCTTCGCCCTGAGCGAGAGCCGGGCCGGCGCTGGCGGGCAGGCGGCCGCCCACCATGTGACGCAGGTGCAGCTTGGCCAGCTCGTTGTTGGAGAGGTCGAGGCAGGGGAAGCCGGCGTTCTGCACGTCGTTGATCAGTTGCTGCTCGTCGGCCGTGCCACTGGTTTGCACCCCTACAAAAATGTGAGCAACCCTGGGATCGGCCAGCCTGTAGCTGAACTCGCTGAGGCTGCGCTGGCCCAGCACACCACAGAAGCGCCGCAGGCTGCCGGTCTGCTCGGGGATTTCCACCGCCAGCATCGCTTCGCGGTCTTCGCCGATCTCAGTGCGCTCGGCCACGAAGCGCAGCCGGTCGAAGTTCATGTTGGCGCCGCAGGCAACCGCCACCAAGGTTTGGCCGTGCAAGCCCTGTTGCACCACATCGCGCTTCATGCCGGCTATGGCAAGGGCTCCGGCAGGCTCCAGGATCGAACGGGTGTCTTCGAACACGTCCTTGATGGCTGCGCAGATGGCGTCGGTGTCGACTGTCACCATGCGATCCACCGTTTGCTTTGCCAATTCAAAAGTGAGCTCACCGACGCGGCGCACCGCCACGCCATCGGCGAAAAGGCCCACCTGCTCAAGCTGCACCCGCTCCCCGGCGGCTAGGGAGCGGGTCATGGCATCGGCGTCCACTGGCTCAACGCCAACGATCTGAACTTGGGGCCAGAGGGTTTTGACGTAGGCCCCAATGCCGGCGATTAAGCCGCCACCGCCTACGGCCACGTAGATAACGTCAGGCGGCGAGGAGCACTGGCGCAGGATCTCCAACCCGATCGTGCCTTGACCGGCGATCACATCGGGATCGTCAAAGGGATGGATGAAGCTGAGCCCCCGCTCCATGCCCAGGCGCGTGGCTTCCGTGCAGGCGGCGTCGTAGTTGTCGCCATGCAGCACCACCTCGGCGCCCCTGGCCGCCACCGCCTTCACCTTCATCTCCGGTGTGGTGACAGGCATCACAATCACGGCCCTGCAGCCCAGCTTCTGGGCGGCTAGCGCCACTCCCTGGGCATGGTTGCCGGCGCTGGCGGCGATCACGCCCCGCTCCAGCTCGGCAGGCGAGAGGCCGGCCATTTTGTTGTAGGCGCCGCGCAGCTTGAAGCTGAACACGGGCTGCAGATCCTCACGCTTCAGAAGCACCCGGTTGTGCAGGCGCGCCGAGAGATTCGGCGCAGGATCCAGTGGCGATTCAATCGCCACGTCGTAGACCCGCGCCCGCAGGATCCGTTGCAGATAGCTCTCAGGGGCCTCGCTCATCCCACCAGTGTCGCAATTCGCACCCCTGGGCGGAAGCCAAGGCCTAGATTGCACCCCACCTCCAGGGTTGTGCATGCATCTCAGCGAGCTGAGTCACCCGAATCAGCTGCACGGCCTGAGCACGGCAGAGCTTGAAGCAATTGCCCGCCAGATTCGTGAGCGCCATCTGGAGGTGGTGAGCACCAGCGGCGGGCACCTAGGCCCTGGGCTGGGAGTGGTGGAGCTCACCCTCGCCCTCTATCAAACCCTCGATCTCGACCACGACAAAGTGGTGTGGGACGTGGGTCACCAGGCCTATCCCCACAAGTTGATAACTGGCCGTTACAAGGATTTCGACAGCCTGCGCCAGAAGAACGGGGTGGCCGGCTATCTCAAGCGCAGCGAGAGCCCCTTTGACCATTTCGGTGCCGGACA
This sequence comes from Cyanobium sp. Maggiore-St4-Cus, assembly GCF_024345615.1. Classification (NCBI taxonomy): domain Bacteria; kingdom Bacillati; phylum Cyanobacteriota; class Cyanophyceae; order Synechococcales; family Prochlorococcaceae; genus Cyanobium; species Cyanobium sp. Maggiore-St4-Cus. Next base: position 46,089 of record NZ_JAGQBL010000013.1, read on the forward strand.
CGCCAGCACCTCGATTTCGGCTGCCCTAGGCATGGCCCTGGCCCGCGATCGCCGCGGGGAAGACTTCAAATGTGTGGCGGTGATCGGCGATGGCGCCCTCACTGGTGGCATGGCTCTAGAGGCGATTAACCACGCCGGCCACCTGCCGAAAACCAAGCTGCTGGTAGTGCTGAACGACAACGACATGTCGATCAGCCCTCCGGTGGGGGCCCTTTCCACCTACCTCAACCGCATGCGGCTGAGCCCACCCCTGCAATTTCTGCAGGGCAATGCCGAGGAGGCGATCAAGCACCTGCCCTTCCTGCACGGTGAGCTGCCCAACGAGCTCAAGACGCTCAAAGAGAGCATGAAGCGTTTGGCGGTGCCCAAGGTGGGTGCGGTGTTTGAGGAGCTGGGCTTCACCTACATCGGCCCCATCGATGGCCACGACATCGCCGGCATGGTGCGCACCTTTGAACAGGCCCACCGCACCGAGGGGCCTGTGCTGGTGCATGTGGCCACCACCAAGGGCAAGGGCTACGCCTACGCCGAGGCCGATCAGGTGGGCTATCACGCCCAGAGCGCCTTTGATCTGGCCACTGGCAAGGCCTATCCCTCCAGCAAGCCGAAGCCTCCCAGCTACAGCAAGGTGTTTGGCCAGACACTGGTGAAGCTCTGCGAACAGGACCCCACAGTGGTGGGTATTACCGCTGCCATGGCCACCGGCACCGGCCTTGATCTGCTGGAGAAGGCCCTACCCAATCAATATTTTGATGTGGGCATCGCCGAGCAGCACGCTGTGACCATGGCGGCTGGCATGGCCTGTGAAGGGCTCAAGCCAGTGCTGGCGATTTACAGCACCTTCCTGCAGCGCGCCTACGACCAGTTGATTCACGACGTCGGCATTCAGAATCTGCCGGTCACTTTTGTGCTGGATCGGGCCGGCATCGTTGGCGCTGACGGCCCTACCCACCAGGGTCAATACGACATCAGCTACTTCCGCTCCGTCCCCAATTTCACGGTGATGGCCCCCAAGGATGAGGCTGAGCTGCAGCGCATGCTGGTGACCTCAATTCACCACAGCGGCCCCTGCGCCCTGCGCATTCCCCGCGGCGAAGGCGAGGGGGTGCCCCTGGCAGAAGAGGGCTTTGAACCCCTGGAGATCGGCCGGGGCGAGCTGCTTACCGACGGCGACGACCTGCTGATCGTGGCCTACGGCGCCATGGTGGCCCCGGCGATGGCTACAGCCGGATTGCTGCAGGAAAAGGGTCTGAGGGCGGCCGTGATCAATGCCCGCTTCCTGCGGCCCTTAGATGAGGCCTTGATTCTTCCCATGGCCAAGCGCATCGGCAAGGTGGTGACCATGGAGGAGGGCGCCCTCCCTGGTGGCTTCGGTGCCGCCGTGGTGGAAACCCTCAGCGACCACGACGTGCTGGTGCCCGTGTTGCGCATCGGCATCCCCGACGTGCTCGTGGACCACGCCAGCCCGGAGCAGAGCAAGCAGAGCCTGGGCCTCACCCCACCCCAGATGGCGGAGCGGATCATCAGTCGTTTTGGTGTTCCGCTTCAAAGCAGTCTCCCTGCTTCGGCTGCGCCCGTTGCTGTCTGAACCGGAGCCCTACGACTGCGAGGTGCTTGTGGTGGGTGCTGGCCCTTCGGGTGCTGAGCTAGCCCGCCTACTTGCCCAGGCTGGGGTTGATGTGCTGCTGGTTGATCGGCTTAAGAATTTGGGTCAGGCCGCTTTCAGTAGTGCGGCCCTGCCGCTTGAGACCCTCGATCGCTTTGGCATACCCGCTCACGTTGTGGCGGCGCGCTGGAGTGGCTGGCAACTGGTGGGACCAGGAGAGCAGCGGCGGCTGTGGAGCGCAGAGCAACCCCTCGGCGCCGTGCTCGATTTTGGCGCCCTGCGCCAGTGGCTAGCTGGCCAGGCCCAGGCCTGGGGCGCTCGCCTGCAGCTCGGCGTCACGGCCATTGGCTGGCATCAAGATGGCGCTGGCGTTTGCACCGTGGTGCGGGATGGCGCTGCTGGTCGCCGCTTGCTGCGCAGCCGCTGGCTGGTGGATGCCAGCGGCGAGGGCCGAGCCCTGATTGGCGAGCAGGCAAAGCTGGCCGATCCGCTGGTGGCCGGCCTGGGGGTGGAATGGTTGCTGCAGGTGCATCCCGAGCAGCACCGGCCCTGGGCAGACCGGCTCAGTTTTTTCCTTGGCAGCGACTGGGTACGCCAGGGTTACGGCTGGATATTTCCGATGGCACCGGGCCAGCTCAAGGTGGGGGTGTGCCGCTTGGCCGATCCCAGCCGTGCCCAGCCAGCGCTGGCTCTGGAGCTGGGCGCCCTGGTGCAGCGCTGCGGCCTAGGCCAAGCCGAGGTGCTCGATCGCCATGGGGGCCGCATTCGCAGCACGGTCCGCCGCCATGAACCACACCGGCTGGGCAGGTTGATCGGCCTGGGTGATGCTGTGAGCACGGCCAACCTGCTGGGTGGGGAGGGCATCCGCCACGCCCTAGCCAGTGCCCGGGTGCTGGCACCGCTGCTGCTGAAGGCCCTGGCCAAGCCAGCTGGCTTGGCCGTCCTAGACCAATACCAAAGCCTGCTAAGGCGGGAGTTGGGCTGGCGCTGGAGCCTGAGTGGCCGCCTAGCTAGGCGCACCTGGCTAGGACTGGCTGATGCCAGGGCCGATGCGCGCCTGGAGCGTCTGCTGGCTGGTTTGCAAACCCGGCGGGCGGAGGATCTCTCCGCCCTGTTGTTTGACTACCGCTTTGAGCGCTACGGGCTTAAAGCGCTGCCCTACTTGCTGGGTTGGCGCTGAGCCCTGAGGTTGGAACCCAGGCCCTTAAACCACGCCGCGGGAGGCCAGGCCAAGGATGGCGCCCATGCCGAGGATGTGGCCGAGGCTCAAGGTGCCGAGCATGGCGCCGTGGCTGAAACCGCCAAATAGGCCGGCGCTGGGCAGCTTCAGACCAACGTTTTGATGTTGGATCGTGGCCTTGCCAAGGGCGATGGCAATCACGTTGCAGACAATCATCACCAGCGCCACCTTGGGTGACCAGCTGATGGTGGCGGGGGCAAGGGCCAGGAGGGGAGCGATCATGGAGCAGGTGCCAACGCCCCATCTTCCGGGCAGCACCGCCTATGGATGACCCGGCTTAAGACTTGTTCATTGCCTGCTGCCGCAGCCGGGTGACTACGCCATCGCGCTTGAGCCTGCCAAGCGCTTCATTGATCCGGGTTTCCAGGTCTTTGCTGATGCCTGGTGAGAGGGCGAATGCCTGGGATTGGGGGTTGAGGTTGCGCAGCGCCAGCCCGTAGAGCTTGTGGGGCAGTTGCTGCAGCAAAAAGTCGAGCTGGATGTCGTCGGCGAGCACCGCATCCACGGCATCAGCAGCCAGCAGGGTGTCGGCACGTATCACCTGATCGAGCTCGCGCAGCTGAATCGGCGGCTGCAGGCCGGAGTCGTTGAGTCTTTGCAGTAGATCGTCGCTGACGGTGCCAGGCCGCACGGCAACCCGCTGGCCGGCGAGATCGTTGAGTCTGCGGATGTTGTGGCTCGCCAATTCCTGGTTGCCCCGCACGACGTTCAAGGTGACGTAGCTGACCAGCAGCGAGGCCGTGATGATCCGCACCAAGTAGGCCATAAAGACAAAGGTGTGGCCCCGTGTACTAACAACAACGGTGTTTGTGCCAGGGCCGGTGGCCAGCACCTGGAAGATCAGGGCGAAGGCGCGTCGCGGCCCGATCTCCCAGCTGCTGGGTTTGCTGCCGTTGCGCTCCACCTGCCAGACAGCCACGCTCAACATGCCTATCAGCACCACGTAGGCCAGCAGCAGCCTGATCAGATCAGGCGCCAGCAGGCTGCGCAGCAGGGAACTGCCTAGCTCCAGCTGGTTGCGTTTGACCATCACCCCCAAGCCCGATTCCTGAAAGGGCAGGCTGAAGCGGTTCTGGCGGATGCGTTCTGGTGAGATGGTGATGCAGCCGATCGCAACGTCCACTTCGTTGCGCTTGGTGGCCGCCAGCAGCTCGGTTGTGTTGTCAGCTGGGACCAGTACGTAGGGGATCTGCTCCTGGTCGGCGACCTGTTGCCACAGTTCCACGGCCATGCCACTCCAGCTGCCCCGCTGGCGATAGGAGCAGGGCTGGGAGCCATCCGCCACGCCGACTCTCAATACGGGTGCAGCCTGGCTGGGCCCAGCGGCAAGGCTGACGACGATCGCCAGAAGCCAGAGCATCAGGATCGGGGCGGTTGGGCCGTGATCACGGCGCCAATGCCGCTGAAGCCAAGCACCACCAGCAGGTTGGAGATCGTGAGCAGCGATTCAGCTCCCCCATGTAGGGAATCCACATTGGCCAGCAGCTCGCCGTAGCGCAGTTGGGCCACGATGGCGGCGGCAATGGTTACGGCCACAAACACCAGGGTGAATTGAAAGCCCCGCAGGGCCAGCTTGGGGAACCCCTCAATCCGCCCTGCCCACCAAAGGAAGGCCAGATAGGGGAGTAGCGACAGCACAAACAAAGGCGTGGGGTCGATGCCGGCAAGCCAGCCGAGAGGACCGCTCATGGCGCCGCCTGCCGCTGCTGGCGCAGCAGGTTCCAGGCTGCTAGGGCCAGGGCGGCATTGCCAATGGTGGTGAGGCCCGCCTGAAACACCACCAGGCCCTGCAGGTTTGGGCTGTTGTCAAACAGATGCCAGGTGCAGGCAGCCATGGCACTCACCAAGGCAGGCAACATTGCCAGGCTCAACCAACGCCAACCACCCTCCCGGCGCGCCACCCCCAGGCGCTGCACGGCCACCATCGCTACCACCCACTCAAGCACCGAGGTGACGTGAATCCACCAGGTGGGTAGGGAGAGGGCATGCATGGGGTCAGAGCAGGGGCGTGAGCTTCTCTTCGGAGCGTGACAGGTCCTGGATGCGACGGCGCAGGGTGTCGACCAGTTCGGCAATGGCCGGCGCGTTTCGGTTGTCGTGCAGCACCACCAGGCTCTCGACGTAATGGGAGGGCACGGCGACATCGAGTTCAACGACCGGCAGGGTGGTTCTCAGGGTCTTGAGGATCAGGCTATTGGCGAAGTACACGGCCTCTTTCTGTTGTTTTTTAGTTACGGCTTGGGTCTGGTCTGGCTGGAAGTGATGCTGGAAGAAGTTTTGGATGAACAGCTTCTGGGCGTGGGGATTGAACGGGAAGGTCGCGATCTGGCAGCACGATCCGATCTCCAGTCGGGTTGGGCTGGAGATATCAACCACACGAGAGTCCGCCGGGGTCACCAGATGGATTGGCGAGCGGTAGAGGTCGAAACAGGTGAAGCGATGGTCGTCGCAGGACGGTCGTTCGGGCAGGGTTGCCAGGCAGGCGTCGACCACCCGCTCCTTCAGCAGGTCCAGACAGTGATGGGGCGACCCCGGCGCGTCGCTGGGGTTGATGATCCAGTTCTTCGGCAGCGGCCTAAGTAGGTGGTCTTGACTCCAGGCTGGAGCCTGAAGCCGCAGGGGGCGATGGCCATGGATCCGATTGAGTTGGTGCACCTCTCTCTCCATTCGCACCAGCAGGGAATTTCCGCTCAGGTGCCACTGGCCGCCTCTGCGTTGCAGCTTGAGGCCGAGGTTGGACTCGGCCTGACTGACCCGACGGGAGACCGTGCTCTGATTGCAGCGGGCCCGGTCTCCGGCTAGGACACCACTCCCCAGCCAGATCAAAAGATCCAGAGCTTCCAGTGTCTCAACGGTGACCATCGCGCCTAGCCAGCCACCGTGGGCAGTTGTTGATCGCAGCTTCGATGGAGCCAATGGTGGCAGTCGGGGCTAAGGGCGCTGCGGCTCACCCGCTCGTAGGCCTCCAGCTGCTCCGGCCGCAGCACCCCCCGCCAACGCCCGTTGGTACCCCGGTAGAGAAAAGATTCGGCGCCCCCCTTCCAGAGACGCCCGCCGCAGGGCACATAGGTGGCGCTGCGCCGCCGCATAGCTTTGAAGTCGACGGCGGCACACACCATTTCTAAGCGCTCCGGGTCGGGGTCTATGCCCAGGAAGCAGGCGATCCGCTGCACCTGAGCAAGGAGATCGGCCTTGAGGTCGTTGTAGTGGAGCAAGAGAATGTTTGGTTGTTGGTGGTGATCCCACCAAGACTGCACGTTGTGAAAGAACGACCAGTAGGGCCACCCGTCCTGCTCCCAACCCAGCCAGCCGCGTTGCAGCCAGTCATCAAAGAAGGTGTGCACATCGGCGGGGGGGTGCGGAAAGGTGTCGCCCCGCTCGTTGGGCACTTGGTTGACCAGCTGGTGGGCTTCGTCACTCCAATTGATGTAGTGATTCCAGAGTGACATCGCCACATCCCGTCCATCGCGGGCGATGTATAAAAAAGAGCGCTGGTGGTCCCAGGGGAGGGCATCCAGCGGTAGATGGCTCTTGATGAAGCGGCGGTGGCGTTGCTGCTCCAGGGTTTGCTGCAGGGCCTCAAGATCGTGATAATTCGCCTCCAGCCAGGGAGAGAGCTCTGCCAGCGAGGCAGGCAATTCGCCCTCAAAGAGCAGATGGGCCACGATCGACTGCAGCCAAGTGGTTCCGCTCTTGTACGGACTGGCGATGATGATGTCGTCGTCGCGCAGGTTCAGCCCATTCCAGCGCTGGCTATCGAAGTGGTGATTGCGGATGTGGCGCGTAAGTTGCGGGTCACTGCATCGCGGGTCTGGGCATTGAGGGTCAGGGCATTGAGAGTCAGTGCTCACCAACCGCAATAGTGGAAATGCTGCGGAGAACTTAGGTAGGCTAAAAGGCTATTTGGGTGCTTTCGAGCGGTCTGTGGTCGCAACCCGCCAGGAGATCTCGGAGCCGACCCCGCGGCTGTTGCTTTGCGGCTACTACGGCGAGCACAACCTGGGCGACGACGCCCTGCTGGAGGTGCTGCTGAGCCAGTTGCCAGGGGGTTATCAGGCCACGGTTACGGCCCACGACGGTGCCCTCGTGCGGGAGCGCTTTGGGGTTGATACGGTGGCGCGCCGCAGCTTGCCCCTGGTGCTCAAGGCGCTGCGCCACTGTGATGCCTTGGTGCTTGGCGGCGGCAGCCTGTTGCAGGATTCCACCAGTTTCAAGAGCCTGCTCTATTACGCAGCTCTGATTGGGGCCGCCCGCTTGCAGGCCAAGCCTGTGCTGCTTTGGGGCCAGGGGCTGGGACCCCTGCAGCGGCGGCGCAGCCGATTGCTGGTGGGCCGCCTGCTGCGATTGGCAACGGCTGTGAGCTGGCGCGACCCGGAGTCGGCTGCCCTGGCCAGGAGCCTGGGGCGTGACGGACCCGTGGGCAGCGATCCGGTCTGGGGCCTACCTCCCCAGCAATGGCGGGGTAGGGGCGGCCCCTTGGTGCTTTGCTTTCGCCCCACCCGCCAGTTGCAGGGTTCAGCTTGGAGGCCCTATCTGGCAGCCCTGGATCAGTTGGCCGCCAGCCAGAACCGGGAGGTGATCTGGCTGCCTTTCCACGCCAACCAGGACCGGGGCCTGCTGGAGCAGCTGCGCCGCGAGCAGCTGCTGCCGCCAGGGCTGGCAGCCCGCAGTCGGGAGGTGCTGGCTGAGCGGCCCCAGGAGGCGATGGCCATATGCAGCGGCGCTGGCTTGGTGGTGGCGATGCGGCTGCACGGCCTGATCCTGGCGGCCCTCTCCGGCGCGCCCTGCGCCGCCCTCAGCTACGACCCCAAGGTGGCCGCCGCCGCCGCCAACCTGGGCTGCCCCTGTCAAAATCTGGATATGGCGCCCGGCCCTGGGCTGGTGGCCAGCTGGGATAGGGCGCTAGACACCCCTCCACCCGCTTCAAGGCTGCTGGAGCTGCGCCAGCAGAGCGAAGTACACCAGCAAGTATTTGCATGTCTGGCGCCACTGGCTGTTTTATGACCTATTGGGTGTTTTATGACCAATTGGCTGCGTTAGCGCCTGATCAGCTGGCCTGAAGCTCCCGAAGGCTGGTGAGCACTTCGGCGCTGTGGCCGCTGGGACGGACCGCCACCCAGGTGGAGCGCAATATGCCCGAGGGGTCGATGAGGAAGGTGTGGCGCTGAGAGAAGGGAGCGATCCAGCTGCCATAGGCGCGGCTCACAGTGCCAGCTGGATCAGATAGCAAGGGAAACGCCAGCCCCTCGCTGCTGCAGAAATCGGCGTGGGATTCGGCATCGTCGGCACTCACTCCAACCACGGCCGCATTGGCGGCACGGAAGCTGGCCAGGTCTTTTTGAAAACCACGAGCTTCGATGGTGCAGCCGCCGGTGAAATCACGGGGATAGAAGTAGAGCACCAACCATTTGCCCTGGAAGTCGGCCAAATTCAGCCGAGTAGGTACGGCTTCACCATCGGCTGCTGGCGCAATGCCGGCTAGGTCGAAATCAGGGGCGGATTGGTTGAGTGCGGGCAGGGTGCCTCCCAAAGCAAAAGCCTGTCGGCTGGATGCCAACAGGCTTGCAGCACCCGCAGCTGCGGGCAGAAGAGCAACTAGGCCCTGCAGAAGTGCCCGACGCCGCATCGCAGGCTCAGATTTTGGCCAGGTTGACGCCCAACTCTTTGGCGTAAGCGCCCAGGCCCTTCTTCTGGATGGTTTTCAGAGCGCGGGTGGAGACGCGCAACTTGATGAAGCGGTTGCCTTCAGCCCACCACAGACGGCGCTCTTGCAGGTTCACCTGCTGGAGCTTTTTGGTGCGCACGTGGGAGTGCGAGACGGCCATGCCGTTGTTGGCGCGCTTGCCTGTGAGCTGGCAGACCCGGGACATGAACGATTTCCTAAACGACTTGCAGGCCCTAGCCCGAAAAATCATCCTACCAAACGGCAGATCCAGCCTTGGCCGGGCCTGCCGCTAGCGGCAGGAGAGAGTCAGAGCCCCCGCTCCATCAGCTTGCCCATCAAATCGGCGCTGCGCTGCTGGAAGCCAGCAAGCTCATTGGGCTCCAGGCCGCCCACGGCCAGACGGGCCAGCTCGTAGACATGGCGGCCAAGATCATCGGCCAGCTGCTGGCTGGGGGAGCTGCCGCCACTGCCACCGGTTGTGATCACCGAACCGGCAGAGAGCTTGAGCAGGCCCTCCACCAGCTTGTGTTTGCGGTTCACAAGCAGCACGTGGTGATCGGGCAAGCCCGGCAGGCGCTGCTCCATCAGGGCGCCCATGTCGTTGAGGCGGCGCATCTGCTCCGGCAGCAGGATCAAGGCGGCGGGGGCGTTGTCACCCTTGAGGGCCTGCACCTGGATGGTGATCTTGTCGTTGGCCAGAGCTGCCTTGAATAAATCGCGCAGCTTTTCGGAATTGTCCTTGCCGTCTGCGTCGCTGATCTCGCTTTCTTTCTCCTGCAGCGATTCATCCAGCTCGCTGTCCACCCGCTGGAATTTGAGCTCCTCGTGGCGGTATTCGAGCCAGGGGATGAACTGGGTGTCGATGAAGGTGTCGGCCAGCAGCACCTCGGCCCCCTGGCTCTTCCATAGGGCAAGGGCCCCAGCCTGGCCTGCTTCATCGGTGCAGTAGAGGATGCGCTTGTCGTTGGCGCCATCCAGGCGGGTGCGGTAGCCAGCCAGGGTGGTGTAGGCCTTGCCGCCTTCGCCGGGGATGGGGTCAATGCTCTCGCCCTCACCAGGCTCCTGCTCCGTGGGGGAAGCACTAGTGCCAAACAGCACCAGATCGGCCACCTGGTCGGCGAACTTTTCATCCTCCATGGCGCCGATCTTGATGAAGGGGGCCAGCGACTCCCAGCTTTCGGCGTAGCGCTTGGGGTCGTCGCGATGTAGCTCCTTGAGCCGGTCGCCCACCTTCTTGGCCACGAAGCCGCCGATCGAACGCACCCGCCTGTCGGTTTGCAGGGCGGAGCGGCTCACGTTCAGGGGGATGTCGGGCGAATCAATCACGCCGCGCAGGGGCAGCAGGTAGCGGGGCACCACCTCCTTGATCGAGTCGCTCACAAACACGTTGTTGCAGTAGAGCTTGATCTCGCCCTTCTCCCAATCGGCCCGGCCAGTGGATTTGGGGAAAAACAGGATGCCCTGCAGGTTGTAGGGATAGTCGGTGTTGAGGTGCACCCACAGCAGGGGATCGCCCTGGAAGGGATAGAGGTAGCGGTAGAGCTCGATGTAGTCGTTGTCGGTGAGGTCCCTGGGGCTCTTGCGCCAAGGGGCCTCGCGCTTATTGACGGTTTCGCCTTCCAGCTGCACTTCCACCGGCAGGAAGTCGCAGTAGGTGGTTATTAAGGTGCGGATACGGGCCGGCTCGATGTATTCGAGCTCCTCCTCCATCAGGTGCAGGATCACGTCGGTGCCGGGCTCGCTGCGCTCGGCCACCTCCAGGCTGAAGTTGGGGGAGCCATCACAGCTCCAGCGCACCGCCTCCGCGCCAGCACTGGCCGAGAGGGTCACCAGCTCCACCTGCTTAGCCACCATGAAGCTGGAATAGAAGCCCAGGCCGAAGTGGCCGATGATCGCGTCGTTTTCTTGCTTGTATTTCTCGAGGAAGTCTTCGGCGCTGGAAAAGGCCACCTGGTTGATGTAGCGCTTCACCTCATCGACATTCATGCCGATGCCGTTGTCGGAGATGGTGAGGGTGTTGGCCTCGCGGTCGATGCGGATCGAAATCTTGGCTTCAGGCCCTTCGCTGCAGTCGCCAGCCATCGCCGCCATGCGCCGCTTGCTGATGGCATCCACGCCATTGCTCACCAGCTCCCGCAGAAACACCTCATGGCCGCTGTAGACGGCCTTTTTGATGATCGGAAAGATGTTTTCGGTGTGGATCTGAATCTGGCCCTGTTCCAGCACCGTCATGGCAAGCGTTAGGTCGTTGGGCCAAACCTTACGGAGCTTGGGCCTTCCGGCTCAATGGCTCTGAGGGAGGGGTCTCCGAACTTTGACTTGGCTAAGTCTTGGCTTAGCTAAGTGGTGGGTTGCCTAAGTGGTCGCTTGGATAAGCGGGATCTCGGCTAAATCTTGGCTTGGCTAAGTCTTGGCTAAGTCTTGGCTAAGTCTTGGCTAAGCTAAGCGGCACAGCGCACAGCCTGCCTGCTGCGCCGCTCAGCCTGCCTGCTGCAGCTCGGGCTTTTCTTCGGGAAGGATGGCCCCCTGCACGGGACACACCTGCAGGCAGATGCCGCAATCGATGCAGGTGTCGAAGTCGATCCAATAAAAGTTTGTGCCCTTGCTGTTGGCACCTTGGCCGGGGTTGATGCAAGCCACGGGGCAGGCATCAACGCAATCGGCTACGCCCTCGCAGACGTTGGTGACGATCGTGTGAGCCATCTTCGAACTTTAGGAATCGATCCAGAGGGTACGGCCGCAGCCGCGGGCTTGGCCGAGGGCTTCTGCTTCCGCTTGGTTGGTGCAGGCCCCGCTGAGCAGTTCAGCGCAGGTGCCCATCTGGTGCAAGGCCTCCAGCTGATCGAGGGCTGCGGCCAGGTGTTGGGGGTTGCCATAGGCCACCAGTACCGGCGAAGGGCTCTCTATGGCAGGTGCCACCAGCTCCCGCACCGCTCCCACATCGAAGCCAAAGCCCACTCCCGCAGCCTCGCTTGGCTCTGGACAAAAGCGACCCACCAGGGCGTCGTAACGACCGCCGCTGGCAATCTCCACCGGCACCTCCTGGCCCTGACACACCAGCTTCAGCACCAGGCCGTCGTAGAGGGCGAAGTGGGGCTGGAAGCTGGGGTCGAGCTGCAATTGCACTCCCAGGCGCTCGGCGGCCGGGGCTACCGCAGCCAGGGTCTCGCCCAGCTCCGTTAGCAGGGGGATGGGGCCCAGCCATTGCTCCAGTTGATACAGCACCTTGGCTGGCTCGCCGCGCAGGCGCATCAGGTTGCCCAGGCGCTGCCGATCAGAATCGGGGAGGGCCAGTTGGGCCAGAGCCAGGGGATCGAAGTTGGTGAGGGCGGCGCGGGCAGCGCCCTGCTGCTGCTCGGGCAGCTGGCGCAGCAGGGCGCTGAGCACCCCGTGGTGCCCCACCAGCAGCCGGGGTTGGTGATGGGCCTGCAGTCCAAGGGCTCCGGCGGCGGCAAGCAGCAGCCGCATCAGCTCCACATCGGCGGCGGCGGTTTGGGCCCCGAGCAGCTCCACGCCGCTCTGCAACTGTTCATGCAGCCGCTGGGAGCCGCCTTCAGCCGTGGAGCTGCGGAAGGTGCTGCCCATGGCCCAGAGCCGCAGGGGGCGGGGCCGCTCGGCCAGGCGGGTGCTGGCGGCGCGGGCGATCGAGGCGGTCAGTTCCGGACGCAGCCCCAGGGGCTCATCACTTGCCAGCCGCACCAGCTCGCGGCCGTCGATGCCACCACCAGCCTCCAGGGTGTCGAGCCGCTCAAAACTGGGCGGCGCCACCTCCTGGTAGCCCCAGAGCCGATACACAGCAGCGAGCTGATCGGCGATGCGCCGGTTGCCCTCAACTTCACGGGGGTTGAGATCCCGAACGCCAGCGGCAGGTTGCAGGGCCATTGCGGCGTTGAAGGTGGGATGGGGTGGGCTGATCCTATGGATCGAATCAGGGGGAGTCGAGTTCGGGGGCGCCATAGCTGGCGCCGGCAAGGGGGCGGCAGGAAGCCAGGCCCTCGATCAGGGCTGGTTGCAGGGTCGCTCCACAGGCCAGGATCCGCCCCGAGTCGATCGCAAATGCCGAGCCGTCGTAGGCGCTCACCACACCGCCGGCTTGCTCCACAAGCACCGCTCCGGCGGCCAGATCCCAGGGTGATAGGCCCCGTTCCCAAATGCCATCGAGCTTGCCGGCGGCCACGAAGGCCAGATCCAGGGCCACCGAGCCGCCGCGGCGCACGCCCTGGCTGCGGTGGGTAAACCAGGCGAATTCGGCGTAGTTGTTGTCGAGTCGGCTGCGGCGGTCGTAGGCAAAGCCTGTCACCAGCAGGGCCTGCTCAAGGCTGGGGCAATTAGTAACGGCCAACCTGCTGCCATTGCACCAGGAGCCCAGGCCAGGTGCGGCCCAGTAGAGCTGCTCCAGGCCTGGTGCGGCTAGGGCGCCGAGCAGGGGCTGGCCGCGCCAGCACAGGCCCACCGAGGTGCCAAACAGCGGGTAGCTGTGGGCGTAGTTGGTGGTGCCATCTAGGGGATCGACGCACCACTCCAGCTCGCCGGGCCTGGGGCGGCGTCCGCTCTCCTCTGCCAGAACGCCAATCTGCGGTGTTTCAGCCTCGAGCAGCGCCAGCACCGCTGCTTCAGCGGCATGGTCTGCCTCGGTGACCAGATCGCCGGAGCGCCCCTTCTCACGCACCTGTTGCAGGCGGCCAAAGTGCTGGCGCAGTTGCTCGCCACCGACCTCCGCCGCCCGGCGCGCCACCGCCGATAGGTGTTCGAGCTCGCCGCTGCTCAGGCCCGATTGCTCGTAGACCGCGGTGCTGGCTGCTTTCATTCCTCCTCCAGGGGTAGGGCGCTGCGCACCTTGCCGCGGCCAAAGTGCCGCCCAAACTGCAGTTCGTAGACCTCGTCCTCCTCCTGGGTCACCACCTCCAAGGGGCCGGTGGCCCGGGCCACGCAGAGAAGTCCGTAGCCACGCCCGCGCAGCTCCCGCGACAGCCCCAGGGCCTCGCGCTGATCGATTTCGCCGCTGATCACGCGCACGGCGCAGGCGGTGCAGCAGCCGTTGCGGCAACTAAAAGGCAAGGGATCGCCTTGCTGCTCAAAGCTGCGCAGGATGTATTCCCCTTCGGGAACCTCATGGCGAATCACCTGGCCGGTTTGGAGCCAGTGAACCGTGATCGGATGGGTGCGAGTCATGCTGCTACATTGCCATCTGGTTGCCCCATTTTGCCCCTGGAGAGGTGGCCGAGTGGTCGAAGGCGCAGCACTGGAAATGCTGTATAGGGGCAACTCTATCGAGGGTTCGAATCCCTCCCTCTCCGTTATAAAGCCGGCCTTGCGGCCGGCTTTTTCATGGCCTTCAGGGATTGAATGAATCAATCCATACTTAGCCAAGTTGTTGATTTTGATATAAATTTAATTTTAAACCCTTATCATTGTATCTCAGCCGAAACGTCCGCTCACGTAGTCCTGGGTGGCCTGCTGGCCGGGGGCATTGAAGATCCGTTCGGTGTCGTTGAACTCCACCAGGTAGCCCACCTTGCCAGTGCCACCTTCCACTGCTTCGGCATTGAAGAAGGCTGTTTGATCAGCCACACGCACGGCTTGCTGCATGTTGTGGGTCACGATGATGATCGTGTAGCTGCGCTTCAGCTCATGCATTGTTTCTTCGATCTTCAATGTGGAGATCGGATCAAGTGCTGAGCAAGGCTCGTCCATCAAGATCACCTCGGGTTCGGTGGCGATGGCCCGGGCGATGCAGAGGCGCTGCTGCTGGCCGCCCGAGAGGGCAAATCCGCTCTCCTTAAGCTTGTCCTTGCATTCGTCCCACACTGCAGCCTTGCGCAGGGAGCGCTCCACCAGCTCATCCATATCACCCTTGAAGCCGTTGATCCGGGCGCCGAAGGCGATGTTCTCGTAGATCGATTTTGGGAAGGGATTGGGCTTCTGGAACACCATGCCAATGCGCCTGCGCACCTCCACTGGATCCACCTTGGGGTCGTAGAGATCGTGGCCGTCAAAAACAACTCTGCCCTTGAGCTTGCAGCCCGGAATCAGATCGTTCATGCGATTGAGGCCGCGCAATACGGTCGACTTACCGCACCCTGAAGGTCCGATAAAGGCGGTCACCCGGCCGCGGGGGATATCCATGAACACATTTTTCACCGCCTCAAACTTGCCGTAGGAGATGGTGACGTTCTGCAGGGACATGCAGGCATCCCCTTTGGAGGAATCGGCGGCCTGGCTGGAGTGGGAGCTGCTGGTCATTGCTCTGGAGGGAATGGGGGAAACGGAGGGGCTGGAGGTTCGGTCTTCAGACTTTGGTCATCCGGGCTATCCAGCGCGCCAGCAGGTTGGCGGCCAGGATCATCATCACCAGCACAAAGGAGGCAGCCCAGGCGAGTTCGTTTTGGGCTTCATAGGGCATGATCGCGAAATTGAAGATCAACACCGACATGGTGGCGATCGGATCAAACACCCCATCAGGCCAGAACGAGGAGAAGAGAGCCGTGAAGATCAACGGAGCCGTTTCACCGGCGGCTCGGGCGATTGCCAGCACTACGCCAGTGGCGATCGGAGTGAAGGCCGATGGCAGGGTGATCCGCATCACGGTCACAAATTTGGAAGCACCTACGCCGTAGGCACCCCATCGCAGCTCCTGGGGCACCAGTTTGAGCCCCTCATCGGTGGTTTTAATCACAGTCGGCAGCATCAACACGGCCAGGGCAATACCGCCAGCCATGGCGCTATAACTCTGATCGAAAAACACACGGGTGGTTACAATAGTGCCGTAGACGAATACACCGGCGATGATTGAAGGCACGCCGGCCAAAACGTCATTGCCGAAACCAACGAACTTGGCAAACCAGCCGCGGTTGGAGTATTCGCTGAGGAAAATGCCGCCACCCACCCCCACGGGGATGGCAATCAGAGAGCCGATCAGGGTTACAAGTAAGGTGCCGATGATGGCGTTACCAATACCGCCACCCTCCATTCCGATGTCGGGTGGCAGTTGGGTGAACAAGCCCACGCTGATCAGGCGGCCGCCTTGCATCAACACGTAGAACAAAACTAAAACTAGCGGTAAAACCGCAATAGCAGCAAATATGGAAGCAATGCCAGTGAACAGCAGATTGCGTAAGTTGCGCGTCAGCCAGGGGTCGAAGCGCAATGGCCGCCGGTCAAAAAGGGCGGTGTTGTCGTAAGTGATCGGAGAAGGATTGGCCATGGTGGTGATCAGTAACGCAGGCTGAGGCGACGGACGATCCACTGGGCAGCCACATTCACCGTGAATGTGAGAACCATCAGGATGAGGGCTGCATACATAAGGGCCGAAACCTGGATGCCATCGGCTTCTCCGAACTGATTGGCGAGCATCGAGGCGATCGTGTTACCAGGTGCCAGCAGTGAAAAGCTGAAGTTGAAGGAGTTGCCAATAATCATCGTGACCGCCATGGTTTCCCCCATGGCCCTGCCTAGGGCAAGCATCACGCCGCCGGTTATGGAAGAAATAGCTGCCGGCAAGATCACGCTGAATATGGCTCCCCAACGGGTGGTTCCTACCCCGTAGGCCCCCTGCCGCAGTTCAATAGGCACTTGATTCAGGGCATCTCGTGAGATGGCCGTGATGATTGGTAGCACCATCACCACCAGGATCAGAATGGCCGGGGCCATGCCAGGGCCCTGGGGAGCGGTGTCAAAGAATGGGCTCCAGCCCAACAGTTCGTGCAGCCAATTGAGGACAGGCCGGATGGCGGGCCCCATCACAAAGATTGCCCAAAGTCCGAGCACCACTGATGGAATCGCGGCAAGCAGTTCCACCATCAGGCCAATCGCCTCCCGCACGGAGCTGGGGATCAGGTCTTCGGTGATGAAGATCGCCGTGCCCACACCCAGAGGGATGGCGATGGCGAGAGACAGGATCGAGGTCACCAAAGTGCCGTAGATGGCGGTGAATGCCCCGTATTGCTCGTTGACGGGATCCCAGCTGGAGATGGTTAGGAAGCTGAGGCCAAAACTGGCCATCGCCTCCCGCGCACCCTGGAACACTGTGATGAAAATGCCTAACAGGACGATCGCGACGACTGAGGCGAGCACCAGGGTTAGCTGGCGAAAGCCCAGGTCGAGCAACTTTTCCGAAGGTGGGCGGCGACGCAGGGTGAAGGCGTCAGCATCCAAATTGCGATTGGGATTCGTTGGGCCTGAGCCCGCTTGGCTGGAGTCCGTCAGCATGGGTAGGGATGGCTTTGCATCGGACAACGCTGAACGGCCGATCAATCGAAATCTACGAAGAGCAACCCTTGCCTCCGTTTAAGCAGTGATTAACGTCTGGGAGACCGTTAGTTTGGGGACCAACAGCGCGGGGCTGAGCCGCCGTTTTCATGGGTCGACGGGGTTCTAGGCGCATGCTTCTAAGTAAAGGGGTGGCATGTCCCGGATAGTTGGCATCGACCTTGGCACCACAAACTCAGTGGTGGCGGTATTGGAGGGCGGCCGTCCCCAGGTGATCGCCAGCGCTGAAGGCGGCCGCACCACCCCCTCGGTGGTGGGCTTCAGCCGCGACCAGGAGTTGCTCGTCGGCCAGCTGGCCCGGCGTCAGCTTGTGCTCAACCCCCGTAATACGTTCGCCAACCTCAAGCGTTTCGTTGGTCGTCAGTGGGACGAGCTTGAGGAAGACAGCCTGTCGGTGCCCTACAGCGTGCGGGCCAACGACCAGGGCAACGTGCGGGTGGTGTGCCCAGCCACTGAACGGGAATACGCCCCTGAAGAGCTGGTTGCCAGCGTGCTGCGCAAGCTCTGTGATGACGCCGCCACCTACCTCGGCGAGCCCGTGGAGGCGGCGGTGATCACCGTGCCGGCCTACTTCAATGACGCCCAGCGCCAGGCCACCCGCGATGCCGGCCGCCTGGCTGGGATCAGCGTTGAGCGGATCCTCAATGAGCCCACCTCCGCAGCCCTGGCCTACGGATTTGATCGCAGCACCGTCAAGCGGGTGCTGGTGTTTGACCTGGGCGGTGGCACTTTCGATGTCTCTGTGCTGCGCATCGCCCAAGGGGTGTTCGATGTGAAGGCCACCAGCGGCGATACCCAGCTGGGCGGCAACGACTGGGACCGGCGCATCGTTGATTGGTTGGCCGATGCCTTCCTGGCGGAGCACAGCATTGATCTGCGCCGCGACCGCCAGGCCCTGCAGCGGCTCACCGAAGCAGCTGAGAAAGCCAAGATCGAGCTCAGCGGTGTGCAGAGCACGCCGATTTCCTTGCCTTTTATTGCCACCGGCCCCGACGGGCCGCTGCATATCGAAACCACTCTGGAGCGGCGGGTGTTTGAGGGCCTCTGCCCCGATCTGCTGGATCGGTTGCTGCGGCCGGTGCAGCGGGCCCTGCGGGATTCGGCCTTCGCGGCCGAAGACATCGACGACGTCGTGCTGGTGGGTGGTTGCACCCGCATGCCGATGGTGCAGCAGATGGTGCGCACCCTTATTCCGCTGGAGCCCTGCCAGTCGGTGAACCCCGATGAGGTGGTGGCGATTGGTGCTGCAGTGCAGGCTGGGATCCTCACCGGTGAGCTGCGCGATCTGATGCTCAACGACGTCACGCCCCTATCGCTTGGCCTTGAAACCATTGGCGGCGTGATGAAGGTGCTGATTCCTCGCAACACCTCGATCCCGGTGCGCAAGAGCGACTTGTTCAGCACTTCCGAGGCCAACCAAAGCTCGGTGGAGATCCACGTGCTGCAGGGGGAGCGGCAGATGGCGTTTGATAACAAGAGCCTGGGGCGTTTTCGTCTCTCTGGCATACCGCCGGCGCCCCGGGGTGTGCCCCAGGTGCAGGTGTCCTTCGACATCGATGCCAACGGCCTGCTGCAGGTGTCGGCTACCGACCGCACCACCGGGCGCCAACAGAGCGTCAGCATCCAGGGGGGCTCCAACCTCAGCGAGGAGGAGATCACCAAGTTGATTGAGGAGGCCGATCTCAAGGCCAGCGAGGATCGGCGCAAGCGAGCCGAGATTGATCGCCGCAACCGCGCCCAAACCCTGGTGGCCCAGGCGGAGCGCCGGCTGCGTGACGCATCCCTTGAACTGGGCCCCTACGGCGCCGAGCGCCAGCAGCGCTCCGTGGAGATGGCCCTGCGCGATGTGCAGGATCTGCTGGCTGCCGACGACCTGGTGGAGCTGGAGCTGGCCGTGAGCCAGCTGCAGGAAGCTCTGTTTGGCCTCAACCGTCGCTTGCAGAGTGAACGCAAGGCAGAGCAGGGGCCGCTGCAGGGGCTCAAGAACACCCTGGGCTCGCTCAAAGATGAGTTGTTTGCCGATGACGATTGGGATGACTGGAACCGCCCTGGCAGCGATCCCTGGGCTGCTCCCCCCAGTCGCTACGACCGGGATCCCTATCGCGAGCCCTACAGGGATCCCTATAGAGAGCCCTATCGCGAACCTGAACCGGTAGCCCGCGAGCGCCGGCCCCGCAGCGACTCAGATCCCTGGGGGGATAGTTCCTACCGGTGACCTCTAGCCCCGCCGCCCCTGCCGACTACTGGTCGGTGCTGGGCCTAGAGCCTGGCGCCGATGCCAGCAACCTCAAGCGGGCTTTCCGGGCCCAGGCCCGCCGCTGGCACCCCGATCTCAACGGCAACGACCCGCTGGCGGAGGAGCGCTTCAAGCTGGTCAACGAGGCCTATGCGGTGCTCTCAGATCCGCGCCGCCGCCAGGCCTGGGAGGCCGGTATGCCCGCTGACGGCCCGGGCCGGGAGTCCCAGGATCCCTTTGCTTCCGGTTTCCCCGACTTCGAGGCATATCTCGAGGTGCTTTTCGGTGAGCGCCGCCGTCCCCGCCGGGCCGCCGAACCCGAGTGGCAGGAACCCGAGCCCGAGCCTCCTGCAGAAAATCGCCCTCAGGCTTCTGGATCGGTAACCGCCGCACCGCCGCCACCACCACCGGTGCGGGCTTCCAGCGACCAGGAGAGCCTGGTGGACCTCACGCCGGAGCAGGCGTTGCAGGGGGAGCGGCTGGAGCTGGAGCTGGCTGATGGCACGGCGGTGGAGGTGTGGACCCCTCCTTTTGCCGGCGATGGCTGGCGACTGCGGCTGGCGGGGGTGACCCCTGGCGGCGGCGATCACTTCCTGCAGTTGCGGGTGCGCACCGAGGAAGGCCTGCGCATCGACGGCCTGCGGGTGCTCTACCCCCTCGAGCTGACCCCAGCGGAAGCGGCCCTGGGGTGCCAGGTGGTGGTGCCCACCCTGCGCGGGCCGGTGAAGCTGCGGGTGCCGGCCGGCTCCTCCAGCGGCCGCCTGCTGCGCCTGCGGGGGCGGGGCCAGGAGTGGGCTGAGCAGCGCGGCGACCAGCTGGTGGAGGTGCGGATCCTGGTGCCGGAGCAGCTGGGTGAGGCGGAGGCAGCCCTCTACAAGCGGCTGCAGGAGCTCGCCGATGACCCCGACGAGCTGCACCGGTGACACACTGGAGGGCCATTGCCCCATGCCGCGATCCATGCCGGTGCATGTGCTGCTGTTTGATGCCGGAACCGATCAGGAAGGCATCCATTCGTTGGAGCTAAACGGCCGCACGGTGGTGCTGCTGTTTGAAGACAGCGACGATGCGGAGCGCTACGCCGGCCTGCTTGAAGCCCAGGACTTCCCCGTGCCCACCGTGGAGCCGCTGGACCGCGAGGAGATGGAGCTTTTCTGCGGCGAGGCTGGCTATGAGGCTCGCTTTGTGCCGGCGGGCTTCCTGCCCCAGAGCGCTGAAGACCGGCTGCTGATTGCGCCGCCTGTGCGCAACATGGACGTCACCAACTGGCAGGAGCAACGGGAGCAGCAGGAGCAGGCAAGCGAGAGCAGCGGTGACCCCAGCCTCGAAGCCTTCCGCCGTCAACTGGAGGGCCTGCTGTGACCGGCCCATCTTTGAGCATCCCTCCTGTGAGCGGCTCTGATCGCGGCCACCTGCTCACCGAGCAGGCCAATCCCCTCAGCGAGCGGCTCGACCAGCTGCCCACCGACGAGCTGGTGGGCCTTTTTTGTGCCAACGAACGGGAGCCCCAGCGGGCCCTGGAAGCGGCGGCCCCGGCCCTGGCTGCCGCCGTTGATGCCATCGCTGCCCGTTTGCAGGCTGGCGGTCGACTTTTTTACCTAGGGGCCGGCACCTCCGGCCGGCTTGGGGTGCTGGATGCGGCCGAGTGTCCGCCAACTTTCTGCACCGCGCCCGAGCTGGTGCAGGGGGTGCTCGCTGGCGGCGCCCCAGCCCTGCTGCGCAGCTCCGAGGGCCTGGAGGATCTGGCAGCTGCTGGCCGCAGCGACCTGGAGGAGCGCGGCTTTGGTCCGGCCGATTGTTTGGTGGGCATCGCTGCTGGCGGCACCACCCCCTACGTGCTCGGGGCCCTGGAGCACGCCCAGGCGATCGGAGCCCTGGCAATCGCCATGGCCTGCGTGCCAGCCGAGCAGGTGCCGATGCCCTGCTCCATCGACATTCGCTTGCTGACGGGCCCGGAGTTGCTGGCGGGCTCCACCCGGCTCAAGGCCGGCACCGCCACCAAGATGGCCCTGAATTTGCTCTCCACCGGCGTGATGGTGCGCCTGGGCAAGGTGCACGGCAACCGCATGGTCGATGTGGCCGTCACCAACAGCAAGCTGGAGGATCGGGCCCTGCGCATCCTGCGCGATCTGGCTGGGCTGGAGCGGCAGCGCGGCCGGGAACTGCTGCAGCAGAGCGGCGGCTCGGTGAAGCTGGCCCTGTTGATCGCGGCCACTGGCCTGGACGCGGCCTCAGCCTCAGCCCACCTGGCCAGCCATGGCCCCAGCCTGCGCCAGGCGCTGGCGGCCTGCGGCGCTCAGCTGAATGGGCCCCAGTAGGGAGCCGTAAACAGGTCGAGCTTGCGGCGGGTGGCGGCAGGCACGTGCTCCTTGGGGGTCATCAGGGCATGGCGCAGGGCCTGGTGGGCGCTGCTGGTGGGTCGCTGGGCCTCAACCCGCTGGGCCGCTAGCCGCACGATTTGCTGGGCCAGGCTGGCGTTGGCCTGCAGGTTGGCGATCACCATTTCCACCGTCACCGAGGCGTGTTCCTGGTGCCAGCAGTCGTAGTCGGTCACCATCGCCAGGGTGGCGTAGGCAATCTCGGCTTCCCGGGCCAGGCGGGCTTCGGTGTGATTGGTCATGCCGATCACTTCGCAGTCCCAGGAGCGGTAGAGCTCCGATTCGGCCCGGGTGGAGAAGGCTGGCCCCTCCATGCAGAGATAGGTGCCGCCGCGGTGCAGCTTGCGGCCCTCGGGCATCAGGCTTTCGGCCACATCGGCCAGCAGGCGGCTGAGCGCCGGGCAGAAGGGCTCGGCAAAAGCCACATGGGCTACCAGCCCCTCACCAAACAGCGTCAGTGGCCGCTGCTGGGTGCGATCGATGAATTGGTCCGGCACCAGCATGTCGAGGGGCCGAACCCGCTCCTGCAGGGAGCCCACCGCCGACAGGGACAGGATCCAGCGCACGCCGAGGGAGCGCAAGGCCCAGAGGTTGGCCTGGTAGGGCACCTCGGTGGGGGTGTGGCTGTGGTGGCGGCCATGACGGGCCAGGAACACCACCTCCAGATCGCCGATACGGCCCAGGCGCAGGGCATCGGAGGGGGCTCCGTAGGGCGTTTCGATCGTGAGCTCTTGAATGTCTTCGAGGCCCTCCATGGCGTAGAGACCGCTGCCCCCCAGGATCCCCAGGCGGGCGCGGCTGAGATCGATGCCGTTAGGTGAGTTGGGGGTGGGGCTGCTCATCGGCGGCGGGGTCTGGCGACGGGGCGTTGAAAAGGGTTGGTCCGGCTTGAACCTGCCCCATTCTCAGCATGGCGTTTCAGCCGGTTGGCCCGTGCCACCCCATAAAGTCGGCCTTTATCCCCTGCCGCCGTGACCAAAGCCTTGATGGAGACCGACGCCGGCACCATCGAACTCGAACTGTTCGAGGCCGATGCACCCAACACCGTGGCCAACTTCACCAAGCTCGCCAAGGAGGGCTTCTACGACGGCCTGGCCTTCCACCGCGTGATTCCCGGCTTCATGGCCCAGGGCGGTTGCCCAAATAGCCGTGAAGGCGCCCGTGGCACCGCCGGCACCGGCGGCCCCGGCTACCAGATCGACTGCGAGATCAATAGCCAGAAGCACCAGGCGGGCACCCTGGCCATGGCCCATGCCGGCAAGAACACTGGCGGCTCGCAGTTTTACATCTGCCACGGAGCCCAGCCCCACCTTGACGGTGTACACACCGTGTTTGGCCTCACCGGCAACATGGATGTGGTTAATGCCCTTAAGAACGGCAGCCGTATTACCAAAGTGACAATCCAGGACTAAAAGCTAACGATCCAGGATTGGGTCAGCGCCATACCAGGAAGGCACCGGGCTGAACTATCAGGCTGGTGCCCAAATCTGCAAGGGGCCGCTGCTCTGACTCCAGATCAGCGCTGGGGTGACTGCTGCGTTGGCCATCAGGGGCTAGTAGCAGGCTTAGCCGTTCGGTGTGGGGCCAGTCGCCCATAAGCACCAGCGCCGCAGCAACGGCCCCCACACCGCTGCCGGCATGGTCGAGGCCGCCCAGCAGCACCGCCAGCTGGGGCTGGTCGAGCAGGGCCAGCAGCCTTGGATGCTCCTCTCGCTCCACCTGCAGCCCCTGCTTCAGGGCCCAGAGTTGCAATTGCTCAAGTTGGCCATTCGCCAGGGCCTGGCCGTGCCAGGCCAGCACTGCCGTGGGTCCGCCGATCGGGCAGGAGGGACCATCACCCATCAGATGGCCAAGTTTGATGCGCTTGGTTTGCAGGTAAGCGGCGTTGTGGCTGCCGGCATCCATCACTAGCGGCACCCGGTCTTCGACCTGCAATCCATAACCACCAAGGCCTGCGATCTTGCGCGGGTTGTTGGTGATCAGGCGCAGACGCTGAATGGCCAGGTCGCTGAGGATTTGAGCCCCAACTCCGTAGTTGCGCAGGTCGGCAGCGAAGCCAAGGCGTTCGTTGGCTTCCACCGTGTCTAGGCCGGTGTCCTGCAGGGAGTAGGCCTTGAGCTTGTTGATCAGGCCAATGCCCCGGCCCTCCTGGCGCAGATACACCACCACCCCAACGCCGGCGGCTTCGATCATGCGCAGGGCAGCCTCCAGCTGGGGCCGGCAGTCGCAGCGCAGCGACCCAAAGGCATCGCCGGTGAGGCACTCGCTGTGCACCCGCACCAGCACGGGCTCTTTAGCCAGCTGTGGTTGGCCCTTGATGATGGCAACGTGCTCGCTGCCATCGAGTTCGTTGCGGTAGCCGATGGCGCGGAAGTCGCCGAAGGCGCTTGGCATGGCCGCTTCCGCCTGGCGCTGCACGAAGCGCTCGGTGTCGAGGCGGTAACTGATCAGTTCGGCAATGCTGATCAGGCGTAACCCGTGGCGTTTGGCGTAGGCAGCCAGCTGGGGTAGCCGGGCCATGGAGCCGTCGCTGTTTTGAATTTCGCAGATCACGCCGGCGGGATAGAGACCTGAAAGCCTGGCCAGATCGACGGCGGCCTCGGTGTGTCCAGCGCGTTTCAGTACGCCGCCCTGCTTGGCCCGCAGCGGGAAGATGTGGCCAGGCCGGCGCAGGTCGGCCGGACGGGTGTGGGGGTGGATCGCCACCTGGATGGTGCGGGCGCGATCGTCGGCGGAAATTCCAGTGCTGACGCCGTTTTCTGGGCCCGCATCGACGCTCACCGTGAAGGCGGTCTGGTTGCTGTCGGTGTTGCGATCCACCATCAGCGGCAGATCCAGGGCATCGAGCCGTTCACCCTCCAGGGCCAGGCAGATCAGGCCCCGGGCCTCGGTGGCCATGAAGTTGATCTGCTCGGGCGTTGCAAACTGCGCGGCGCAGATCAGGTCGCCTTCATTTTCACGATTTTCATCGTCCACCACCACGATTGATTCGCCGTTGCGGATCGCGGCTAGACCATCGGCAACTGAGTCAAAAGCGATTCGCTCTTCCCCGTTCAAAGCGACCTCCGGGCTGGAACCGGATGGCAAGGGCGTGGAACTCGAGTCGCGCAGGAGGGTCAACGGAGTGCGTGCGGGGACTGGGCCCTAGCGCAATCATCCTTTATAAAGCCCCTTCGTCCTGCCCCCGGGCCTTGCCATGGCCAACAAGCGTGTTGCGGTAATCGGCGCCAGTGGCTACGGAGGCCTCCAGACCCTGCGCCTGCTCCACCAGCACCCTGCCCTGGATATCAGCTTCCTGGGCGGCGAGCGCAGCAGCGGCAAGCGCTGGAGTGAGCTGGTGCCCTTTTTGCCCCTGGCCGGCGACCCGGTGGTGCAAACCCCAGACCCCGATGCCATCGCTGCGGCGGCTGATTTCGCGGTGCTCAGCCTGCCCAATGGCCTGGCGGCCCAGCTTGTGCCGCCCCTGCTGCAGCGGGGTGTGCGGGTGGTTGATCTTTCCGCCGACTACCGCTTCAGCAGCCTCAGCCGCTGGCAGGAGGTGTATGCCAGCGAGGCCCGGGAGGTGCCCCGCAGCGATGACGACCTCTGCGCTGAGGCCGTCTATGGCCTGCCCGAATGGGAGGCGGAGGCGATTCGCACCGCCCGTTTAATAGCGGCTCCTGGCTGTTTCCCCACGGCCTCACTGCTGGGGCTGTTGCCGTTCTTGAAGCAGGGTCTGATCGACACCACCGGGATCGTCATCGACGCCAAAACCGGCACCTCCGGTGGTGGTCGGGCCGCCAAGGAGCACCTGCTGCTGGCGGAATGCTCCGAAGCTGTTGCTCCCTATGGGGTGGTGGGCCACCGCCACACCAGTGAGATTGAGCAGCTGGCTAGCCGGGTGGCGGGCCATGAGATCCAGCTGCAGTTCACCCCGCACCTGATGCCGATGGTGAGGGGCCTGCTGGCCACCGTCTACTGCCGTCTGCGCGACCCAGGCCTCACCGCTGAAGACTGCGTCACCCTGCTGGCTTCCGCCTACCGCCAGGCCCCCTGCGTTGAGGTGCTGCCGGTGGGTACATACCCCTCCACCAAATGGGTGCGCCAGACCAACCGGGCCCTGCTCTCGGTGCAGGTGGATCGCCGCACCGGCCAGCTGATCGTGATGGCTGCCATCGACAACCTGGTCAAGGGCCAGGCCGGCCAGGGGGTGCAATGTCTCAACCTGATGGCTGGGCTTGAGCCCACCGCCGGCCTGCCTTTACTCCCCTTCTATCCCTGAGCTGAGAGGTTCTGGGCGGTGAGGTGCTGGGCGGTGAGGGCTACCGCCAGGGGCAGGATGCGGTGCTCCTGGCGCTGGATTCGGGCGCTGAGGCTGGCGTGGTCGTCCGTGGCTAACACCGGCACCGCCGCCTGCACCAGGATGCGCCCCGCATCAACCTCCTCGCACACCAGGTGGGCGGTGCAGCCGGCCAGGGTGACCCCCGCCGCCAGGGCCTGGCCCACCGCATCAAGGCCGCGGAAGCTGGGCAGCAGCGAGGGATGAATGTTGATCAGACGCTCGGGGAAGGCGCTGATCAGGGTGCTCGTGACGACGCGCATCCAGCCCGCCATCACCACCACATCAACGCCGGCTGCCTCAAAAGCCCCCACCAGGGCCTGGTCGAGGGCCTTGCGGCTGGCCACGCTGCGGTGGTCATGCACTTGGCAAGGTATGGCCAGGCGCTCGGCCCGTTGCTGGGCACCGCAGCCGGGATTGTTGACCACCAGCAGGGCCACCTCTGCCTGGAGCTGGCCGTCTGTGCAGGCTTGTACCAGGGCTTCAAAGTTGCTGCCGGCTCCCGAAGCCATCACCCCCAGCCGCAGGATTGGCTGGGCCCTGGCCCAATCCGGTGGCAATTCCGGATGCAATTCCGGTGGCAATGGCCACTGGACGCAGGTCTCTTGATCGCTAGGGTCTGAAAAAGCGGGCATTACGCCGTGTCCCACCTCACCATCCTGCCCACAGTGCTGCGCGATGCCGAGGGGCTCGCCGCCAGCTTGGTGGCCCTGGGCCACACCCCCATCTATGGCGGGGTGCTTAAGGGCTTTGCCACCGAGCGCCAGCCCGTTCTTCTGCAAGTTGTTTTGCCGGGTGGTGAAAGGCTGGGCTGGCAGCGCCACCGCGACGGCTCCCTTGCCCTGGTTGGCGACCTGCAGCGCCTTAGCCGCTCCCAGAGCCTGCAGCGCCTGCTTGGCGCCATCACCCGCCGCTACGCCGCCGAGCTGGCCCTGCGCCAGGCCGCCAGCGCCTTTCCTGGGGCCCAGGTGAGCGTGGCGTCCTGACGCCGTGCCTGACCTGCATCTTGACCTCACCGCCTGCCACCAGCACCTGGTGCGGGTCCGCCTGCTTCATACCCCCCTTCACCTGAGCCTGCGCCTGGCCCTGCCGGCCTGGACTCCCGGCTCCTACCTGATCCGCGACTATGTGCGGCAGCTTGAGAGTCTGGAAATCACTCAGGCTGGACACCAGCTGGAGCCGCGCCGCACCAGCCCGAGCAGTTGGCAGCTAGAGCTGCCCAGCCTCGAACCAGTCGAAATCAGCTACGCGGTGCTGGCCGCCGAGCTCACGGTGCGCACCTGCCATCTCGATGGCGACCACGGCTTTCTGGCCTTAGCAGCCGTGGTTCTGGAGCTGGAGGGGGAGCGTTGGTCGCCCCACCGGCTGCAGCTCAGCCTTCCGCCCAGCTGGGATGCCTTCGTGCCCCTGCCAGAGCTGCCGGGCCCGGCGAAGGGCTGGCTTGCCGTCGATTTCGACCAACTTATCGATACGCCGATTGAGGTTGGTCCCCATCGCTCCCATCACTTCAGCGTCGCCGGTGTGCCCCACCGCTGGGTGAGTTGGGGCCGCGATCTCCAAGGCGCCGATCTGCTTGACAGTGATCCCCAGCTGCTCAGCGATCTCGAAAAGGTTTGCCTGGCCTGCTGCCGGTTGATGGGCGTGGAGCGACCTGCGGCCGACCACTACCTGTTTGTGCTGCACCTCACCGAAGGCGGTTATGGCGGCCTGGAGCACGATTGCAGCACCGTGTTGCAGTTTGGCCGTCTGGCCCTGGCCAAGCCTGGTGGCCGCCGCAAGTTGCTGCAGCTAGCCGCCCATGAATACCTGCACCAGTGGAACGTGCGCCGGCTGCGGCCCGCCGAGCTGAGCCCTTATCGCTACGACCAGGCGGTGGTGGTGCCCACCCTCTGGTTTGCCGAGGGAATCACCAGCTATGTGGATCAGCTTTTGCCCCATAGCGTTGGCTGCAGCAGCGAGGCGGAGCTGCTTGAGGATCTGGGCGCGGATCTGAGCCGCTACCTGCTTAGTGCTGGGCGGCGGTTGCAGAGCCTGCGCGCCAGCAGTGAGGAGGCCTGGGTAAAGCTCTACCGCCCAGATGCCTACTCCCCCAATAGCCAGGTGAGCTACTACCTCAAGGGCGCGGTGCTGGCCCTGGTGCTGGACCTGCACCTACGCCGCGCCGGCAGCGGTCTGCCCGTGGTGCTGCGGCAGCTTTGGGCCAGCCATGGCGCCGTGGGCCGGGGTTACCAGGAGGCAGACCTGATTGCTGCCTTTGCCAGCCAGGCGCCCGATTTAGCTGAGCTGTTGCCCCGCTGGCTCAGCTCCTGTGAGGATCCGCCCCTATATGGCTATCTGGCCGATATGGGCCTGCGGCTTGAACCCCGGCTGGCCGGTAGCCAGGAGCTGGGCTGCCGCTTGGAGCTAGGCAGCGGCGGTTTAGTTGTGCAGCGGGTGGGTCGCGATGGACCGGCCCAACGGGCGGGGCTGGTAGTGGGCGATGAATGGATTGCCCTCGATGACCTGCGCCTGCGCAGCATTGACGATTTCATGGTGCATCTGCGGCCGGAGGCTCCCCTGATTCCCCACCAGCTACTGTTCTGCCGGGATGGTTTGGTGCGCAGCACCGTGCTGCTGCCAACAGCACCAGCAGTGGAGAGCTGGCAGCTCCAGCTCGATCCCGCCACTACTGATTCCGGCTGTGCTGAGCGCCGCCGCCGCTGGCTGGGTCTTGAGGCTGCATGAGTTCCAGCCGCCAGCCCCTCTGGATCGCCCTAGGCGCCGGCGCCATGCTCGCCCTGGGCGGGCTTGGCTGGCTGGCTAGGGACCTCTCAGCCGAACCGAGTGGGGGCCAGAAGCGCCCCAGCCTGCTCGAGCTGCTGGAAGAGGTGCGCCAAGCTCCGGCAGCACCTGAGCCGGGCCGCCGGGCGGCACCTGGGCCGCCCACCCACTCGGCTTGGCAATCCCCCCTGCAGGCGAGTTGCGCTCCCGGCGATCCAGCCCAGCGTTTAAGACTGCAGCAATTGGCAGAAAGGGTCCAAACCTCCCCGGCGCGGGTGCAGATCCACCCCACCAACTTTGGCGAGCGCTCTAATCGTGATGCCTACGGCAATCCGGTGGATCCCACACCCCAGCTGGTGGTGCTGCACGAAACGGTTTATGGCATTGGTTCAGCCATCAACACCTTTGTGACGCCCCATCCCCGCGATGAAGATCAGGTGAGTTACCACACCTTGATTGGTGGCGATGGCTCGGTGGTGCAGGTGCTCGACCCTTCCAAACGGGCCTTCGGTGCTGGCAATTCGGCCTTCAACGGCCGCTGGGTTGTAACGAACGCCAAGGTGGGCGGCTCGATCAATAACTTCGCTCTGCACATCAGCTTGGAAACGCCCCTCGATGGCGAGGACGACGGACCAGCCCATAGCGGTTACACCTCAGCCCAATACGACGCCCTGGCGGCCCTGTTAGCTGGCTGGATGCAGCGTTTCCCCATACCGGCCTCCCACATCACCACCCACCGGGCCGTGGACCTGGGCGGCGAGCGAGCTGATCCCCGCAGCTTCCGTTGGTCTGAGTTGCAAACCCGAATGCAAAACCTCGGCCTGCTCTGCAAGCCTTGATTGAATTATTTAACTATGGATTAAATAATTAAACTGCTGATTAAATTATTAAACAGTTAATTGAATTGTCAAGCAATTAATTTAGATCAGTGGTGCTGGGATCTGTTTGCGGGTGGCATACAGCAGGGCATGGAGTTCGGGATCCTGCATGGTGCGCAGGATGCGGCGGGGATAGTCGAGCTTGCCGTTGTGGAGGTAAGCCAGGGTGGCTAGGGCCTTGGCGTCACGGGGGTTGCCGCTGGCCTGGAGGGGGCGCTGGGGCAGCTCGAGGGCGCGGCTGAGGCGGGTGAATTTGCCCACCAGCAACACCACGTTGCGTTCGGGATCGAGCAGCTGGTTGCGGGCCTCGGTGATTTCGGCTTCGGAGGCATTGGGCGGCAGCAGGCCTTGGTGCACCATTTCGCCGAGGCTTAGTTGGGCGGGGCCATGGGTGCTGAATAAGCCGGAATGGGCCGCCAGGGGCAGATCTTCGCCCGGCTTGGCGTGCCGCATTTCGTCAAACAACACTGCCGCCACCAACACGGGATTGATCCTCTGGCGCTGGGATTCGGCCAGGATCAGGGGACGAAGCTCTACCAAGCGCCCCAGGGTGTGGCTGCGCAGCGGCTCTAATTGGTCGATGCCACTGGTGAATAACTGGGCCAAGCGGGGCTGGGGGCCGTGGACACCAAAGCGGCGCTGCAGCTCCTTCAGTTCGTCTGTGGAAAATTGCAGTGGATCACCAAGTTGACCTTCTCCAGGGGCGGAGCTGATACTGCCGCTCAGCCCGGGATCTAGCAGCAGCAGGGGCGTTTTTGGACCCTTAAGGAGAGGGATGCTTGCAACAGCCAGTAGGGCTGCTGTAAGGCCGGTGAGACGCCGGACCCCTACCAGCCGCTTGCCTAGGGCAAGCCAGCGCGGGTAGCTGGTGGGGTTAGGCACAAACACTTATTAATTTGGTTTTATATTACGGAATTTTTTTGGGCCAGTCACCTGACTACGGAACGGTCTTCCGTCCGTCCCTCGGGCTTGGGCTGGGGCTAGTAGTGGTGTTGGGGCTGGTGTTGGGGCGGGGTCAGATCTAAGTTCTGGCGACGAGAGCGGCTTGAGCCGCAAGCCCATGCTTGCCAACTTTGATGGCTCCAATGCCGAGATCCAATGGCAACGCTTCTGCGACTTGCTTTGGTATGAGAGCGATCTTGGTATCTGGCTCGATGTGAGTCGCATGGCGATCGGCCAGGCCGATCTCGATGCCTTGGCTCCCCGATTCGAGCTGGCCTTTGCGGCGATGTCGGCCTTAGAGGGTGGTGCGATCGCCAATCCGGATGAACAGCGCCAGGTTGGCCACTACTGGCTGCGCACCCCAGAGCTGGCACCAGACGCCGCCACCACCGCGCACATCAATGCCGAGGTGGAGCGGATCGAGACCTTTGGCCGTGAGGTGCTCGACGGCAGCCTTTGTGCTCCCAATGGCCAGCCGTTCACCGACGTGCTTTGGATCGGTATTGGCGGTTCCGGCCTCGGCCCGCTGCTGATGGTGCGCGCCCTACAGGAAGAGGGTCAGGGTCTCCCCTTCCACTTCTTCGACAACGTCGATCCCGCGGGCATGAGCCGCACCTTGGCGGGCCTGGACGGCCGCCTAGCCACCACTTTGGTGGTGGTGGTGAGCAAGTCGGGCGGCACCCCTGAGCCCCATATCGGCATGGAGCAAGCCCAGGCTCGGCTCGAGGCCCGGGGCGGGCAATGGGCTGCCCAGGCTGTGGCGGTCACCATGCTCGACAGCAAGCTCGACCAGGTGGCCGTCGCCGGTCAGTGGTTGCGCCGCTTTGACATGTTCGACTGGGTGGGTGGCCGCACCAGCATCACCAGTGCGGTTGGCCTGCTGCCGGCGGCCCTGGTGGGTGCCGATCTGCGTGGCTTTCTGGCCGGCGCCGCCCGAATGGACGCCCTGACCCGGGTGTCAGATCTGCTCCATAACCCGGCTGCCCTGATGGCTGCCGCATGGTTTGTCGCCGGCCATGGCCAGGGCAAACGCGACATGGTTGTGCTCCCCTATCGCGATCGGCTGGAGGTCTTCAGTCGCTATCTCCAGCAGTTGGTGATGGAGAGCCTTGGTAAGAAGCACGACCGCGACGGCGAGGTGGTGCACCAAGGAATAGCCGTATACGGCAACAAGGGCTCTACCGACCAGCACGCCTATGTGCAGCAGCTGCGCGATGGCATCGACAACTTCTTTGTGACCTTCATCGAGGCCTTAGAAGAGCCCAGCGATATCCCGCCCATCGGTGATGAGATCCCTGGCGACTTCCTCGATGGCTTCCTTCAGGGCACCCGTTCGGCCCTGATGGAGGGGGGGCGCCAGAGCCTCTCGATCACTCTGCGCCGCTTTGATGCCACAGCCCTAGGTGCCCTGATCGCCCTGTTTGAGCGCGCCGTGGGTCTCTACGCCGAACTGGTAAATGTCAACGCCTACGACCAGCCTGGGGTGGAGGCCGGCAAAAAGGCAGCAGCCCTGATCCTGGCCCTGCAGGAGCGGCTCGAAGCCCTGCTCAGTGATGGCCAGGAGCGCAGTTTGCAGGAGTTGCAGCAGGCCCTGGGCACGGACAGCCCAGAGAGCCTGTTCTGGATCCTGCGCCACCTCTGCGCCAATCCCCGCGGCTATCAAGTGACTGGTGACTGGGGTGCTCCGGCGGCGATGAAGTTCGCCAAGGTCTGATCAGGGAAATCCCCATGCCAGAGCTCGTTGCGGCGAGCCCTGCCTCTCCCGGGCAGGTGCTGCGCGAGGTTTTTGGCTACGGCGCTTTTCGGGGGCCCCAGCAGGAGATTGTTGAGCATGTGGTGGCTGGTGGCTCGGCCCTGGTGCTGATGCCCACCGGTGGGGGCAAATCGCTTTGCTACCAGATCCCGGCCCTCTGCCGAGCGGGAACGGCGGTGGTGATTTCGCCCCTGATCGCCCTGATGCAAGACCAGGTTGAGGGGCTGCGTCAGGCGGGGGTGCGGGCTGCGGCGCTGCACTCGGGCTGTAGCGCTGAGGAAACCGCCAACACCTGGCGCCTACTGCGGGCGGGCCAACTGGATTTGGTCTATTTATCTCCCGAGCGCCTGCTGGCGGGGGACACCCTCGAGCGGCTTGCTGCCCTACCCCTGGCCCTGTTTGCCATTGATGAGGCCCACTGCGTTTCCCAGTGGGGGCATGACTTCCGCCCGGAATACCTGCAGCTATCGGTGCTGGCCCAGCGATTTCCCGCCGTGCCCCGGCTGGCACTCACCGCTACGGCCGATCCCCGCACCAGAGACGAGATCCGCGCCCGGTTGCAGTTGGAGCAGGGGCGGGTGTTCCTAGCCAGCTTTGATCGCCCCAACATCCGCTATTTGCTGCGCGATAAGGACGACGTCCGCCGCCAATTGCTTGAGCTGCTCGCCGATCACCGCGGCGCTTCAGGAATTGTGTATGCCCGCTCCCGCAACCGGGTGGATGGCTTCTGCCGCGACCTGCAGGCGGCTGGATATGACGCCGTTGCGTATCACGCCGGATTGGATGGGGCGGTGCGCAGCGTGGCCCTAGAGCGCTTCCGCCGCGATAGCGGCGTGGTGGTGGTTGCCACGATCGCTTTTGGCATGGGCATCGACAAGCCGGATGTGCGCTTTGTGGCCCACGTGGACCTGCCCAAAAGCCTGGAGGCCTACTACCAGGAAACCGGCCGCGCCGGCCGGGATGGTCTGCCGGCCCTGGCCTGGATGGTGCATGGCGGCGGCGATGTGCCCCAGTTGCGCCGCTTCATCGACGACTCCGACGCGGAGCAGCAGCAAAAACGGGTTGAGCACGGCAAGCTCGATGCCCTGATTGGCTTCACCGAGGCGAGCGGCTGCCGCCGTCAGGTGTTGCTCAGCCACTTCGGCGAGACCCTGCCCGAGCCCTGTGGAAATTGCGATCTCTGCCTAGAGCCAGATACGGCCGTCGATGCCACCGAGTCGGTGCGCAAGGCCCTATCGGCTGTGTACCGCACGGGCAGCCGCTTTGGTGCCGCCCATTTGGTGGATGTGCTGCTGGGGGCAGATACGGCCCGAATTCGCGAGCTCGGCCACCAGCAGCTGGGTGTGTATGGCATTGGCAAGGAGCTGGATCGCGGCCAGTGGCGCAGCCTGTTTCGCCAGCTGGTGGCCCAGGGGTTGCTCCAAGCCGACTCCGAGCGCTATGGGGCTCTGGGATTCGGCGAGGACGGGCGGCTCAAGCCGTTGCTGCGGGGTGAGACCCAGCTACTGCTGCGGCTGCCGCCAGCGAAGCGTGAGCGCCGCCGCCAGCCTGGGGTGAGCCCGGCTCCTGCTGCGGCAGAGCTGAACCCTGATGAGGCGCCCGTGTTGCAGGCGCTGAAGGATTGGCGCCGCGAGCAGGCGCGGGAGCAGGGGGTGCCGCCATACGTGGTGTTTCACGACCGCACCCTGGTGGAGGTGGTGGCCCGCCGGCCACGCTCCCTGGAGCAGCTGGCTGGGATCGGCGGTGTGGGCCAGGCCAAGCTCGATCGCTATGGCGCGGCATTGCTGGCGAGCTTGGATGCTGCCCTTTTGCATCAGGGGACACAAACGCCAGCTTCATGAGGCGTTACATTGAGTTCATGTTTCCTTAAGGATTCTTTTCATGGCTGACTCCACAACCCGCTTTGGCTTCGTTGCCTTTGCTGAAACCTGGAATGGCCGCCTGGCCATGCTCGGTTTCGTGATCGGTTTGGGCACCGAGCTGCTTACTGGCCAGGGCATCCTGAGCCAGATCGGTCTGGGCTGAGTACCAATCGGGCCTGATCAGCTGGCTTCAAAGCCACTGCATGCCCGGGGTTTCCAGCATTTCCTGGCTGGGCCAGGCACCGAGACCTGCGAAGGCTGCCCCTAGGGCAGCCCATAGCCCCTTGCCGCTGGACAGCTCCTGTTCAGCGGCCCATTCGGCCTCAGCCACTTCAGATTCGCTTAGGCCAAGAGCTTCCACCAGCTGCCTGTAAAGCACCTTCTCTGCCGGGTTGATCGGCGAACTGTCCTGAGGTCGTTGGCCCACTTTGGCCATCATGTAGCTGAGCTTCAGGGCCAGAGACCGGTCTTCCCCGCTACTCAGCCTGGGAATCACTTCGTCCAGCACGGTCGAGTCGACTGTCCAGGCAGCTAGCTGAAGCGCAGCTTCCTGGTTTGCCCCCGAGCCATCTCCAGAGGGGAAGTACTTGGCCACGAGTTTCTCGAGCAGCCGCTTTTCGTCTGCGGAAACATCGCCATCGGCCCAGGCCACGCAGCAAACCACCCTGAGCAGGTCAAGTTGACGGTCTCGCTGCGAGCTGCTGGGCCCGGTTTCAAGGGTCATGGTGCAGGAGATGGCTTTAGCGCCATTTTGACCAGCCCTTGGCTTGTTTCTGTGGAAATCACCCCCAGATGGGGGCATACAAGGGCAGCAATCCAGATGATGATGAATTGAACACACAACCGAGGTGGGCCATGGTCCATACCACCCAAGGTTTGACAACCAGCTGCCTGGGACGCACCTGCCTCAAATGGCAGCCCGATGGCGAGCTCACCGCCCTTGATCTGCAGCTAGTGCTCGAGCGGCTGGCCCAGGTCGATCCAGATGTGGTCGCAATCCTGGATCGCACTGTCGGCTAGACCCCATGTCCCTCGATCAGCTGAAGGCCTTCCTGGGCAAGGTTCAGGATGACCAGTCGCTTCGGCAAGCCGTGCAAGCCGCTGCTACTGCGGATGATGTGGCCAAGATCGGGGCAGGCCTGGGCTTTGAATTTTCCGGCGACGAGCTGCTGCGGCTTTCAGGCAAAAAAGTAGGCCGCGTAACGGTTACCAAGCAGGACCTGCCTGGGGAATACAACTAGCTGCCGTGCCGTGGGCTCCGTTCGCGGTTAGACCATCTTTAGTGAACGCAGCAGCAACACCATGGCCCAGCGGACAGACCTGATCACGGCGATTGGCTTAGGGCTCGTCGTAGCAGCTGCGGGCAGCTTCACCGCTCTGGCCCGCCCCATGGGCGGCGGCGGCTTTGGTGGGGCGGGCTCCGGTGCGGGGGTGCGTCCAGGGGCGGGCTGGGGTGCTCCTGGCGCCGGAACGAGACCGGGCGTTGGTGTGGGAGCACCCGGAGTAGGGGCGCCCGGAGCGGGAGCTCGCCCTGGTGTGGGCTGGGGTGCCCCTGGCGCTGGTCTTACCCGCGGCGCCCCAGGGGCCTCTGCCTGGAATCCGGCCTGGGGTCGCCAAGGGGGTTACTGGTCCTCGCGCACCTGGAGCACCGGCTGGTATCGGCCCTATCCAGCGGCCTGGCCCTGGTGGCGAGCCAGTTCAGTGGCCTGGGGAGTGGGCAGCTTGGCAACGGCTGCTGCGATCACCAGTGCTGTTAATGCAGCTACGTATCAGCAGTCGACCGTGATCGTGGTGCCCCAAACCAGCCTGCAGCTCGACTACGGCTCGGTTCAAGCGCTGCCACCTAATCGAGTTCAGTTTGCCTACGGCGTTGCCGGTATGCCCCTGATGACAGCCACCAGCGATTGCAAGCAGGGGCTGATCAATGGCATGGCACCGACCACGGCCGACCAGGCCCAGGTGCTCAATGCCAGCTGCCACATCGCCTACGGCTCCAACTGAGCGGGCTGGCCCCATCCCTTTTGCGGATTCGGGCCCTGGATAAGGGCGATCTCGCTGACGTCACCTCCTGGGCCCGCGCTGAACACTTCGCGCCGGGCCAGGGAGACCTAGCCATCTACCGCCATACGGACCGCCAGGGGCTTTGGGTTGGTTGCCTCAACGGTCGTCCGATCGGCTGTATTGCCGGGGTCCGTTACAACGCCGAATACGGTTTCATCAGCATGTTTTTGGTGCAACCAGAGCACCGGGGGCAGGGATTTGGCCGTGAGCTTTGGCAGCGGGCCCTGCAGCATCTGGAGGGCCTTACTTGCATCGGCATTGAGGCCGCCCCCGATCGCATCGGTGACTTCCCCAGTTGGGGCTTTGCGCCGGCGTCGCCAACCCAGCGCTGGCAGCGGATCAGTGATGGCAACCTCCCGCCCGCCACTACTCCAGAGGGCCTCAGCCTGCTTGAGGGAAATGCCATACCCGACAGGGCCGTGCAGTCCTACGACGCCCAGCGGGAGCTCAGCCCCCGGCCCCACTTCCTCGCCGACTGGCTGCACCATCCCGCCGGCACGGTGCTGGCCCTGATCGGCCCGGATGGCTCATGCCACGGCTTTGGCCGGATCCGGACTTGCCTGCTGCATCGAGGCGAGGGTTGGCGGATCGGGCCCCTGCTGCTGCAGTTGGGCTTTGCGGTGGTCGCCGAGACGCTGAGGATGTATCGGGGCATCCTGCCGGCGGTTCCCCTGGGCGATGTCTACGGGTTGGCCTGCCTGGAGCTGGGCTGAGCGCGGCGGGCGGCGAGGCCAGCCTCCGTTGCAGTAACAACAGCCAGCAGCAGCAGGCCGCCTAGACCGATCAGTTGATTTTGCTGCACCAAATCGGGCATCAACACCTCGTCCACGTTTTGGCTTAGGACACCTCCCGCCACAAACCAGGCCGTTGCCAGGCCTGAGCTGATCCAGTAGGCACGCCAGCGGCGTTGATAGATGTATCCCGTACCTAAACCAGGCACCAGGTTAAGCACTACAGCCACCCAGGGGCTGGAGGCGGCAAGGATTACTTCCTGGCTGGGTACTTCGCTGGCTTGATCTGAATTGCTGGTTGGGGTCATTGTTGGCGTGGCCTGGTTTTCTGCATCGGGGGCGTTGAACCTGCAGGCTGGAGTGCCGCTGATTCTTTTTGCAGTGCTCGCCGCCCTGGTGATTCTGTTGGTGATTGTGGCGGTGGCGTGGGGCCTTAATCCAAGCCGGCAGGATTTTGCTTGGTTTATGCGGCTGCGCCGCCCGCGCTGGCTGGTGTTTGAGGGCTTGATTCCCGTGATTTGGCTGCTGATCTACGCCTGCTTCTACATCTCGGCTTGGCTCACCTGGCAGGCCAGCTGGAGCGGCCTGTGGATGGCGGCTTTCCTGGTGCAGCTGGTATTGGTGCAGAGCTACACGCTTGTGATTTGCCGTAGCCGCAGCCTGGGCAGGGGCACGGTCATTGGCTTTTCTGGCTGGGTGTGGGGCATTGCCCTCACCCTCGCTGTGGCTAGCGAGAGCTTGCTGGCGGCTGCTTTGCTGCTGCCTTACCTGCTCTGGAGCCCGGTGGGCACCTGGGTTACCTGGCAGATGCGTCAGCTCAACCGCTAGCCCTGGTCACCTATGGCGACTCGCGAGCCACGGCCAGGGCCGCCAGCAGGCCGCCGCCAAAACCGCTGAGGTGGCCGATCCAGCTCACCCCTGGCGGTGAAAAAATCGGCAGCAGGCTGGGCAGCACCCCCGCATAGGTGACCAGGGCCAGCACTGAAAGGAGCAGGGAGAGGGGCCGCTTCTCCAGCCAGCCGATCAGCAGCAGGTAGCCCAGCAGCCCGTACACGACCCCGGAAAGTCCGTGACTGCCGTTGGGCCAGAGCAGCCATACCGGAATAGCCGTGGCATAAACCCCCAACCAAACGGCCAGATAGTCGCGGCGGCCGCGCAGCAATACCAGCCAGGAGAGGGGCAGAAAGGTGAGCGAATTGCCCAGGAGATGGCCAAAACCGCTATGGCTGAAGGGAGCTGTCAGCACCCCGAGGAAGGAGCCTCCGGGCGTCATCGGCAGGTTCCAGTTGCCACCGAAAACCAGCTGGTCCACCAGCTCCTGGAGCCAGGGAATCAGCAAAATCAGCGGCGGAAGCAGCAGATTGAAACCGGCCCGGGCGATCAAGCGATCCAGACGTTGGGGTAGAGATTCGCTCACGGCTCGCACTTGAAGTTGCAGCGCAGCATGGCAAGGGCTTCATCAGGCAGGCCCAGCAGACGATCCAGCCAGGGGTCCCCGCACGGTGGCACGCTTGCCACTCCCACCAGCAGGGCCGTGCCATCGGCGCTGAGGGGCTGGCCCATGGCCCGGTGGCGTTGCCCCTGGGCTGCGCCCGTGCTGAGCAGGGTGTCGATCACCAGGTCGGGGGCGCGGTAGAGCCCAGCAATGCGGAAGCGAAAGCGGGCCTGGAAGTGCAGTTGAACAGCACCTGTTGCTGAATCGATGCTGCCCGCCAGCTGCTCAGGGGCGATGGCGATCTCCAGGCCCGGGGGCAGGGGCAGCCCCAGCACCCGGGTGGTGCGCCAGTTGAGTGGCGGAATCAACAGGCTGGCGGGCTCGAAGCTCACGGTTTGCGGGCCGCCAGCTGGGCCGGGGCCGAGCTCACCGGTTCCGCCGCCGCCGCTGGCGTCGTAGCTGAAGTGGGGATAGGCGCCGATGGCCAGGCCACAGCCCTTAGTGGTGCCTAGCTGCAGCGTGGCAACCCCTAACTCGGGGCTCACAGGCTGCGCAGCGCGTCTAATTCGCCGCGGCTGTGCAGTTCGGCCAGCTCGTTGTAGCCACCAATGGCGACGCCATCGATGTAGAGCTGGGGCACCGGTCCCGTCTCGTCGGGTTCGATTTCGACGAAGGCAATGCCCAGGGTGCGCAGCATGCGCAGGGCCCGGCGCGAAAAGGGGCATTCCGGCCGGCCGGCGATTTCAACTCGCGGTTCGCTGTTGACTGATGTGGTCGGCGATGCACTAGGCGCTGGGCTGGTGCCGGTGCTGAGCAGGCCCACCAGCAGATCGGCGCCGCGCAGCACCAGGGTGCCGGGCTCGAGGTGGCCGCCCCACACCTGGCAGCTGGCATCGGAGAAGCTCAGGTGCAGGTGCACCCCATCCGGGCTGATTGTGCCCTGCAGGGTGATGATTTCCAGCTCGCCAGCCAAAACCGTGGGTGCGCTTTTGCCAGGGCAGGCAAAGGCGGCTTGGGAGAGGTTGCCCACCACACTCAGCACAAAGCCGCCGGCGTTGTGCTCTAGGGCCAGCTGCTCCAGGCTGCGGCGCACATCACTGCCGGCTTCGAGGTGCAGCGGCACGGCACGCATGGCAGATATAGATAGGTGGGTGCAAGGCTACGCCGGCCCATGCTGGTGAGGTTGCCCTGTTGCCATGGCCCCGGATTCCGCCCTCGCTGCCCTCAACCTGGCGGTGGTGGGACATGTGGAGTGGGTGAGCTTTGTGGCAGTGGAGCAGCTGCCGGTTGCTGGCTCGATCGACCGGGCCACCGCCTTTCTGGAGGAACCCGCCGGTGGTGGGGCGGTGGTGGCGGTGCAGCTGGCCCGTCTCAGCGGCAAGCGGGTGCGGTTTTTCACCTCCCTGGGCCGGGACGCCACCGGCGAGCGCTCAGCGGAGCGGCTCACGGAGCTGGGTCTTGATCTTCAGGTGGCCTGGCGGGATGCCCCAACCCGCCGGGGGGTGAGCTTTGTGGATCGGGCCGGTGACCGCAGCATCACCGTGATCGGCGAGCGACTGGCCCCGTTGGCTAGGGATCCACTCCCCTGGGCTGATCTGTCCTGCTGCGATTGCGTCTTTGTGACCGCGGCCGACGCGGCAGCTCTGCAGCAATGCCGCCGGGCCCGGCTGCTCGGCGCCACGCCACGGGTTGGCTTGCCGCTCTTGGAGGCCAGCGGAGTGAGCTGCGATGCCCTGATCGGCAGCGCCCTCGACCCGGGTGAGCAGGTGCCCGCTGGCGCTCTATCGCGCCCCCCCCGACTACGAATTGCCACCGAAGGGGCGGCTGGTGGCTGGAGCGAACCAGGCGGGCGCTTCGCTGCCCAGGCCCTGGTGGCCCCGCCGGTCGACAGTTATGGCTGCGGCGACAGCTTTGCAGCCGGGGTGATGGCGGGACTGGCGGCTGGTTGGACCGCTGCCGCAGCAATCAACCTGGGCGCCCGCTGCGGTGCCGAGTGCGCCGTTGCCTTTGGTCCCTACGCCCGCTCTAACTGACCTGGTTTTGCACCAGCAGCAGCAGCCTGTTTGCCTCCGGATCCAGCAGCCAGGCCTCCACTCCGAAGGCCTCCTGGCGCGGACCGTCCAGAAGCGTGGCGCCCAGCCCAATGGCGCTCGCCAGCCAGGCCTGCAGCAGGGCCATGGCAGCATCGTGGTCGTTGCCGGCAGGCACGCTGCGCTGCAGGCACGTTGCTAGCCGGCCTGGTTGTTTGGCTTGGGGCCGGTTTTGGGATGGGGCGTAGATCTCCAGGAAGCCACCGGCGGGCCAGGGCACCCGCCAATGGCTGGCCCCAAGCCCCTGCAGGGGCTCTACCACCAGCAAATCGGCGTAAAACCTTGCCAGGGCAGGGGGATTGTCTGCAGCCAGCACCAGGGAGCTGCTCAGGCTTGGGGTGTCTTGCACCGTTTTTATTGATTGTCGAAAAAGTCTGCAACGGCTAGATCGGGGCGACGCAGCAGGGCAAAGATGGTGCCGGCGTTGCCACGGCACAGCCTCAGCTCCTCGGTGAGCACGGTGATGTCGAGCCAGGCTGGAAAGCTTTGCTGCACCTCCCGTTGCAGCTGTAAGCGTGTGGTGCCCAGCAGAGGACCGCGCCAGCCACCGCTCTGGAAGCTCACCTGCACCCGCTGCTGTGGAGTTGAGCTGTTATCGCCAGGGCTTGATTCGAGCTGGATGCTGGCCTCTACAGCTATGCCACCCAGGCCGGCCAGCTGCCCTGGCGGCCTCAACAGATTCAGGGCGCGCCCCCGCGATGGAGCCAGTATCTGCAGGTTCTCCAGCCATGGCACAGCCTGCAGATAGGGCTGGCTGCTGCTGCTCCAGCGCAACTCCCATACCCCCTCCAGCAGTTCGAGGGCACCTGGGGCGGCGAGATCTACTGGAGAGGTGCGCTCGAGCTCGAGAATCAGCTCCCTTACCCGCGGCCCCTGGCGTTGGGCTTCCCCCCTGGCGCCACGACGCAACAGGACCAGCAGCTCCTCTCTTGCTTTCAACATCTGGGCTGGCCGAGGTCTTTACAACCAGTTATAGTTGTTGAAACATTCCTCAACACTCATGACCGAATCCACCGCCCGCTTCGGATTTGTTGCTTTTGCTGAGACCTGGAACGGCCGCTTGGCCATGATGGGCTTTGTGATTGGTCTTGGCACCGAGCTGCTCACCGGTCAAAGCATCGCTGCTCAACTGGGCCTAGGCTGATTGCTAGAGCTCATAATCTCTGGTTTTTACCAGTGATTTTAATCCCTAAAATAAAAGCCCGAAGCTCTTACTCCGGGCTTTTTTTATGGGCAGTTGTCTAGATCTAGCTAGATCTAGCTAGATTTGGCTGGCTGGCCTCGAACTGTAATAGAAGCCACCATTCACTCCAGTCTGACTAACTACGGTGCAGCGAGTTGCTACCCGCCACAAGGCGCGATGGATAGGTGTGGGGTCGTAGCGAACTAGCTCGGGAAAACGCTGCTTGAGCAAGGCGCTGGCCCGCCAAGCGTTGTAGTGGGGAATTTTCGGGTTGATGTGATGGCACACATGGGTTGAGCCGATGCCGTGATGCAGCAGGTTGAGCAGGGGGCCATAAGGACGATCCACCGTCTGTAGAGCACCTTTTGCCCAATTCCAGTCGCTGGTGGAGAAGTGGGGAATATCGGTATCGGTGTGCTGCAGCCAGGTGTAGCCAACCAACCAAGCATTTACCACCAGATAGGGCAGTCCGTATACCAGCAGCACTCTCGCCGGGGAGAAGTGGATGGAAGCCCACACCAGTACCGCAACCATCGCCAGAAGTCCGAGGTTTGAGATCACCATCAGGCGACGGCAGGAGTCGGGAAATAGCTGGCGGGCACCGTTGCGGAAGGGTGCAGCCGTAGTGAAATGGGAGGTGGGGCTGCCGTACTCTTCGCCGCTGGCAACACCAAACATCAGGTAAAGGGGCCAACCCAACACCAGGTGGGTAAACAGGGAGGCCACGCCGTAGAGGGCCTGGCCCAGCTGCCGTCTTGTTCCGGCCACGAAGCGTCCCGAGCTGGAATCGGAGCGAGGCGGCACATGGGTTTCACCTGCTTCGAGGTGGTTGCAGTTGGCGTGATGTACCGCATGGCTGCGCTGCCAGCTGAAGTAGGGCACAAGAAGCAAGCTGTGAAGCACAAATCCCACCACCGCTTCGACGCGGGGGTTGGGATGGAAGGCACGGTGACCGCACTCATGGGCAATTACCCAGCAACCTCCCGCCAACGTTCCAGTGACTACGGCATAGAGCAGCCAGAGGGGCGCAGCGCTGAACTGCAGGGGGATCAGGGTTCCCAGGCCATAGGCCAAAACAGATAGGCCCAGGGACATGGCCAGACTTCCCCAGGCTTTAACCGGGTTGATCTTGGTTAACTCAGAGGGCAGGCAGGCAAGCAGCTCAGCTTTGCTGGGATAAGTGGCTGCTGGCGTGGCGACCTGCGCGGTGGCTAGGGACGGCAGGGAAACAGGTGGAGTCAATGAAGCTGCCGCAGGACAAGGGGGAATGGAAACGGCCCCGAAAAGGCCTATGTGACCTTAGGTATCAGCACCCTGCTGCCGCGCCTTGGCAGGCACAGCCACCTCTCCTTATGGTTCAGCGTGTTTCAAGGGCATTAGGGAAATGACTGGCTTAGAGCTGCGCCAGCGAGTTTGGGAGCTCCTGGATGTCAGTGAGGATCAGCAAAGCGGGGTGGCCGAGTGGGATTGGGTCGACGTTTCCCTGCTCGTGCTGATCCTTTTGAATGTGCTTGCCGTCATCCTGGAAACGGTGCGGAGCCTGCAGCTGCGCTTCAGCACGGTTTTTTGGGCGTTTGAGATCTTTTCGGTAGCGGTCTTCAGCGTCGAATACGCAGCCAGGATTTGGTCCTGTACGGCTGATCCACGCTACCGGCAGCCGATTGTTGGCCGGCTGCGCTACGTGAGCAGCTTCTTGGGTGTGGTTGATTTTTTAGCGATTTTGCCATTCTACATCACGCTCGCCTTACCTGCCTCCGCTATTGATCTGCGAATACTCCGAGTCCTCCGGCTACTGAGATTCGCACGGGTGCTCAAGTTGGGTCGCTATTCGGATTCCATCGGTCGCATGAAGCGCGTGATCGCTGCACGCCGCGGAGATCTTGGTGTGGCACTCGCATTGGTTGTGGTTATGCTCATCCTGGCTTCGAGCGCCATTTACATTATTGAGGTTGAAAGCCAGCCAGAGGTATTCACAAGTATTCCTGCGGCGATGTGGTGGGGAATCTCGGCGCTTACGACTGTTGGCTACGGTGACATGGCTCCAGTTACACCGCTTGGCAAATTCCTTGGCGGTATAATTCAGCTGCTTGGGATTGCCATCTTTGCCCTACCTGCTGGCATCATTGCAGCTGGCTATGAAGAAGAAATCCGGCGTGGTAGGGAAGACAAGGGGATTTGTAGCTCCTGCGGGCGCCCATTTGGCCCCGAGAGTGAGCCTGGCCAATGCACAGATAGCCAATAAATCTTGCCAGGTTCACTCAACCCTGAA
The DNA here is from genome assembly GCF_024345615.1 of Cyanobium sp. Maggiore-St4-Cus. NCBI lineage: Bacteria > Bacillati > Cyanobacteriota > Cyanophyceae > Synechococcales > Prochlorococcaceae > Cyanobium > Cyanobium sp. Maggiore-St4-Cus. The sequence goes on from NZ_JAGQBL010000013.1 coordinate 89,761, forward strand.
GGTCACGGCCATCACCGCAGTGATGTCCTTTGTCGGCGTTTGTGATCGCGCCGATGCCGGCGCCGGCCCTAGCCCGGGTGTCCTTTGTGGCCTTTGCCAGCATGTCGACCCGCTCCAGAGGCACGCCCTTGCCGATCAACTGCCCAATCTGACCGGAGATCTTATAGATCTTGGCGACATTCCAGCTGCCGATCAGCACTGCTTGCGTGGTGGTCCAGGTGGTGGAGCGCAGGTTCCCGGTGCGGGGATCGCGCACTTCCTGCCTTTCCGATTTGACCGAGTCGAGCTCCATCTCATCGGCCTCGATGCCTTGGGCCTTGAGGAAGGCCACGGTTTGCTCTACTGCAGGCTGCAGCCCTTGGTAAGAAGCTTGCTGGCTGGCCCCGCTCTGGGAGACCTTCACCGACCAATCGACGAAGTCGGATGTAATTCGCTCCGTGCTGGCTCCAGTAACTGTGATGGTGTCGTTGGCGTTGCGGATGCCCCTCACCATGACGCCACTGGCGGTGGTGAGCCCGAGTCCAAGCACGGCCATGGCAAACACCAGTGTTGGCGTCCGCTTGAGAAACATCCAGCTGCTGAGCGCCCAGTTCTGCATTTTCACTCGTCTTGGAAGCAGCTTAATTCAGCCTATTGTGCTGTCGCTTGCCTGTCTCAATGCTGTTGCGAAGAATGGCTTGTTTATCTAGCCCAGTAGCTGTTAGTTGAAGGAATATTCGAAGACAATCTTCAGGCTAAGGCTCTCGGGTGTGGCGCGGTCGCGGGCGATGTTGGCAGCAGCGCCCTAATTACACTCAGTGCCTCAAGGCATCCCGGTGGGCACTCAAGAACGCCTCTTGTTCCCGGCTAAACGGTCGGATCAGGTTCGCCCCTTCGATGCCCCAGCAGCGCAAGGCCTCCCCTGCCGCCTCGTGCTGCCAGACCAGCTCTCCGCCTGAATCGAAGCTGATCCAATGGCGATCAAACAGCTTGTCCACATGGGGGGAGAGCAGCAGGCCGTTGGCGCCGCTGAGCCGTTCGCTGTTGTCGCAGGATCGCCAGGGTTTGATGTGGCTCGCCACCAGGAACTCCTGCCGCGCCAGGCCCGTAACCCGGCAGGCCGGCTCCAGTTCCGACACCCGATGGCGAAACAACCCCTGCCCTAGCCGCGCCTTGGTGAGCGCATCGCGCTCGGTGCTGCTGGGCACCTCCCGCAGCAGCTGCATGTCATCGAGCAGGGCCTCGGTGTAGGCGCCCTCTTCTGCCAGCACCACCAGGTGCACGCGCACCGCCGGATCGGCGTGGTCTTCAATCAGCTTCAGCAGCAACAGGCCCAGGGTTTCGTTCAGCCCTGCCAGGTACACCCCCTGGTTGCCTCGGCCCGTGCTGGTGCTGATTGGGCTGTGGCGTTCGGGCAGCAGGGGCTGCAGCAGCTCAAAGAACGTCTGCGGCACCAGGGCCTGGCGCAGCGGCTGCCAGTTCACCCGCACCAGCCAGCCCTCCTGGCTCCAGTTCTCCCCTGCTGAGCCAAATTCCGGCGGCTTGGTGGCCGTGACCGCCGCCGTTTCCACGAGGCCCAACTGGCTAATGCGCCCATTCGCATAGCTGAACACCACATCCCCCCGCTGGCAGCGGGTGAGGTTGTCGTAGGTCACATTGCGGGCGCCGTTGGCATTGGTCTTCGGCGACCAGATGTAGCCGCCGTCGGTCTCCTGCCGGTAGGTCTGTTTGTGATTCACCCACCAGTAGGAGGGCATTGATACTCGCTAGGTTTTGACCTGTTGTACCCCATAAAACCGGTCGGGGCTTCAATATCCCTGCCTACCAGCCAGGCCTTGCCGTTCACCAGCAGGGTGCTGTTGATGGGGAAGGGACTAAGCAGCTTGATGGTCGCGTAGGGGAACTCTGTATAGAACCCACTACCAACAACCATGGCCCCTGTAGTCAAACCTCCTGGACTGATACAGCGCTATCGGGAATTACTTCAGACACGCCACTACGCGCGCCGCACGGTGAAGACCTATGAGCTGTGGCTGCGGCGGTTTCTGCGCTTTCATCACCTGCGCCACCCTCGGGAGATATGAAGCAGGTGAGTGCCTCCACTCAGAACCAGGCACTGGTGGCGTTGCTTTTTCTCTACCGAGATCTGTTGGAGCGCGAGCTGGAGCTCGATGGGGTGGTGCGTGCCCGGACGCGTCAGCGGGTGCCGGTGGTGCTCAGTGAAGGCGAGGTGAGGGCGGTGAGAGAACGGCTGGAGGGTGAGCCTGCGCTAGTTGTTGGGTTGTTGTACGGCAGTGGTCTCCGGCTAATGGAGGCACTGAGGCTGCGGGTGAAGGATCTGGATTTCCAGCGGCGGGAGCTCGCCGTGCGCGATGGAAAAGGCGGCAAAGATCGGATGACGATGGTGCCCCAGAGCTTGGTGCCTGGGCTCCAGGAGCATCTGGAGCAAGTGCGCGAGCTGTATCGGAGCGATTTGGCGGCGGGTTGGGGCCGCGTGTTGATGCCCTATGCCTTGGCCCGCAAGTATCCGAATGCGGAACGTGAATGGGCGTGGCAGTGGGTGTTTCCCCAGCAAAAGCGATGGTGCGACAAAGTTTCTGGTGCTCAGGGGCGACACCACATCGATCCGAGCGTGGTACAGAAGGCTGTGAAGCGGGCACTACTTGAAGCTGGTGTGACCAAGGCGGCCAGCTGTCACACCTTCCGCCACTCTTTTGCCACTCACCTAATGGAGAGGGGCCAGGACATACGCACGATCCAGGAGCTGCTCGGTCACAAGGACGTCAGTACCACCATGATCTATACCCACGTCCTGAATAGAGGCCCTCACGGTGTACGCAGCCCCGCTGACGCTCTGTAACCATCTGAACAGTTGGTTCGCGGACCCGTGAACCACGGCTATCTTGGGAGGGAGTTCTGAAAGACCCTATGCAGGGTAAAAAGTCTCAGGGAATTAACGACGCTAGGCGTCTTTGGTTATCGGAAAGGCACAATGTGCGCGCCTCGGTTCACGGAACCGTCCAATAAAGAGTTATCCGTATCCAGCAAGCCGTTGACCGCAAGTCGCACCTGGTACCGATTGGTAGTACCATGCATGGATGAAGCGGAAGCACCAGCGCACCCTTGAGCTGATCTTTTCCCGACCCGTAAGCGGCAGCTTGCCGTGGAGGGACATTGAAGCCCTGTTTCAGGAGCTTGGTGGGGATGTCAGTGAGCGGGCGGGCAGCCGAGTCGCGGTCGTTCTGTTTGGCGAAGTCAGGGTCTTTCACAGACCCCACCCATCGCCTGATACAGACAAGGGTGCTGTTGCTTCAATCCGCAAATGGTTTGAAGAACACGGAGTGACACCATGAACCTGATGAATGTGGATGGCTACCACGCCAGAATTGAGTACGACGAAGAAACGAATCAGTTTCGCGGGGAAATTCTTGGCCTTTCTGGTGGAGCGGACTTCTATGGATCCAGTCCGGATGAGCTTCGCCGAGAGTTCAAAAAGTCATTGGATGTCTTTCTTGAGGTCTGCAAGGAGCAAGGAATCGAGCCCCGCAGACAATTTTCTGGCAGATTCAATCTTCGGATTCCGCCTGAACTACACGAGAAATTGGCGATGACTGCGGAGGTGCAGGGAAAGAGTCTCAATACGCTCGCGCAGGAAGCACTCCAGAGAAGTGTCACGGCATAAAGGAACGGATAACAAGCCCCTGGAGTGGACAGGCCACCACCCATTTCCCGTTTCGCAATTAGTCCTTGCCTGCCACTCAGGGGCAGCCGTTAGCTGCACAGGAAGGCCGTGGTCGGTATCCTCATGGTGATGGTAGCGATTTCGGATGCCCACAATCCTCAGAAGTGGACCTTACCGGATCTACTTCTATAGTCACGAGCCAAACGAGCCACCCCATGTTCATGTTGACAGAGATAAGGCGTCATGCAAAGTCTGGCTTTTTCCCGTTGCACTGGCATCGAGCCTTGGCTTTGGCGCCAGGGAGCAGCGAGAGATTGAACGACTGGTCAGCTTGAACAGAGCTAGCCTGCTGAAGGCATGGGAGGAGTTTCATGGCTAACCCTGGTGAGCAGGTCACTGACGTTGCCTTGACTGAGGACAGGCTGATCGTCGACTTGGCGGATGGACGATCTATCTCGGTGCCGTTGGCTTGGTTCCCACGGCTTCTTCATGCAACTTCCCAGGAGCGTGACAACTGGGAGATTGCTGGGGCTGGCTACGGAATCCACTGGCCAGATATCGATGAGGATTTAAGTGTGGATGGCCTGCTTCGAGGTGCGCCAGCGCCCCAGGTAAAGGCACTGGTCAGCTAACACCACCATCCACCTGAGCCGCCGCCGTAAGCTTTTCTTCTTCGCTGAGCATTTCTTGCGGCCAGGTGATGGCGAGCGTTCGAAGGATGGTCAGTGGAACTGGTGCGTGGAGAGAAGTAGCCGTTAGAAGTGAGTTGAACTTAGGGCCGCTGGCTTAGGGTTTTGGAGCCAGGAAAGAGATCGGGGGTGCAACTTT
>NZ_JAGQBL010000014.1:0-87675 GCF_024345615.1 Cyanobium sp. Maggiore-St4-Cus
GGTTTGGCCTGCTGGCGCCGCGTCAATTCCTGGTATTCCTTCACCACTGGCACCCTTTCGTTCCAAGGGAAAGGCACCACCTGGGCCACGCCAATGCCACTGGCCTCATGGCTTTTCAGGGTGGCCCGCAGGGCGCTGGTACCTACAAACGATACGTTCATCAGCTGGGCTGTGCTGCCGCGCCGCCGCATCTCGCGGCTTAAGGAGGCTGAGCTCGGGTAGGCCGCTATCACCAAAATCGCGTTGGCATTGGCGTTTTGCGCCATGCTGGCTGCCCCGCCGGTTTGGTTTGAGTTGCGCTCAACGCTGGCAGTGGCCACTGGTTTGAGGCCATGGCGTCTCAAGGCCTTGAGAGATCCCTTGAGGCCGTCTTGTCCAAAGGCATCGTTTTGATAGACAACCGCAACGCGATGGCGGCCGCTGCGCACCAGGTAGTCGACCATCCGGTCAATTTCCATGTGGTAGCTGGTACGCAGGTTGAACACCATGGGGCGATGGGGCTGGCGTAGCAGTTGGGCGCCGGTGAGTGGAGCGATCAAAGGGATTTTCTGTTTCTCGATCAAGGGCAACACCGCCTTGACGGTGGGGGTGCCCACATAACCAAACAAGGCAAACACCTTGTCGCGCTCAACCAGCTGTTTGGTGTTGCGCAGGGTGAGAGGTGGGTCGTAGCGGTCGTCGAGGCTCAGCAGCTTCAGGCGCTTGCCATGGACGCCGCCTTGGCGATTCACTTCGGCGAAATAGGCCAGGGCCCCTGCCCGGTATTCGCTGCCGAGCATGCCGGAGGGGCCGCTGAGGGCCGCCGACTGCCCCAGCACCATTTCTGTTGATGCCAGGGCAGGCAGGCTCAGCGCCAGGGCCAGCGCCGCTGAGGTGCCCACTCGCCCCCAAGCGGCTTTCGGCCTTAACTTCAGCAAAATGCAGCGGTTGGGCATGGGTAAGCGCAGGCAAAGGCCTTGGAATGTGCTGGCGATGGTTGCCGTTGTTCTGGCGGCCATCCTGGCAATTTTGGGGATCGGGCGCATTGATGTGAGCCCAGTGCTAAGTCGCGACTCTTTGCGGCTCTCCTCCGCATCCCGCGCTCTCACCACCCTGCCCCTCGGCGAGAAGCCTGCCCTTGGTGTGTGGAGCGCCATGCGGGGAGACCAGCTCAGCGCCGGGGAGGAACGGGTGGATCGGGCTGAACTGGAGCGAGCCCCCTACAAGGTGGAAGTGGGAGTGTATTCGACTAGCAATTATGAGCTAGATCTAACGGTGCCAAGCTATTCAAGTGGTGGCTATGTGTGGCTGCGCTGGGAGGAGCCTATGCAGCGCTATGTGGAAACTCATGGTGGAGATATTTCCAGCTTATTTATTGTTCTAAACACCTTGCTTTCTGATAAGGGTTCGAGCCTTGTCCCCGTCGGCGAAACGCCAGTGCGACTCTCTGACGGTAGCTACTATCAGTTATTTACCTATATTGGCCGTTATTATGTAGACAGGGCTGGCTTTCGTCACTATCCCTTCATGAATATTAGTCTGCCAATTGCCATTGAGGCTAATGACTTGGATGGGGGGCTTGGTTATCAAAATCTTCGCTTGGTCCCAGAGATCCGCAATAGCGGCATGGGTCTATATGCTCGTATTATTGGCTGGCTAAATACCGGCTGGTCGATTGCGGAATATCGGCACCACTACGCTACAAATTTTGGCCTTGGTGGCGAAGAAAATGACTATAGCCAGATCCTCTTTGAGATTTCCTATGGCACCTCTTCGTGGTCGTCTTTCTGGAGATTGTTGTTGCCCCTCTCCGTGTTGATGGCCATGGTGTTGTTGGTGTTTAAGGTGCGCTCTGATGAGCAGGATGCTCGTGCCAGTATCCCGGTCACTGTGCTCCTTACCCTGGTTTTCCTACAGCAAACCTATCGTGACAAGTTGCCTGATTTGCCCTTCCTTACCTTCCTTGATCAGGTGTACGTCGTTGCTTACGTAGTTACACTGACGGCATTTGTGTTGGTTCTGTGGATTGGACGACGCTATGCCGTGATGGAATCGATTGAAGATCCCGCCGAGAAACAAGCGTTATTGCTGCATCTAAATCGCCTTGATGATACCTGGCCCCTAGTGGTGGTTCTGTTGGGTGGTACTGCAATTACCTTCTGCTGGATGACGATCCCCCAGGTTGGCTGAGCTATTTATTGTTTAAGTCTATTGTTTAAGTCTATAATTTAAGCTGGCTGCAGTGTGAGTTTTGCCAGCATGCCACTCACCAACTTGCGAGGTGAAAAAGTACGTCCCATCAGGCCCAACAGGGCTCGCAAATCGTCTGTGTGCAGGCGATCGCCCTGAACCAGAGTAAGCAGGAGCCGTTGCCTTAGGCTGCTGCCCTCTGGGCCCAGAAGCAGCTTCAGGCCAGCTCCCGCAACTGGAAGCAAATCGGGGCTAGTGGAATCGTTCTCAACAACCGCCAATAGATTTTCTAGTCGTTCAAGCTGCAGCCGCCCTTGTCGATCAAAGAGCACCTCAAGTAGTTTTTCGCGCATCTCACTGGTGTCGCCTGCCAGCAGGCGCCGGGCCACGTATGGATAGGCAACCCTGATGATCTTGAAGCTGGGATCAAGCCGCAGGGCCAGGCCCTCCTGGCTCACCACCGCCCTAATGATCAGGGCGAAGCGAGCCGGCACACGAAAGGGATAGGCATACATCAGCTCCGAAAAGCGATCGGTGATGGCTTTGAAGTTGAAGGAGCCCACGTTGTCGCCTAGGGCGCCACCAAGCACCTCCTCAAGGGCAGGAATGATTGGCTCGAGATCGGCCCGGGGATTGAGGAAACCCAGGCTGACGAAATCAGCCGCCAGGGCGGTGAAATCCCTATTGATCAGGTGAACAACGGCACCGGTGAGGGTGAGGCGATCGCTGTCGCTAATCGAATCCATCATGCCGAAATCCACATAGGCCACATGGCCCAGGGGTCCGGTTTTGCCGGAGAGCGCAAACAGGTTGCCGGGGTGGGGATCAGCGTGGAAATAGCCGAATTCGAGCAGTTGCTGCAGCCCGGCGATCACGCCAGTGCGGATCAGGGCCGAGGGATCCAGGTTGCGGGCCTCCAGCGCCTGGCGTTCCTGCAACTTGGTGCCATTGATCCACTGGGTGGTGAGCACCCGCTGGCTGGATAGCAGTCGCTCCACCCGCGGCACGGTCACCTCTGGTTGGCGGGCGAACAGATCGGCAAATCGTTCAGCGTTATTGGCCTCGAGCCGGTAATCAATCTCCTCGAACAAAGTTGAGCCGAATTCATCGATGATGTCGCCGAGGCCAAAGCCCAGGTTGAGTGGCAGCAGCGGCGCACTCAGCACAGCCAACAGGCGGATGATCACTAGATCCCGCCGCAGAATGGTGGGCAGATTGGGGCGTTGCACCTTGACGGCCACCCAGTGGCCATCAGCGAGCTGCGCTTTGTAGACCTGGCCCAGGCTGGCTGCAGCTACGGGGTAGTCGGGGAATACCTCAAACAGCTGGTCGGCCGGGGCGCCCAATTCCTGCTCAATGGTTGCTAGCGCAATCCCATGGGGATAGGCGGGCAGGTTGTCCTGCAGCTGGGTGAGCTGTTCGAGCCAGTCTCGCCGCACCAGATCGGGCCGGGTGGAAAGGGCTTGGCCCACCTTGATGAAGCAGGGGCCCAGATCCGTGAGCGTCGTGAGAATGCGTCTCCCCAGCCGTTGCTGCACCTGGTCATTGCTGCTGTTCCCCTGCACCACCAACACCAGGGCCAGGCTGGACAGCTGCCAGATCACCACGAGCAGCCGGGCTATCAGCACCCAGGGACGCAACAGCAACCAGCGCAGGTCCCGGCCTGGGTCGTAACCCAGCTCGCTAGCAGCTTCGGCGTTGGTCAAGGCACAGCAGCCAGAGGACTGCACGACTCTAGAAACGCTGAGTTGTGGCGTTGCGGTGCTAAGGCCCCCAACGTTGCGATCCCAGAAAAGTCAATTCCACCAAATCGCTGCCCTGATTGTTGCCCGGCCCGAGCTTCAGCTTGAAGCCACCCAGGTCGAGATTTGTGAGCGTCCTGAAGGCCCCCACAAGGTTGGCGCGGCTTGGGTTAGGGCCCGCCTTGTCCAAGGCAGCGGTGAGCCAGCGGGCGGCCAGGAAACCCTCCAGGCTTGTGTAGCCGTAGCTGGCCTCCTTTTGCTGCCGCTGCATCAACTGCTGGTACTGGGCCACCACCGGGACCCTTCGGTTCCAGGGGAAGGGAACTACCTGGGAAATGCCAATACCGTTGGCCTGGCCCGCCGGCAGGGCATCCTGTAATCCCTCGATACCGACCGGCGAAAGGTTCATCAGCTGGGCCCTGCTGCCGAGCCGGGACAAGTCGCGGCTCAGAGCGGCGGAGGTTGTGAAGGTGGCGATTATCAACACTGCATTGGCATTGGCCGCCACGACTTGCCGGGCTGCTGTGTTGGTGTTGGTGGAGTCGCGCATGACCCCAGTAACTGCCGCCGGTTTCAGGTCATGACGGGCCAGGGCCTTTTTGGTGGAGCGCAGCCCATCATCTCCATAGGCATCCTTGATGTGCACCACCGCCACTTGGTGGCGGCCGTCCCGCACTAGGTGGTCGATCACCTGATCGATCTCTGCCTGGTAGCTAGCCCGCATGTTGAACACCATGGGGCGATACGGACTCAAGACGGCTTTAGCTCCGGTTCTGGGAGCGACGTAGGGAATCCCAACCTTCTCCACTAAAGGGAGGATCGCTTTTGAGTTGGCCGTGCCAAAAAAGCCGATCAGGGCGATGGCCTGCTGCTGCTCAATTAGTTGACGGGTATTACGCAGGGTGAGTTTTGGTTCGTAGCGGTCGTCAAGGCTGATAAGGCGCAATCGCCGGCCATGGATTCCCCCGCGCCGGTTTACCTCGCTGAACCAGGCGAGTAAGCCTTCTTGATAGCTCTTAGCCGTTTGGGCAGAGGCTCCACTGAAAGGTGCCGACTGGCCGATAACCAGCTCTGGTGGGGCTTTGGCAGGCTGTTTAACCGCCGCGGCTGAACGCACCAACAAGGGTGTGAGCAGAGGGAGGAGCAGTAGGGCAAGTCTCCGTTTTGCGCGTAATGTCGGATACAGCCGCCTCCGGAAACCAGTGAGGAAGCAGCGGCGCTGGAATTTGTTCGCCACGGTGTCACTCCTTCTTGCAGTGATTCTGGCCTTGATCGCGATCACGCGCATCGACATCAAACCGGTTCAGAGCCGAGATGCCCTGCGGCTTTCCACCTCAGCGCGTTCGCTCAACATCGATCCGAGCCATCTGCCCCCGAGTGGCTGGACCAGCCTGCGAGGTCAGCTGCTCAATCCAGGCGAGGCAAGTGTTGATCAGGAGGCGTTTGCCGCTGCGCCCTACCGAGCCCAGCTTGGGGTGTATGCAAATACCGCTTCTGAGCTCGATCTGAGCGTGCCTAGTTTTGCCTCCAGTGGCTACATCTGGCTGATCTGGGATGAGCCTTTGCAGCGCTATCTCGACGCGGCTGGTATCTCGATTGATCAGCGCTTCACCCTTCTCAATACCTTGATAAGCGACGCACCGCCGGATCTTCAGCCGATTGGTGAAGGCCCTGAACGACGAGTTGATGGGGGTTATTATCAATTATTTGGCTACCGGGGTCGCTACCTGCTCGATCAGGCGAGCTTTCGCCACTACCCTTTTATGAGCATCAGCTTGCCGGTATTTATCGAGGCTGATGATGTGGACGGCAGTCTTAGCTACGACAAGCTGCGGCTTGAGCCCGATATACGTGACAGTGGAATGGGGTTCAATGCTCGTATACTTGGCTGGTTGAATCAGGGCTGGTCGATCGCTGAATACCGCCACCAGTACGCCACAAGTTTCGGGCAAGGTGGTGGTGAGAGTGATTACAGCATGGTTCTATTCGAGATTTCCTTCGGAACTTCCGCTTGGGCTTCTGTATGGCGACTGTTGCTGCCTTTGGTTGTGCTTATGTCAATGGTTCTGCTTGTTTTCAAGGTGCGGCCGGATGAGCAGGATGCCCGAGCCAGTATTCCAGTGACAGTGCTGCTTACACTGGTTTTTCTACAGCAGACATATCGCAGCGATCTTCCCGTTCTTCCATTTCTGACTTTTCTTGATCAGGTTTACGTTGTGGCTTATGTGGTCACCCTGGTTGCCTTTGTGCTGGTGATTTGGATTGGTCGCCGTTACGCCGACGTGGAGGAAATAGAGGATATTGAGTGCAGGGAATTGGCCAAGAGTCGCCTTGAGCATCTGGATAGCAGTTGGCCGGTAGTGGTGGTTATTTTTAGTACTATTGCAATTGCCGTGGCCTGGTTCTCAATCCCGCCTGGGGCTTAATAAAACTTGCGGTTGGTTATGGCGCTGCTCAGGGAGCGACAGTTGGTTGTTGGTCAAACTCCCTAAATCCCTTGCTTCCTGACCCATGGGCCTGCCGCTGCATCTGCCGGCCCACGGCCGCGGTCGGGGTCTGTCTCCTGCCCTGCGGAGCCTGCTGCGTCAGCGGCCGGGCAGCTGGGACCTGCCGGAGCTGCCAGAGCAGGGTGGCCCCCTGATCGATACCGGTGCCGTCGCTGAGGCTCAGCGGCGTTGTGCCTCCCAGCTTGGAGCGGAGGCGCTCTGGTTTGGTGTTAATGGTGCCAGTGGCCTGCTGCAGGCAGCCCTGCTAGCCCTCGCTCCCCCTGGCAGCCGGGTGCTGCTTCCCCGCAACCTGCACCGCTCCCTGCTGCACGGCTGCGTGCTGGGCCAGCTGCGGCCCGTGCTGTTTGACCTGCCCTTCGATCCGGCCAGCGGCCTGTGGCTGCCACCGAGTCCAGCCCATCTCGAGGTGGTGCTTGCAGCAGCAGAGCAGGATGGTCCCCTGGCGGCCCTTGTGCTGGTGTCGCCGAGCTACCAGGGCCAGCGAGCCGAGCTGCCGGCCCTGGTGGCATTGGCCCACGGCCGTGGGCTACCCGTCCTGGTCGATCAAGCCCACGGCCGCGGCGAGGCCTTGGCGGCCGGGGCCGACCTGGTGGTGCTCTCGGGCCAGAAGGCTGGCGGCGGTTTGGCCCAGAGCGCCGCCCTGCTGCTGCAGGGCGGCAGGGCTGATCGCGATGCCGTGGCCCGGGCCTTGCTTTGGCTGCAGACCTCCAGCCCCAGCGCCCTGCTGCTGGCCTCCGCAGAAGCTGCCCTCGACGACCTCACCAGCTCGGCGGGCCGGCGCCGCTGGCAAGCGGCATGGCGCTGCGGCGAGCGCCTGCAGCGCCGCTGTCGTGCGCTGGGCTTGCCCCTGGTTGCAAATAATGACCCGCTGCGGTTGGTGCTGCACACCGCTGCCATGGGAATCAATGGGCTGGAGGCCGATGCTTGGTTGCTGCAGCGGGGTGTGATCGCCGAGTTGCCGGAACCGGGGGCGCTCACTTTTTGCTTGGGTATGGCGCCGCCCCCTGGGCTGGTGTGGCGCCTGCCCCACCAGCTGCTGCGCCTGCGGCGTGCCCTGGGGGGACCACCCCTGCCACCCTTCAGCGCGCCACCGCTGCCGCTGGTAGCGGAGCCGGAACTGCCCCTGGCCGAGGCCTGGCGCGCTCCGGCGGAAGTCGTGGCTTTGGCGGCGGCAGCTGGACGGATCGCCGCCGAACCCCTTTGTCCCTATCCGCCCGGTATTCCCCTGCTGGTGCCCGGCGAGCGGATCGATCTGGCTAGGGCTACCTGGCTGCGGCAGCAGCAGCACCTTTGGCCAGGCCAGATCGCTGATACGGTGAGGGTTGTGGCCGGATAGGAGGCCGATGGATTCCAATGCCGCGGCCGATCTAGGCCAAGCTTCCCAGCAGCCGACCTACCAGTGGGATTTCGTCACCCCTGGGCTGCCGGATAGTGCCTTTGAAGACGCTCCGGGCTTCAGCCCCACCCCCATGGAGCTGAGGGTGATGCTGCTGGCCCATCTGCGCCCCCGCGCCGATTCCCTGGTGTGGGATGTGGGCGGCGGCACCGGTGCCCTGGCCCTGGAAATCGCCCGGCTGATGCCCAGGGGTGCGGTGCATACCCTCGAGCGCGACCCCGATGCCATCGAGTTGTTGGAGCAAAACCGACGCCGTTTTGGCATCAGCAACCTGCACATTCACGCTGGCGCTGCGCCCGATGATCTGGACCAGCTGCCCGCCCACCCAGATCGGGTGCTGCTGGAGGTGGGACGGCCCTTGGGTGATGTGCTGCTAGCGGTATGGGAAGCGCTGGTGCCCCGCGGGCGCTTGGTGATCAGCACCGCCAGCCTGGAGGGCTTGGTGGATGCCACCGATACCCTGGGCCAGCTGGCGGCCCGCGATGTGCAGGTGGTGCAGGCCACCGTGCACCGCATGCAACGGCGCGGCAGCCAGGCCAAATTGGCTGCGGCTGAACCACTGTTTTTGATTGCTGCCGAGCGCTCAGCCAGCTCTGAGCCCTTCTGATCGCCGCGTGTTGATACCCCCTACCCAGCCAGCTAAACCCCGCACCGCCACCTCCCTGCCCCGGTTGCTGAGCGGCTGGTTGGCTGGGGGCTTTGGCTTCGTGGTGGTGATGCTTGGCGGCTGGTGGTTCACGGTGGCCGTAGGGGTGATCGTGCACTTGGGGTTGCTGGAGTTCTTCCGGATGGCCCAGTTCAAGGGGATCCGGCCCGCCACCAAAACCACCCTGGTGGCGGTGCAGCTGCTGCTGGTAACCACCCAGCTGGCCAGTGGCAGTGACTTACTGGGTGGCGGTTGGTTTGCCGGCGATGTGGCCGCAGCGGTGCTGCCGGCCTCTGGGGCGGTGATCTGCGGCTGGCTGCTGTTGCAGCCGGTCACCGGCACCATCGCCGACATCGCGGCTTCCATTTTCGGGCTGTTTTACCTGGGTTTTCTGCCCAGCTACTGGATACGTCTGCGCGACCTGGCCGGCGACGCTCTGGCGCCCAACCTGGCCGGCCAGCCCTGGCCCGCCAGCGCCGGGCTCGCCCTCACCCTGCTGGCCTGCTTCCTGATAGTTGCCACCGACATCGGCTCCTACGTGATCGGCCGCCGGCTGGGGCGCCATCCGCTTTCGCCAATCTCCCCTGGCAAAACGGTGGAGGGTGCCCTGGGCGGGGTGGCCTGTGCTGTGGCGGTGGGTGCTTTCGGCGGCACCTTGATCGGCTGGAGCTGGGGCTGGCTGATCGGTGCGGTGCTCGGTGCGGTGGTGGCCCTGTTTGCCCTGGTGGGTGATCTCACCGAATCGATGATGAAGCGCGATGCAGGCCTAAAGGATTCCGGTGATGCCATCCCTGGCCATGGCGGGATCCTGGATCGAATCGACAGCTATCTGTTTGTGCCGGCGGTGGTTTACTCGCTGGTAACCCTGGTGTTGCCGCTTTTGCAGGGCTAGTGCAGGGCTAAGGGCTCACCTGGGCTGTGCCAATCAGCTGCACCATGCCTGCTTCTATGCGGGCATCACTGATGTGGATGCCGGGATCCATCGGCAGCCTGCTGCTGACGTTGCCGACTACGGAGCTGATTTCGATGCTGCCCCTGGCTGCCACAACGGTGGTGGCCAGCTCGACCAGGTCTGGAGTGCCGAGGGCCCGGGCTGCAAACACCAGGTTGTCGCGGCACATGCGCAGTTCCACCAGGGGCACGATGCCAAGCAGGGCTTCGCCTAGGCCATCGCCTAAAGCGCGCCACTGGGGGGCGCTGAGGGAGCGGGTGAGGCCGTCGGCGGTGAGGCTCACCTGGCCCTGGATCTCGAAGGCCCGCTCCAGCTGCAGCGGTTGGCCCTTGAGCAGGTTGCCGCTGTGCACCTGGATGGGACCGCTATTTAGCTCCACCAGCTCGAAGTGGAGGCCTTTGTAGATCACCCTGCGGGCCAGCAGTTGCACGCCGGCCAGGCGACCGCGCAGCAGTTGCAGGCCAGTTCCTTGCAGCTGGATATCGAGACTGCCGATGGACTGGCACTGCTGGCGCACCCAGAGCTGCAGGCCGCTGGCCAGCAGCTGCATCACCGGCCCGCCTGGTTTGTCGTCGCTGCTGCTCATTGCTGGGAAGGGGCGCCGAGCCAGGTGGCGGCGACGGTGGCGGTCTGGTCGAGGTGCGGTAGGTGGCCGCAGGCATCAAGCTCACGCACCCGCTCTCCTAACAGGGCCAGGGCCGCCCGCTTCTGGGGTGTCCGCAGGATGCGGTCATTGGCGCCCCACAGCACCGTGATTGGTTGGTTGGGCAGGGGGGCGCCGCTGCCGGCGAAGCCACCGGAGCGGGCAAAGCGCCGCAGGGCATCAGCCCAGCCAGGGCTTTGCAGGTGCAGCGAGGCGATCTCCAGTTCGGCAGCTCCCACGGCGGCGTCCGGATCGGCGAAGGCGGTGCGGCAAAGGCCCCGGCGCACCCCTGGCAGGGCCAGAAAGCGCACCCCCAGGCCATCGAGCAGGGGGGGCAGGGGCATGGGACGGCCAGTTAGGCCGGCGGGAGCTAGCAGCAGTAGCCGATTCACCTGCTCGGGCAGGCGTCGGGCCAGCTCCACCGCCACCGAGCCACCCATCGAGGCGCCGATCAGGCCGAGGGGGGCGGGATTGCGGCTGCCAATTTCCCCCGCCAAAACCTCCAGGTGGCGCAGCACGCCACTGGGGCTGTAATCGCCGCCGGTGGGCCTTGGGCAGAAGCCAAAGCCGTAAAGGTCGGGAATGAATAGCTGCACGCCGCTGGCCAGCAGGGGTGCCAGACGCCGGAATTCCAGGAAGGAACTATCAAAGCCATGCAGCAGCAACACCGGTGGCCCTTCGCCCAGCACGGCCACAGGCCAGGGCCCCTCCTCGCCGAGTTCAGGCAGGGGCCACCACTGCACCTGCGCTGCCAGAGCCCTGCCCTGGGGATCTAGCAGGCTGCGGGCCGCTGCCGCCACCAGGGCTTGCTGGGGTGTGGGCTCCCTGTTCACGCGGGCTGGCGCTCGCTGCTGCAGGTGCTCACCAGGGCGGCCAGTAGGTCGTTGGGCCCTACGGCAAAGGGCAGGTGGTGCAGATCTGAATCATCGCGGCAGGCAAAGGCGCAGGCCTGCTGCAGCTGGTGCAGGCCTGCCTCAGCCAGGCCAAGCTCCTCCAGGCTCACCGGCAGGCCGAGCTTGCGGAACAGGGGCAGCAGCTGGCGCCGGGATTGGCCGGCGAGCTGGTTGCCGCCGAGCACCTCCTCCAGCCGCAGCTGCACCAGGATCCCGAAGCCCACTTTCTCGCCATGTAGGCGGCCATGGCTGGCCTCCAGTTGGGTGAGGCCGTTGTGAACGGCATGGGCAGCCACGGTGCGGCAGCGGGCTCCCCCAATACCGCCGATCAAGCCAGCGCTGAGCCCGCAGGCTTCAGCTACCCGCTCCCAGGCGGCGCCGTGGGGATCCTGGAGGGCAAATTCAGCTTCCAGCATGAGTTGGTCGCGCAGCACCCGGGCCATCTGAACCGCTTGCTGCACCAGGCCATCGCCGCTAGCGCCACTACTCACCGACGACTCGTACCACTTGGCCATGGCGTCGGCGATGCCGCTTGCCAAGGTGCGGGCTGGGGCTTGGCGGACTAGGTCGTGGTCAAAGATCAACAGATCTGGGCAGCGGGCCAGGGCCACATCGCCCAGAAAGGCACCTTCAACTGAATAGATGTTTGCCAGGGCAGTCCAGCCCGCGCAGGTGGCCGCACTGGTGGGCGCAGTGATGCAGGCCAGACTCAGCCGGTGGGCCAGCAACTTGCCGGCATCGAGCACCTTGCCGCCACCAATGGCCACAACTGCATCGCAGCCTTGCTTTTGACAAATGGCAGAGACCTTTTTCAGGTCTTCTTCGCAGCAGTCGAACTGCAACTCGGCGCAGTGGGGCTGGAGCCCAGCCTGGTGTAGGTCGGCAACCAGTTGCTGCCTCAGCTGGGCTGTTACGGCGCTGCGACCTAGCACCAGTGGGCGCTGGCCCAGGGCTGCAAGCCGCGGGATGCCCTGGAGCCACGCTCCAGGGCCCCTCAACACCTCTGCAGGTGCGATGGCGTGTTGGCTCAGGGAGTTGTTCATCCCGCTGCTGCTTTCATCCCCAAGTGATGGTACGGGCTAGAGCCGAATCCCCTCAAACTCCAGCCGCAGCCAATTCCGGCTCGGCCGGCAGGGCTGCCTGCTTGCGGATAAATACCTGCTTGTCCTCGTTGACATCCACCAGGGCGGAGTCGCCATCGCCAATCCGTCCGGTGAGGAATTCCTCAGCCAGCGAATCTTCAAGCAGCCGCATTACTGCTCGGCGTAGGGGACGGGCGCCGTAGGAGGGGTTGTAGCCCTCCTCGACCAGCCGTTCCTTAAAGGCTTCAGTAACGGATAGGGCAATACCCTTCTCCAACATCCGGCCGAACACTTCTTTGAGCATGATCTCGGCAATGTCTTTGACTTCCTCGCGGTTGAGCTGACGGAAGACAATGATTTCGTCGAGGCGGTTGAGGAATTCGGGGCGGAAGTATTGCTTCAGCTCCTCATTGACTAGCGAGCGAATGCGGTTGTAGTTGGTTTCATCTGCATCACCACCGCCGAACTCAAAGCCAAGGCCGCCGCCGCCCTTTTCAATCACCTTCGAACCAATGTTCGAGGTCATGATTATGAGGGTGTTCTTAAAGTCCACCGTGCGGCCCTTGGAATCGGTCAGGCGACCGTCTTCGAGCAACTGCAGCAGCAGGTTGAACACATCGGGGTGAGCTTTTTCGATCTCGTCGAATAGCACCACGGTGTAGGGACGACGGCGCACAGCCTCGGTGAGCTGGCCACCCTCATTGAAGCCCACATAGCCGGGAGGGGAGCCGATTAGCTTGCTGACCGTGTGGCGCTCCATGAATTCCGACATGTCAAGCCGGATCATGGCTTCTTCGCTGCCGAAGAAGTAAGCCGCCAACGACTTGGTGAGCTCGGTTTTGCCAACGCCGGTGGGGCCGGAGAAGATGAAGCTGGCAATCGGGCGGTTGGGATTTTTCAGCCCCACCCGGGCCCGGCGGATGGCACGGGACACGGCCTTAACGGCTTCGTCTTGGCCAATCAAACGCTGGTGGAGGGTCTCCTCCATGTTCAGCAGCTTGGCTGTCTCGCTTTCAGTGAGCTTCTGAACAGGCACACCAGTCCAGGAGGCAACGATGTGGGCGATGTCCTCCTCCGTAACCATGGGCGTGCGATCGCCTTCGGCGGCGCCTTCAAAAACCGCTACGGGTGCACCACTACCGGCCTCAGCGGCCACGGACTCGGATGCTGGCTCTTCATCTTTGCGGGTCTGCAGGATCGAGCGAATCTGCTCGCGCAGCTCTACTTCCTTATCGCGCAACTCACCAGCCTTGGTGAAGTCTTGCTCGCGCACGGCCTGTTCCTTGTCTTTCTGGACAGCGCGCAGCTGCTTGTCGACTTCCTTGGCGGCCGGCGGCAACTTGGAATTCATCAGCCGCACCCGGCTGCCGGCCTCATCAACCAGGTCGATTGCCTTGTCTGGAAGGAAGCGATCAGAGATGTAGCGGTCGCCCAGGGTGGCTGCCGCAATCAGGGCCTCATCGGCGATCTTGAGGCGGTGGTGAGCTTCGTAGCGATCCTTGAGACCGCGCAGAATTTCGATCGTGTCGATAACGGAAGGCTCGCCCACCATGACCGGTTGGAAGCGACGCTCCAAGGCCGCGTCGCGCTCGATGTGTTTCCGGTACTCATCAAGGGTGGTGGCACCGATGCACTGAAGTTCGCCCCGGGCTAGGGCCGGCTTGAGAATGTTGGCGGCATCGATTGCACCTTCTGCTGCACCTGCGCCGATCAAGGTATGCACCTCATCGATCACGAGGATCACGTTGCCAGCGCTGCGAATCTCCTCCATGATTTTTTTGAGGCGTTCCTCAAATTCACCCCGATATTTGGTGCCTGCCACCAGCAGGCCGATGTCCAGGGTGAGGACTCGCTTGTCTTCGAGGATGTCTGGAATATCACCAGAATTGATCCGCTGAGCCAAGCCCTCGGCGATGGCTGTTTTGCCAACGCCAGGCTCGCCAATTAGGACCGGATTATTCTTAGTGCGACGACCCAATATTTGTATTACCCGCTCAATTTCGTTCTGACGCCCCACCACCGGATCGAGCTTGCCATCGGCGGCCTGCTGGGTGAGGTTGCTGCCGAACTCGTCGAGGGTTGGTGTTTTTGTGGAGCCCTTGCCGCTGCCGCCACCGGCGGCGACTTCGGCTGTTTCGCCCAGCATGCGGATCACCTGGGTGCGCACCTTGGCTAGGTCAACGCCAAGGTTTTCCAGGACCCGAGCAGCTACACCCTCACCCTCACGGATCAAGCCAAGCAGCAGGTGCTCGGTGCCGATGTAGTTGTGACCAAGCTGGCGAGCTTCTTCTAGGGAGAGTTCAAGCACTCGCTTGGCGCGAGGAGTGAAAGGGATCTCCACGGCGACGAAGCCGGAGCCTCTGCCGATGATTTTTTCAACCTCAACGCGGGCATCTTTAAGGTTTACCCCCATCGACTTGAGCACCTTGGCGGCAACGCCAGTGCCCTCACCGATCAGGCCAAGCAAGATCTGTTCGGTGCCCACAAAGTTGTGGCCAAGGCGGCGGGCCTCCTCTTGGGCCAGCATGATCACCTTGATGGCTTTCTCGGTAAACCGCTCGAACATTGGCCTAGGCCTGGTGCAAGTGCTTCCAAGCTACCAGGGTTAACAGGTGAGGTGTGGTTTACGCCGCATCAAAGGCAGATCCCCTGCGGTGGCTGGGTCTAAGGCGTTCGAAGGCAACAATGCAAATTGCTGAATTGCCGGTCATTAGCAATAAGAAAAGCCGGTTATCCACACCATGGCTACGCATCATTCATGTCAGATAACCGCAGCCATTGGATCAGGGCGTCTTCGCCATTGCGGTAGTAACCGCGACGCACTCCTGCATCACGGAAGCCCAGTCGTCGGTATAGGGCCACTGCCGCAGTGTTTGCCGGGCTTACTTCCAGGGTGGCGTGCAGGGCTCCCTGCTGCCCGGCCTCCAGCAGCAGGGCCTTCAGCACCTGCTGGCCTAAGCCCCGGCGCCGCTGCTCGGGATCCACCGCCACCACGGTGATGTGCAGTTCATCTACCACCAGCCAACCGCTAGCCAAGGCCAGTAGCTGCTGCCCTTGCCAAAGACCCACCCCGGGGCGCCGCTGCTCCGCCAGCTCGCTCTGCCACTGGGCGCGGTTCCACAGGCCGCCGAGGCTGGCCTGGTCGAGGTTTAAGCAGGCCTCCAGGTGCTCAGGAGCCAGGGCTGCCAGGTGCAGCGCCGCCAAGTAGTTCCTTACATTCATGCTCACTTGACCCGCGCGGCCACAGTCATGCTGACCTCCCCTGAGCCCGTTGCGCTGCTGAATCCCTTTGAACGCGATAGGGATCCCCATAGTCCTAATCGCAATCTCACCCCCCTCACCACTGCCTTAGACAGTGAGGGGCGCTTAGTGGTGGGTGGCTGCCTGCTGAGCGACCTGGCCCGCGATTACGGCACACCTTTATATGTGCTCGATGAAGCCACCTTGCGGGGCACCTGCCGGGCCTACCGAGAAGCCCTCGCCGAGCACTACCCAGGGCAGTCCTTAGCCATCTACGCCTCCAAGGCGAATAGCTCCTTGGCCATAACTGCCCTGGTGGCATCCGAAGGCCTGGGGCTTGATGCGGTTTCCGCTGGCGAGTTGCTCACCGCCCTGCAGGGGGGCATGCCGGCGGAGCGCATCGTGCTGCACGGCAACAACAAGAGCCGCGAAGAGCTGGCCCTCGCAGCTGAGCAGGGCGTCACGGTGGTGGCTGACAACTGGCGCGATCTTGAGCTGCTGGCTGCCCTGGCCCCTGACTTTCAGCGACCCGTGCAGCTGATGCTGCGTTTTACGCCGGGTATTGAGTGCCACACCCATGAGTACATCCGCACCGGCCACCTCGATAGCAAGTTTGGTTTCGATCCCGACCAGCTCGAAGCGGTGCTGCAGCACCTGGCGACCTGTTCCTGGGCCCAGCTCACGGGGCTGCACGCCCACATTGGCTCCCAGATTTTCGAGCTCCAGCCCCATCGCGACCTAGCTGGAGTGATGGCCGATGCCCTGGCCTTGGCCCGCTCCCTGGGTCACCAGGTGGTTGATCTCAACGTGGGCGGTGGCCTGGGTATTCGTTACACCACCAGCGACGATCCGCCGAGCATCAGTGAGTGGGTGCGCACCGTGGCCGAGGCGGTGGCGGCGGCCTGTCAGGAGCGGCGGCTGGAGCTGCCCCGTCTGCTTTGTGAACCGGGGCGTTCCCTGGTGGCCAGCGGCGGGGTCACCCTCTACGAGGTGGGCAGCCGCAAGGACATTCCTGGCATCCGCACCTACCTATCTGTGGACGGCGGCATGAGCGACAACCCCCGGCCGATCACCTACCAGTCTCAATACACGGCGGTGTTGGCCGATCGCCCCACGGCCGAGGCCACCGAAACCGTCACCGTTGCTGGTAAGCACTGCGAATCTGGCGACGTGCTGCTCAAGGATCTGGCCCTGCCGCCAGCTGGCAGTGGCGATGTGTTGGCGGTGTTTGCCACCGGCGCTTACAACGCCTCGATGAGCTCCAACTACAACCGCATCCCTAGGCCAGCGGCGGTGCTGGTCCACGACGGGGTCGCTGATTTGGTGCAGCGCCGCGAGCAGCCGGAAGACCTACTGCGCTACGACGTTTTGCCAACTCGGTTGCGATCGGTAAGGTGAGTTAGTCGACTGGAGTACGTGTGATCGGGCCGCAACTGGGTGAGTTGCTACGGCTGATCGATATGCGCTTGCTCCTTGATCTGCTGTTTGCCTTCGGCCTGGGCGTGCTTGTGCTCGGCCGGGTCACCGAAGCACGCACCCTCTGGCTGTTAAGGGGCTATTTGTTGCTGGTGGCCCTGGCCTGGGTGGTGCAGCGCTACGCCAACCTGCCGCTCACCAGCAAGCTTGTTGATGCCCTGGTTCTGGCCTGCAGCCTCGCCCTGGCGATTCTCTGGCAGGGGGAGCTGCGCAGGCTGATGGAGCTGCTTGGCACCGGCCGCATCGGAGTTTTGTTTGGCAGCCGCAGCCAAGATCAACTGGGGTCGGGATCGGTGGCGGTTCTGAGTGAGGCTGCCGGCCGTCTTTCCCAGGCCCGCCGGGGTGGCTTGATCGTGGTGGATCTGGGCAGCGACCTGCGCCCTGAAGATTTCCTGAATCCCGGCATTGGCCTCGACGCCAAGCTGTCGGTGGATTTGCTGCTCAACTTGTTCGCCGCTGACACGCCACTACACGACGGTGCCGTGCTGGTGAAGGCCAACCGCATCGTCGCTGCAGGTGTGATCCTCCCCCTATCCCGTCAGGGCATCAACCGCTATGGCACCCGCCATCTGGCGGCTCTAGGGCTGACCGAGCGCTTCGATCAGTGCCTCGCGATCGTTGTGTCGGAGGAAACCGGCACCCTGTCTCTGGCGAGTCAGGGCCGCCTCGAGCGGCCAATTACCAGTAGCCGTCTCCACGACCTGCTCAGCCAGGCCCTGGCCTTGCCTGTTGGGCGTAGCGTGGCGAAGGACACGCCGGAATCACGCGGATGAGTCGCGCCCTGGCGACCACTACTGCGAAAGCCTCCCAGCCCGTTCCGGCTGGCCTAGATCCCGCGCGCCTGCCGGTCCATGTGGCCGTGATCATGGACGGCAATGGCCGCTGGGCAAAGCAGCGCAACCTGCCCCGGGTGATGGGACACCGGGAGGGGGTTGAGGCCCTTAAGCGCACCTTGCGGCTCTGCAGCGACTGGGGCATCGGCGCCCTCACCGCCTACGCCTTTTCCACCGAAAACTGGAGCCGCCCTGGCGAGGAGGTGAGCTTTCTGATGGCTCTGTTTGAGCGGGTGCTGGCCCGCGAGCTTCAATCCCTGGAGCAGGAGCAGGTGCGGATTCGCTTCCTTGGCGACCTTGAGCCCCTGCCGGAGGGTCTGAAGCGTCTGATTGCTGATGCCACCGAGCGCACGGCAGCTAATACGGGCATTCACTTCAACGTTTGCACCAACTACGGCGGCCGAGCCGAGCTGGTGCGTGCTGCCCAGCGACTGGCCCAGCGCTGCGTGGCTGGGGAACTAGATCCTGCCGCAATCGATGAGCAGCAGCTTGCCGCCGAGCTGCACACCGCTGGTGAGTGCGATCCGGATCTGTTGATCCGCACCAGTGGCGAGAGGCGCATCAGCAATTTCCTGCTTTGGCAGCTCGCCTACGCCGAAATCCACATCACCGATGTGCTCTGGCCCGATTTCAATCAGGCGGCCCTGCTGGATGCCCTGCTCGACTACCAGGGCCGCCAGCGCCGCTTTGGTGGTGTCGAACCCTGCTGAACTTGCCTTGATCACGCGTCATGACTGGTCCCGTTCTGAAATCCAGGCGCTGCTGGAGCAGCCGCTGATGGAGTTGCTTTGGCAGGCCCAGCAGGTGCACCGCGCCGCCAACCCCGGATACCACGTGCAGCTGGCTTCTCTACTCAGCGTCAAGACCGGCGGCTGCGAAGAGGACTGCGCCTACTGCCCCCAGTCGCTGCACAACAGCAGCGATGTGGCGGGCCGGCCGGAGCTGGAGGTGGAGCCGGTGCTGGAGCGGGCCCGGGCCGCCAAGCAAGCCGGGGCCCATCGCTTCTGCATGGGCTGGGCCTGGCGTGAAATCCGCGACGGCGCTCCCTTTGAGGCAATGCTGCAGATGGTGCGCGGCGTGCGCGAGCTGGGCCTGGAGGCCTGTGTGACCGCCGGCATGCTGAGCGATTCCCAGGCCGAGCGCCTAGCTGAGGCCGGTCTCACCGCCTACAACCACAACCTCGACACCAGCCCCGAGCACTACGACCGGATCATCACCACCCGCACTTACCAGGAGCGGCTGGAGACCCTGGCCCGGGTGCGGCGCTCCGGCATCACCCTCTGTTGTGGCGGCATCATCGGCATGGGCGAAACCGACGCCGACCGGGCCGGGCTGCTGCAGGTGCTTGCCAACCTGGATCCCCACCCGGAGAGTGTGCCGATCAATGCCCTGGTGGCGGTGGAGGGCACCCCCTTAGAAGATCTGCCGCCGGTCGACCCCCTAGAGCTGGTGCGGATGGTGGCCACGGCCAGGATCTTGATGCCCCAGGCGCGGGTGCGGCTCAGTGCCGGCCGCGAGCAGCTGGGTCGGGAAGCCCAGATTCTTTGCCTGCTCGCTGGGGCCGATTCAATTTTTTATGGCGACACCCTGCTCACCACCTCCAATCCAGCCGTCGATGCCGATCGGGAGCTCCTGGCCGCCGCCGGCGTGCAGGTGGGCGGATGAGTGTGCTGGTGGCGGCGTTTTATCGCTTCGCCGCCCTTGAGGGCCTGCCAGACCTGCAGCGTGAGCTGGGCGACCTGGCAGCAGCCGAGGGGGTGAGCGGCACGATCCTGCTGGCGGCTGAGGGGGTAAATGGCACGATTGCCGGAGCAGATGCTGGCGTGCAGGCGCTGCTGGCTCGGCTGCGGCAGGTGGCAGGCCTGGAGCGGTTGGAAGCCAAGTTCAGCCGCTCGGAGATTCAGGCTTTCCACCGGCTCAAAGTGCGCCTCAAGCGCGAGATCGTGACCATGGGTGAGCCCCAGGTGAGTCCCTATCTGGCCTCAGCGGTGGGTACCCACGTCCCCCCTGGGCAGTGGGATGCCCTGATCGCCGACCCCGACACCCTGGTGATCGATACCCGCAACGCCTACGAGGTGGCGATCGGCAGCTTTGAGGGTGCGATTGATCCGGGCACCGCAACTTTTCGCGAGTTTCCCCAGTGGGTGGAGCGGGAGCTCAGGCCGCTGGTGGAGCAGCGCCAGCCCCGGGCGATTGCGATGTTCTGCACCGGTGGCATCCGCTGTGAGAAGGCCACGGCCTACCTGCAGCAGCAGGGTTTTGCCGGGGTGCACCACCTTGAGGGGGGAATCTTGCGCTACCTCGAGGAGATCCCCGAGCCGCTAAGCAGCTGGCGCGGCGAGTGTTTCGTGTTTGATAAGCGAGTAGCCGTCAACCACCGGCTCGAGCCCGGTGAGCACAGCGTTTGCCATGCCTGCGGCCTGCCGCTTTCGCCTGCCGATCGTGAGCTGGCCAGCTACGTGGCCGGGGTGAGCTGCCGCCACTGCCTCGAGCGCTTCAGCGACGCTGATCGGCAGCGTTTCGCCGAGCGTCAGCGCCAGATGGAGCGAGCCCGCCAGCGGGGTGAGCACCACCTTGGTGGGCGCCCCGTTGGCTGATTACCAGCCAATTTTGTACAGCTTTCGCCGCTGCCCCTACGCGATCCGGGCGCGGCTGGCCTTGGCTGCCGCTGGCCTGCAATCTGGCCAGGATCTGGAGTTGCGCGAGGTGAGCCTCAAGGCCAAGCCCCCCGAGTTGCTGGAGGCCTCCGCCAAGGGCACGGTGCCGGTGTTGGTGCTGGGGGCTCAGGTGCTGGGGGTTCAGGTGCTGGATGAAAGCCTGGCAATCATGCGCTGGGCCCTGGAGCGCCGCGACCCCCTCGGCTGGTTGGCGGGCTGGAGCCCAGCCCAGCTGGCCGATATGGAGGCACTGATTGCCACCAACGACGGCCCCTTTAAGCATCACCTCGATCGCTTCAAATACCCCGATCGCTACCAAGGGGAGCCAGCCAGCACCAACCGGCTTGCTGGCCTCACGATCCTGCGCCGCTGGAACGAGCAACTGGGGGCCGGAGGCTGGCTGCTCGGCGATCGCCCTTCCCTGGCCGACTGGGCCCTGCTGCCATTCGTGCGCCAGTTTCGCCTGGTAGATCCGGCGGGCTTTGACGCCGAGCCGCAGTTGGCGGCGCTCCAGGCCTGGCTGGGTCGGTTTTTGGCTTCTGCGGAGCTGGCGGCGGTGCAGGAGGTTCCCTGGGCGGCGCGAGCCCCTTGGCGCTCACCTGGCTTGCTTTATCACCTGGCGCTGCGGCCGGAGTGGCAGGCGGCCCGGGCCGATGGGGTGTATCGCCGCTCCACCCGTGGCTTGGCTTTGGAATCGGTGGGCTTCATTCACCTCAGCTCAGCGCACCAGGTGCCGGCCACCGCTAGCCGCTTCTACGCCGATCTGCCCGCAGGGGCGGTGCTGCTGCTGACGATTGATCCCCAGCGCCTGGCCGCCGCCGGTTTGGAGGTGCGTTTCGAGCTAGCCGACGGGGGGAAGCCCTTTCCCCACCTTTATGGGCCCTTGCCCCTGGAGGCGGTGCGGCTTGCGGAGCCGTGGCGGCGGTGACTTTGGGCGACTCCAGGGGGCCTAAATGCCCACCGTGGGCCCCTCAAGGGGTGTGGGCGCTTGCGTCACTGGAGCACCTCCAGCTCAAGGAGCTGGGCCGCTTGGTTGAGGCGACGGTCGAAACAGGCGAAGGTCATGGGAAGGTCCAGCTGCTGGTGCAGGTTGTGGGCTGCAGCTAGTTGCACGCTGTCGTATCCGCGCAGGCCAAATGCTTCCGCATACATTCCGGCTTTTTCAACCAGCGGCTGGTTGACATCAGCGATCACAAAGTCAGGCCAAGCCCGCTCAAACATGGATCGAGCCTGGGCCAATCCAGACTGACTAGCACCCTTGAAGCGAGTGCGCTGGGCAAAGGCAGCCATCGACTCAGCCCAAGTGATCCTGCAGACCGCGATTCCTTATGATGAAGAGCTTGCCTTGATCATGCTGTCGCTGCCCTGCTCGTCGATGAAGAGCTTGAGAAGGGCAGAGGTATCACAAAAAAGGATCACAGTGACTAACCACGATCCTCGATCACGATGTCACTCATCAGTGGGCCGCCATCGTTCAGCTTTACGGGTGGTGGAATCGCAGGATTCTTGCCATTCCAGCTGATCACGCCGGCATCAATCGCCTTCTGTAGCGGATTGGTTGAGGCTGAAGCAGCTGGGTTCAGAGCTGTGATGCGAGCGATGGGCTTGCGATGGGAGGTGACTTCCACCACCTCGCCAGATTGAGCGCGGGCCAGCCATTCGGAGAGATGGGTCTTGAGATCTCGCACCGAAACCTGACTTGCGACTACTTCTGACACGATTGGCGCTACATTTGCGACCACATTAGCCGCCTCCCGCCGCAGAGGGCCGTTGGGCAGAGGTTGAGACTGGCCCATGCCGTGGCGGTTGTGGATGTCCAGCTCTTCCCCCGGGGCACCTACCTGCCCCAATCCCAGCCTGGAGCAGCTGGAGCAGGAGGCCCGCACGCGGGGCCTTCTGCTGCGCCTGCAGGTGGGCCGGCCAGCTGGGTTGGCCTGGAGCCTGCGGCTGGGGGTGGCGCGCAGGGATGGGGAGAGGCTGGTGCTGCTTGGTGAGATCAAAGGCTGGGCCCTGCCTGCGGCCGCTGGCCTGCGGCTCGACACGATGCGGGTGCAGGGGGAGGACACGGCCGCCGTAGGACCCTTGATCTGGGCGGCCACCTTTGCCTGGGCCCTGGAGGCAACCCCCTGCCGCCAGGCCACGATCCTGGCCATCCGCGACAGCGAGGCCCAGCACCGCCGCCTGGTGCGCTACTTCCGCCAGCTGGGCTTCAGCCCCCTGCGCGAGCTCGGTGCCGGAGTTGCCGATTTTGCCCCCCGGCTGATCTGGGGCGGCGCCGGTCTTTTGATGCGGGCCGATTGCACTGAGGTGTTGCGCCGCAGTGGACGGCGGCTGGGGCTGGGTTGATCAACTTCCAAGCCGGCATCGGCTTGGCGTTGCTGCCATCGGGGTTGAGGATCAGCTGCAGCACCGGCTGAAGGCTGAGGTTGGCGTTTACCAGCCAGCTGTAGTTGAGTTCGAGCACGGTTTCACTGTCTTGGCCAGGCGAGAGGCTGGGGCTGAAGCGGCTGCTGCCGATACCTAGGGCCAGCACATCGAGGGGGCGGCCTGGCACTAGCCCCTGACTGAGCCAGCCCCCACCGAGAAAAAGCGGTATGGGGTTGGTGTCCCACTCAAAGCCGGCGTTTACACCCAGCCAGATGCGGTTGTCGAGCCCCAGCGGTAGCGGCGCCGCCATGGTGAGGGTGGCCATGGCGGCGCCATCCAGGTTGCCTGTGCTGCGGTTGTCGACGTAGCCGCTGGCGATCTGTAGCAGGGGCGGCGGCAGCTGGCGGGTGATTTGCTGGTCGCCGGCGCGGATTGGCTTTTGCATCGCCGCCGCTCCCGGTAAGCGTTCATAGCGCCACTGCACTATCTGGAGGTGGCCGTTGAGGCGCTGCTGGTCGGGGTTGACGCCGAATAGGGAAGCCAGGCTGTATTCGGGATCCAGCAGAAAGGCGCCGTAGTGCCATTCGCCCCAGCGGCCGGCAGGCTCCGGTCGCCAACTCAGCTGCAGGCCAGGGGCGGTGTAGGGGTTGATTGGCAGCCCGTCAACACTGAGGTTGAGGGTGTCGTTGAGGGCTGAGTGCACGTAGGCATCAAGCACCGGTGCACTGACGAACCCCGGATTGAGCGAGAACACCCCGGCCTTGATGCCGATGCCTCCCTGGCCTGGCTGGCGCTCCACGCTGGCTTCGGTGAGCCAGAGGCCAGTGGGGTGGGCCGTGCTCTGCAGGGGGAAGGCGGCGCCGAGGCTCTTTGCGTAGTTGGCATCACCGCTGAACAGCATCAGCTGCAGGTTGGTGCGCCAGTGGTCGGCTTCTTGCCACTGCTGCGGCTCCTTGGCCAGCCCGCTGCTGAATGTTGCCCCCAAGGTGAGTTGCTGCATCCAGCTGGCGCCTTGACGCTCGCCACCGCTGGGGTTGGCCAGGGGCTGGGCCTGCAGGTTGAAGTCGAGGTCGAGCCAGCTGGCTGTTGGCGCCGGCTCGGCCAAAACTGAATACGGCAGCAGCCAATTAGTTGCTATCAGCAGTAGGGGTGCCAGCAGGCGCTTGGGGGATCGTGCCGCGCCGCTCAAACGCTTACAGGCTCCGGATGTGGCTTGCCACTGGCTTGGAGTGGCGTTGGGGCAAGTATGCCGCTGCTGGCATCTCCGTGCTCCGCAACAATGGCAGCCTGGGTTGAGGTAGGGGGGGTGAATGGGTTTTGATCCCCGCCACTGGCGCCCCTCTGCCACCTCCTCTCCGGTTACGGCCAATCTGGAGGAGCTGCTGGCCGAAAACGAGAGCCTGCGCCGGGAGGTGCGGGCTCTGAGGCAGCAGTTGGACCAGCAAGCCTGGACGCACCAGCACTCCTGGTCGCAGCAGCAAGCCTGGTCACCCAATCGGGCCCGCAGCCGTGTCACCTCCGCCGCTTCCCACGGGATCACCGCGGCGCGGTTGGAGCGCTGGGGAGCTGCCATGGCATCCCATCCCCGCTGGCAGGAGCTGCGCCTGGGGCCGCCCGCTGGCTTGCGGGGTTTGGTGGAGGAGTTGCGCAGCCAGTGGTGGGATCCGCGACTCGAGCTGGAACAGGAGCTAAACCGCCGCTGCCCCGGCCTGGGCTCTGAGCTGGTTGAGGCCTTGCGGGGACCTCACTGCCGCTGGCGTTGGGCTGTGCGGGCGGCCTTTGCGCTCTATGGTCCGCGCGCTCCGGAGTGGCTGGAGGAGGCCCCAATGCGGGTCGTGGAGGAGTTGCTGCGACGCAGCCCAGGCAGCTCTGGCACAACCGCCAGCGCAGCTGATCCTCGCCAGCAAGCCTTAGCACTACTGGGCTTGGCGCCCGGTGCCAGCCCTGCCGAGATCCGGCGGGCTTACCGGCGACTGGCTAAAAATCACCACCCCGATCTAGGTGGAGAGGTGACGGCCTTCCATCGCCTTGATGCTGCCTATCGATTGCTGGTCGGTTGAGAGGCTGCGTGATAACTGCTACGCACCAGTGGCCCGCTGCGCACCTGCTCAAACCCCAGCTCTCGGGCTATGGCTCCCAGCCGTTCGAATTCCGCCGGAGTCCAGTAGCGAGCAACCGGAATGTGGGCAAGGGATGGGCGCAGGTATTGCCCAAGGGTTAGGCGCTGGCAATCGACTGATCGCAGGTCGCCCATCGTCTGCAGCACCTCAGCTTCGGTTTCGCCCAGCCCCAGCATCAGCCCACTCTTGGTGGGGATGGCGGGCGCCAGTTCGCGGGCAGCGGCCAACAAGACCAGGGAGCGGCGGTAGGTGGCGCCCCGGCGCACCTCCCCCTGAAGGCGCTCCACGGTTTCGAGGTTGTGGTTAAAGCAAGCGGGCTGCGCCGCCAGCACTGCGGCCAGCCGTTGCCGTTGGGCCGCCAACCCCTCCTGTTCGTCGCGATGGCCGCCCCAGAAGTCGGGGGTGAGCACTTCAATGCCCACTCCGGGTGTTCGCTGGCGGATCGCCGCCATGGCGGTGGTGAATAGGTGGGCGCCGTGGTCGGCCAGGTCGTCGCGGGCCACGGCCGTGAGCACCACATAGGAGAGCTGCAGCGCGGCAACTGCCTCGGCCACCCGCTCGGCCTCGCCTGCATCTAGGGGCTTGGGTGCCTGGCCCTTCTCCACCTGGCAGAAGGCGCAGCTGCGGGTGCAAATAGAGCCCCCCAGGAGGAAGGTGGCGGTGCCAGCGGCGTAGCACTCGGCTCGGTTGGGGCAGCGGCCCTCCTCGCAGATGGTGTGCAGCCTCTGCTGTTTCACCAATGCCTGCACGTTTTCCAGGGCTGAGGCATTGCCCACCGGACGCCGCAGCCACTCGGGCAGCCGTTCGGCTGGGGCGATGCTGCTGTAGCGGGTCGTGCTGGTCATGGCAGGGCCACCCTTGTGCTTACTCCACCTGGCGCCGGCCTTCAAAGGCCCGGGCCAGGGTTACCTCGTCGGCGTATTCCAACTCGCTGCCGACGGGCAAGCCGTAGGCAATGCGGCTCACGGTGGTGAATGGTTTGAGCAGCCGGGCCAAATAGAGACTGGTGGTGTCCCCTTCGACACTTGGTGTCAGGGCCAGGATCACCTCAGTGATGGATTCCTTGTCGACCCGGTTCACCAGGGGCTGGATCTGCAGCAGCTCGGGACCGATGCCATCCATTGGTGAGATCAAGCCGCAGAGCACGTGGTAGTGCCCCTTGAACTCCCGGGTGCGCTCCATCGCCAGCAGGTCGCGGGAATCGGCCACAACACAAAGCTGGCCGTTGCCGCGCTCTTCGTTGCGGCAGATCTCACAGATCGGCTCGGCCGAGAGATGGAAGCAGCACTTGCACTGGCCCACCTGGCTGCGGGCTGCTAGCAGGGCGTCGGCGAAGTTGCGAACCTGCTCCTCAGGCTGGCGCAAAAGGTGCAGAGCAAGCCGCTGGGCCGTGCGGGGGCCAATTCCAGGTAAGCGCTCGAACTGGTCGATCAGCCTGGCCAGGGGGCGGGTAAAGCCGCTCAGCAGTCCGCCGCAATTGCTCAGAACTTAGGCAGCCAGCTCGATCAGCTGGGATTGGGGGCACCGCTATCGAGGCTGGCCCTATCAAGTTGTGCTCCATCAAGTTCTGCCCCATCAAGTTGGGCCCCTTCCAGCAGGGCACCGTCCAGCAGGGCTCCCTCAAGATCGGCACCTACAAGGATCGCGCCACGCAAGTCGGCATCGCGCAGATCAGCGCCGCGCAGGTTGGATCCGCTCAGATCGGTGCCGGCCAGGTTGGCTCGGCGCAGCACGCTCCCTTCCAGGTTGACGTTGTGCCAGTGGCCGTTGGCAGCCTGCAGATTGCGTAGGTCAAAGCCCGCTAGCTCCTGGCCGTCGATTGGTAGCCCGGCGCTGTTAAGGATTTCTAGAGCAGAAATACGCCCCACCAGCCATTTGACGCCGGAGGCATTGCAGTTCATCAGCAGCTCGTAGGCCTCGATGTTGTCGCGCTGGCGCCGTTTTTGAGCCTCCAGCACGTAGAGGAAGGCGGCCGTCACGATGCTCAGCGATTCCACATTGCCGACGCTGATCAGGGCCTCCGCATCCCGCCAAAGGCACCCCGGGGCCCAGCGGTTGTTGCGGCAGGTGGCGTAGCTGTTCACCACCAGCAGCAGCGCCATGGCTGCTGAACCAGATAGGGCCAGGCGGAACAGAAAGGAGCCGTCCAGCAGGCGGAAGAAGCGGGAGTCGTGACGACGCTGCTGCCGGTCCACCCAGGTGGATTGGCGTGGCATGGGGAGACTGGAGATCAGGAGCCCATGCTGACCCCTGGGGGCTCGGCTGCCCAGCAGAATGGCGCCACGCAACGCGCCTTGAGCCATGGCTGTTTTTTGCAATCAGGCTGTTTTTTGCAATCAGGCTGTTTTTTGCAGTCGGGCTGGCCTACGCGCCTTTATGTCGCGTCTGGTTGCCTTGGTGCTGGCGGGGCTGCTGGTTGCTTGCAGTGCTGCGGCAGCCGGCCTCAATGGTTTCCAGAGCCCCGATGGCCGCTATGCGTTCCTCTATCCCACCGGTTGGACGCGGGTGCAGGTGAGTGGCGGCCCCCAGGTGGTGTTCCACGACCTGATCAACAGCGATGAAACCCTCAGCCTGGTGATCTCGGAGGTGAACCCCACCAACGACTTGGAAAAGCTCGGCAGCGCCGTGGCGGTCGGCGAGCAGCTGCGCCGTACGGTGATTGCCCCTGATGGCAGTGGCCGCCAGGCTGAGCTGGTGGAAGCGTCTGAGCGGCAGGAAGGTCCCCGCACCTTCTACGACCTGGAATACGCCGTGCACCTCGAAGACCGGGACCGCCACGAGTTGGCCACCGTGGTGCTTGATCGCGGCCGGCTATACACGTTTGCGGCCAGCACCAACGAGATTCGTTGGGCCAAGGTCAAGGACATGTTCCATCAGGTCGTCACCTCCTTCACCCTGCTGGTGTGACGGTTTCGGCCCCCGCCGATGTGGTGATCGTTGGCGCTGGAGTGGCTGGTGGTTTGCTGGCCTTGGCGTTGCAGGAGCTGGGGGCGTCGGTGACGGTCGTTGATGCCCCCGCCAGCAATGGGCTTTGCTCCGCTACCGAGCTCAGCTATGGCGCTCTGCCGGGATGGCCCCTGGCTCCAACCCCCTTAGCTCGCTTGGCGGCCGGAGCCTCTAAGCGTTGGCGGTTTCTGCAAGAACGCCATGGTGATTTGGGCTGGCGGCCCTGCCGCTTGCGTTTGCACGGGGCTGCCGCCGGTTGGCGTCCCCTTAGTGCCTGGTGGCCGCTGCCCTTCTCCCAGGTGGATTCCGCAGTGTTGGCAGCGCGCCTGCCGCTGGCGCTGGCGGCGGCGGGGGTGACGTGCAAAAGGGGCCGGGTGGAGCGCTTGGAGCCGCAGGCTGGGGCAGGCTGGGAATTGACCCTCAGTGATGGCTCCAGCCTGCTGGCTGCCCAGCTGGTGCTGGCGGCAGGCGCTCATTGCCGCCAGCTCTGGCCGGCCCTGCCCCAGCGCTTGCGCAGCAGCTGGGCGGCGGCGCTGCAGCTGGCCTCCTTCCCGGCGCCGCTGGGCCGGGCGGCGGCCTGGCTGCCGCTCAGCTTTGGGCGGGTCGCCCTGGAGCGGCGCGCCGCTGGCCTGAGCGAGCCGGAGTGGCTGGTGGATGGCGGGTTGGTGCCCCGGGGAGAAGGGGCCCTGCTGGGCCAGCACACCCTGGTGCGACCAGGCCTGGAGCTGGGCCCAGCGCCGCCGCCTTTGGAGGTGGAAGGGCAACTGCGCCAAGAGCTGGCGGTGCAAGCCTGGGGGGAGCCGCTGGCGGCGCTGCCTGGTTGCCTGCGCCAGGCGGCCGTGGCCTTTTGTAGTGAGGGCTTGCCTTTGGTGGGTCAGCTGGCAGGGGCGCCTGGGTTGTGGCTGTTTACGGGCTTTAGTGCGGGCTTTAGCCAGGTGCCGGTGTTGGCGCCCCTGCTGGCCCAGGTCCTGGTGTCAGGGGGAGCGCAGGCGGAAGCGGCAACGCGGCGCCTGCAGCAGCTGGGCCTGACAGGTGCCTTTTAATCCTGCAAGCTGGGCGCTATGACTCAGGCCAGCCCCCCCGCAGCAGCGCCCAAGCCCCGCGGGCAAGGGCTGAGCGATCACAACCAGGTGGGCGTGAGCCTGGCGGGGGTGGGCGGTGTGCTGGTGCTGTGGGCCCTGTTCTGGCCAGTGCCCACCGAGGTGGAAGGCATGGGCGTGTTGATCTACCCCGACAACGCCGGCATCCTCAACGCCCGTGCCGGCGGCCAGGTGCGGGAGTTGTTCGTCAAGGAGGGGCAGCCGGTGGCGCGCGGCCAGGTGCTGATGCAGCTGTATTTGCCCGTGCTGGAGCGCCAGCTCGACCAGCAGCGCGGCAACCTGCGTCAGTTGGAGCGCCATAACGCCCAGCTCGACGAGCGCGATGCCCTGCGTCTGCTCACCGAGAAGCGGGCCCTGGATACGTCTCTGGCCAAGTTTTCCGACGATCGCCGTCGCTACGGCGAATTGCAGTCGACCTACTCCAGCAAACTGCGCAACCTTGATTGGCTGGCCCAGCGCGAGGTGGTGGCTCCGCTGTCTTCTGAGGTGGTGTCGGCGGAGCAGGGGCTCACCAGCACCAGCGTGAATCTCGATGACGTGAAGATCAACGAGAAGAACGTGGTGACCAACTACCAGCAGGTGAAGCTCAGCATCGAAACCCAGGCCCTGCAGCGCCGTTATCAGATCGACGATCTCAAGCGCCAGATCCAGGTGACCGAGGCCAAGATCAGCTTCGACGGCAAGGTGCATGCCGACCGGGACGGCACGGTGCTGGATCTGCAGGTGATCGCCGGCCAGACCGTGGGCACCGGCCAGCGGCTTGGGACGATCGGTCGGCCTGAGCAACCCAGCGCCAAAGACCGCCCGCTGCGGGTGGTGTCCTACTTCGCGCCTGCCGATGCCCGCCGCCTGCCGCTGGGGCTGCCCGTGGAGGTGGTGCCGCAGTGGAACCAGCGCGGCCGCTTTGGCGGCATCGTGGGCAAGGTGACGCAGGTGCTCACCCTGCCCGCCACCGAGGACGACATCGCCACGACCACCGGCAACGCCCAGCTGGCCCAGGAACTCACCAAGAACGGCCCGGTGATGCGTAGCGAAATTGAGCTGGAACGGGATCCCTCCAGCATCGATGACTATCGCTGGACCCTCTCGGGGGGGAGCGGCGTCTTCCCAATCCGCGAGGGCCTCACGGTGTCGACCCATGCCTACGTGGAGTGGCGCTCGCCGATCAGCTACGTGATCCCCGGCCTGCGTTCGCTCACCGGTGGCTACCGCACTCCCTGGATCGATCAACGCTGGAACCTGCCTTTCTTGCGCCAGCCCAACACTGTTTCGTGACTCGCCCCGTGGACGCCAAGCCCCGTTTCCAGATCCGCAACCCCCTGCTGCGGCAGGAGTTCCCCTGGCTGGTCAGCGAGGTGGTGCTGCTGCTGATCCTGTTCAACGCCAACCCGCCGGAGCTGTGGTTCTGGCTGGTGGTGCTGCTGGTGGTGCTGCTTTATCGCGTCGAGCGCTGGTGGTCGTCGCGGCCAAGCGCCTGAGTCCACCAGGGCCATTATTATTTCTTCTTGCTCAGGGTTGGCTGCTGATCTGCAGCTGCGGCTGGATCGGCGCGTTGGGATCCCGGGGCATCGGCAGCAGCTCCTTCAGCAACTTCGCGTAGGTGATGTTCACGTTGACCGTGGCGTTGATCCGCCGCACCAGGCTGTTGATCAGGCGGTCTTGGGTATTGGAGAGATTGAGCTCGCTGTCGAGGCCGGTTAAGTAGCGCAGCCGCACATCACGGAAGGCCTCCAGGGCGGCCGCCACGCCTCGGCGAGCTGAACTCAGCTTGGCCAGGCTGGCTTCGTGGTTGAAGAAGGCCTGCTCGATCCGCAGGCGGATGTCGTTGCGACTGGCGGCGTACTGCTGGGCGGTGGCCGCGGCCTGTTTGGTCAGGGCACGGGCCTGGCCTGCGGTGGTGCCGGCATCAAACAGCAGCCAGGTGAAGGTCAAACCCACCGACCAGTCCCAACCGTTGGTGGTGCTCAGGGGCAGGGCGGTGGAGCCGCAGCAGCCCCCTCCACCTAGCTCGAAGTCGCCCAGGCTGGTTTGGGAGCCGCTGCCGCCGGCGTTGGCAAACAGCGACAACCGTGGCAGCAGGCCCGCAGCGGTGGCCTGGCTCTGCTGGACCAGAGTCGTTCGAGTGGCCAGGATCGCCTCCAGCTCCGGATTGCCCCGGTAGGCCGCCAGCAGGCTGGCCTCCAGATCGAGGGGCCAGCGGGGCTGCACCACGATCTGGTCGCTGGGGCTGGGAGTCACGCTGGCGGGCAGGTTGAGCAGCACCGCCAGTTGGCGGCGCGCCACCGCCCGGTCGGCTAGGGCCTGGATCAGGGTCTCTTCATCGGCGGCCTGGATGGCCCGGCGCCGCAGCACATCGAGCCTGGGCACCAGACCCGCCTGCTTGAGGTCGAGCGTGTCCTGCAGGACTACCAAGTCGTTGCGCAGGTTGGCGTCGTAGACGCGCACCAGCTGCTCCTCTTGCTGCAGGGAGTAGTAGGCCTCACTCACCTGCAGTTGCAGGGAGCGGAGCTGGTTGGCGTAGGTGTTGCGCTGCCGTTCAAGGACTGCGCGTGCCGCCCGAACCGTGGGCGTGCGCGCAAAGTCGAGCAGGGCGTAGTTGAGCTGCAGGCCTCCCTCAACGCCCCATTCCCCGGAGGTGGCCGCCACGGAACCGCCGTTGGGCACATAGAAGGGGCCGGCGGTGGGGTTTCCAGTTGAGTCGAGCAGCCCTGTGGGTGAGAACTGGGGGCCAAAGCCCAGGTTGTCGTTCGGCTTTTTCGCGGTGGTGGTGCTGCGGCTGCCCTCGTAGCCACCGTTGGCAAAGGCGCTGATGGTGGGCCAGTAGGTCCCCATGGCGGCCTGGACGCTGGCCAAGGCGGCGGCCACTTGCTCGCGTTGGGCCTGCAGGGTTGCGCTGTTGGCGAAGGCGATGGCCAGGGCTTGCTCCAGGCTGAGGCTGGCGACGCTGCCGGCCTGGAGCTGTTGGGGGTTGGGCAGATCCAGCGGCGGACCGGCCACCGTGTCGGCGGGTTGGATCGGACCGGCGGCGGGTTGGTTAGCCCGGATCAGGTTGGCGGGCAGCTCCGGGGTGCTGAGCACGTCGCCCACCGGGGGCTCGGGCTCGGTGGGGAGCAGCTGGTCGAGTGCCCGCAGCTCCGCATCCAGGCGCTGCCAGCTGCGCTCAATCAGCGCGGTGGACTGGGGTGGGGACTTGCGGGCTGGGAGCGACGCTGCCAGGCCAGCCGGGGCCCCATGGGCCGGAAGGATGCCGAGCAGCACCAGGGTCAGGGCGCGGTTGCGGATTGCCACGGTGGTTCCGTTTAGCCCCCTCAAGTAGGTCAGTCTGCTGAATGGAACGTCCTCTTGCCTAGGTGGGGTGTGCACTTTCCCGCACAGCAGCTCGGGGCACGGCAGCTCAGGGCACCGCAGCCCAAGCGGCCTCGAAGCCTCGGGTCGCTTCGACCAGTTGGTGGCATGTGATCGCCCGGCGTCCACCGCTGCTGCCCAGCAAAATCGCTGTGGCAAGCGGATCCTGGAAGGCTGACGTTTCAGCCTGCTCCAGCCGCTCCAGGTCCGGACCGGCGGCGGCATTGGCCCCCAGAGGTGGGGCGCTGGGCCAGTGCTGGGCCCAGCCATCGAGCTGGTCAGCTAGGTCTTGGAGGAGAGAGTGTTCCGCTTCCATCAGGGCTTTCAGGCCGGGACTGGTCAACGGCACCACCGGCAGGCGCAGCATGGTTCGGTAATGGCTGATCACGGCGCTGAGCCATTGCTCCTGTAGGTCCCAGAGGCGCTGCATCCTTTCTCCCATGCGGTCAGGTCCCAGCTCCTGGCTGGCCTCCTGGCGCTGGTTCTGGAGTTGGATGGTGGCATTAACCAGCTGGTTGCGCCGCTGCAGACGGGCGCTGGCCGTCAGTTCCCGCTCCTCCAGCAACAGGCTGGCTCGTTCTCGCAGCAGGGTGGCGATCTCGCCGAACAGTCGCTGGGAGTGTTCCTGGTGCTGCTCCAGGGCCCTGCTGGGCCAGATCTGGCTCACCGCCAGCCACGCGGCCAACACCCCGATCAGGGTCACCACCAGGCGGGTGGGAATCCAGCTGGCCAGATTGGTGTGGTGAACTGTCCAGCCCATGGATACGACTAGCCCGGCCACTTTGTAACCGGAACGCAGGCCGAGGGATCCTCCGAAGATCCGTGTCAGGGCAAGGGCTACCGCCACCCCAAGGGGCAGGGGCAGGGCTTGGCCCATGGTGTTGAACCCGATCGCCACGATCACTCCCCCAAGAAGGGTGCCCAGCACCCGTTGTGTGCCAAGCAAGCGGGTAGCGCCCACGGTGCCTCCCAGGGCCGCCCCCACAGCCAACGGGGCGTAGAACGCATCGGGGAGGCCCAGCACGATCACGAATCCAGCTGAGAGCCCGGCGGTGAGGGCTAGCCGCAGGTCGGTTCGCGTGATCAGAGGAGGAGCTTTCATGGCCGGACCCCATCTCCTCGGCTGGCCAGGGCCAGGCTCTGGGCACTGCGGGTGAGCCGTTGCAACTCATCGTCGAGGGCCAGCAACAGCAAGGGAGGCAGACCTTGCGCCTGGGCTAGGTCCTGCAGGCGTTTCCGTTCCGGCAGACCCAGCACCTCTGGTGCCGGGCTTGGGCCGAGCAGTGCTGGCAGCCGCTCCAGCCACGGTGTCGCGGACGAGGCAAGGGCCCCCGGTGGTAACAGCTGCCCAAGACGCTGCAGCTGCAGGCTGTGGTGGTTGATGCGCTCCCAGAGCAGGCTGCGCTGGCGCCAGTGCTGCCGCTGGGCTGCGCCGCTTGGGTTGCTGCGCAACTCATCGTTCACCAGCTGGTTGAGTTGCTGGCAGAGGCGACTGCCCACGATCGGCTGGCTGGCTCGCCCGTCGCCGGCTGTTGGATCTTTGAGCTGGCGGCGGATCGCCTCCAGGCGTTGGCCCAGCACGCTCCGCAGCTGCTGGTCCAGTTGGCCCATCTCCGCGAGTCTGTTGATGGGCCAGAACAGGGCATTCACCAGCAGGGTGGCCGCCACTCCCACCAGGGTGTCGGCCGTGCGGTTGAGCACATAGATCCAGTTGAGCTCGGCGTAATCGGCCACCAGAAACAGCATCGAGCACATCACGATTCCGGTGGCCAGGCCGGCCTGCCAGCGCATAAGCCGCAGCAGGGGCACCACCACCAGCAACGACACCGTCAGCCCCACCCAGCCACTTAGGAGGGTGTGCACCAGAAAACTGACGATGCCGGCGCCGATCGTGCCCAGCACCCTGCCCCGGGCCGCGGCCATGACTCGGGTGTCGGTCTCGTCCATGCACATCACCACCGCCAACAGCGGATACCAGACGAAGCGCACGTCGCGGAAGCTGATTGCCCAGGCGCCGGCTAGGGCGGCGGCCAGACCGATCTTGAGGGCGGCGCGCAGGGCGGGGTGGCTCAGCACGCGGGACAGGGATCACAG
Organism: Cyanobium sp. Maggiore-St4-Cus; assembly: GCF_024345615.1. Lineage (NCBI taxonomy): Bacteria > Bacillati > Cyanobacteriota > Cyanophyceae > Synechococcales > Prochlorococcaceae > Cyanobium > Cyanobium sp. Maggiore-St4-Cus. Next base: position 34,209 of record NZ_JAGQBL010000014.1, read on the forward strand.
CCTTGCGGTGATTCTGGCGTTCTCGTCCAGTGCAATCGATGATGGGTTGATTGGATCCGGATCATTGCCTTTCACCCTTGATTTGCAGATCCTGCTGCGCCTAGGCCTGGCGGTGCTGTGTGGTTTGGCTGTGGGCATCAATCGAGCCCACCATGGCAATACCAGCCATCCCAACCGCCTGCGGGTGCATGTGCTCGTGGGGCTCAGTGCCTGTCTGATGGTCCTGGCGGCAGGTGACGACCCCCAGGCCCGCAGCCGGGTGATTCAGGGGGTCGCCACCGGAATTGGCTTCCTGGGGGCGGGCGAGATCCTGGTGCCCCCTGCTGCTGACAAGAGGGGCCTGCCTGAGGTGCGCGGACTGACCAGTGCGGCTTCGATCTGGTTTACGGCTGCCCTCGGGGTGACCGTGGCGGCCTCCACCCCCTTGCTTGCAGGGGTGGCCCTGGTTCTGGCCCTGATCACCCTGTCTCAGCGGAGCAACGGCGAGTCGCGACCAGACATTGATCCTGCAGCAGATCAGAAGAGGAAGCGATAGCGGCCATCGCCGCTGCCTTCAGCTTCGTTGGAGCCATCCAGGACCGGCTGGGGCCACTCCGCCTCCCAATAGCTGATGTCATCGCGATAGAAGGGCCGTCCGCCCAGTCGCTTGGTTTCAAGCTGGGTCGTGCCCATGGCGGTGATAAGGCCACCCAGCTCCATGGGGCCCAGATCGGTTTTCAGATCCTTACCGGCTGCAGCCAGCAGGATTGGCAGGCGCACCAGATGCTCTGGCCTGGTGAGCTTGCGAAACAGGGCCTGTAGGGCTATTTGCTGGCGCTCCAGTCGGCCGATGTCGCCCATCTCATCGTGGCGAAAGCGCAGGAAGCCTTCTAGGTCTTGGCCTTTGAGATTTTGCAGGCCGGGTTGCAAGTCGATGTACAGGCCCTGACTGTTGTCGGTGTAGGCCATGCGTTTCGGCACGTCCACCTCGATGCCGCCGAGGGCGTCGGCCATGCGCCGGATCGCAGACAAGTTCACCACTAGGTGGTGCGTGATCGGTCGACCCAACTTGCGGGCCAATTCCCGTTTGAGCAGATCGGTGCCCCCGAGGCTGTAGAGGGCGTTGATTTTGTGGGGTCCGTAGCCTTCTGCCTCGATGTAGGTGTCCCGAGGTACCTGGGTGATCCGGGTGATGCCCCCATCCACCCGCAGGCTGGCGATCACATCGGTGTTGCCACCACCCACATCGGTGCCGAGCAGCAGGATGTCTTGGGTGGTGATGCCGCTCCAGGCCGCGAACGGATTGGTGATGGCGTTATTTGCTCCTGAGGCGGTGTCGCTGAGCAGTTCGGAGAGGGGCCCCGCCAGCAACAGGCCTCCGCCAAGGCCGACCCCGATCGCCAAGAGCACGGCACCGCCTTTGCTCCGCTTGCGGGGCCGCTTGGCCGGAGGGGTTCTCATCCCCTGAAAGCTATTGCACCAAGCGAACCTTTCACAAATGGGGGCTTGCCGCTGCCCAGAGTGGCCAGGCTAGAACGAGTTTATGAAGCTGTTGACGCAGGCCTGCAGGAAACACCGTGGATAACAGCAGAGCCTTCAACCGCTTTCAGCGCTAGAGGCTCTGCAAAAAATAACCCTGCCGTGGAGCTTCCGCGGCAGGGTTGGTGTCGCTCAGTGCGGAGCTAGAGGGCTTGCAGTACGGGCTGATGGGCTTGGCTTTACCAGCGGTTGCCGCCACCACCGCCGCCACCGCCACCGTCATAGCCGCCACCGCCATAACCGCCACCACCACCATCGCCGCCATATCCACCGCCACCACGATTGCCACCGCCACCGCCGTAGCCCCCACGGCCGCCGCCACCACGACCACCACCACCACCACCACCGCCACCACCTTCACGGGGAGTGGCTTTGTTGACACGAATCATGCGCCCCATCCATTCGACGTCCTGAAGGTCGTCAATAGCCTTTTGTTCGGCCGCATCGTCGGCTAATTCGACAAAAGCGAAACCGCGTTTGCGACCGGTTTCTCGGTCTAGGGGCAGGCTGCACTGGCGCACCTCTCCGTATTGGCCGAAGAGATCAAGCAAGTCCTCGCGTTCAGCTTGGAACGAAAGATTGCCAACGTAGATAGTCATTAATGGAGCAAATCCTGGAACTGATTCGGTCGAAGCTGCGGTTCTTAGTGGTCCTAGTGGGAACTAGGGTGCCAAAAGAGGGGCCGTACCCTTTGAATCACGGCAAATGATACCGGGTGGCCTGGCCCCCAACTAGCACTGGCGGGGCGTTTCATGGAGAACCGTAAAGAGGTTCTGAAGAGACTCTGAGGTTCAACCGGTGATCCCGGATGTCGTCCCAATGTCAGCAAACTCTGATCAACGCGGACCCATGATCACAGCACCTGTGCCTTGGAGCCTCGCCTGGCGTGAGGATGGCGAACTTGCCACCCAGGATCGTTTTGACCTGCTGCAGAGCCTGGTTGCTTGCGAAAGTGCAGAGGTTCAATCGACGTTGATCGCAGCCGTGGAGCGGTTGTCGATTACTGATTTGACCAGCCTGAGTGTGGGAGGCGTGACCAGTCTTTGCGCCTGAAGCGCTTTGGCCTGGCGGATCATCGCCCGGAGCTAGGTGCTGGGCTTGCTCACGGAGCGCTGGTCCAGGGTCCGCCCGCAGGCGTCATGGGCTTCCTCCACGTCGCTGCCCTTTGCAACTCGCGCACCAACGCAGGCGCAGGTGCGGTCGAGTTGGGCAGCGGGTGCAACTTTGCCCTCCCTTTGCAGGTCCGCCTGGTAAGCCGACAGGCAGAAGGCTTTCACTACCTCGGCAACGCTGATAGAGCGGCTGGCGGGAACCAGGGACACCAGCCCCAGGCAAAGCAGTCCTATTAGGACCGGGCGCGGGGGGCTGGGGTTCATGGAGCAAAAGGGCGGAAGCCCGAGGAGTTCACCCCTGGAACCTGGAAAGCTGCAGGGGTTTGTTCATCACCCGAAGTTGGCGCAGACCCTGGAAGACATCCTCGGGCATGCCCTTGGGTAGGTCCACGGTGCTGTGGGTGTCGAAAATCTGGATACGGCCGATGGCTCGCCCGTTCAGACCGGCCTCATTGGCAATGGCTCCCACGATGTTGCCGGGCTTGATGCGGTCGCGCCAGCCCAGTTCCACCCGGAAGCGCTCCATGTTGTCCTCTGGCGGACCCACGGGGCGTTCACCCCTGGGAGCTCCCCTGCCTACATCACGGCCAATCTCCCGACCCATTTCCCGGCCCCTTCCCCGGTCCCGGCCGAAGTCGCGACCGCCATCCCTGCCTCCATCCCTACCGCCATCGCGGCCAGGACCGTTCTGACGCACTTGTTGGAAGTTCTCTTCGCCCTGCAAAAGCAGGGGTTTGCCCACCAGGCTCAGCTCTAGGGCCGCCAGGGCTAGCTGCTCAGGACTGGAGCCCTGCTCCTGGCCTACCCGTTGCAGGATTTCGCTGAGTAGCGCCCGTTCCTGCTCGCTGCTGGCTGGGGTTTGTAAGCAGTTGGTGAGCTTGGTGCGCATCCGGTCGAGCCGGTTTTGATTGATGGTGGCGTTGCTTGGCACCTCCATCTCTTCGATCGGCTTGCCCACGGCCCGCTCCATGCCGCCTAGGAAACGGCGCTCCCTCGGGGTCAGGAACAGGATGGCGTCGCCGCTGCGGCCAGCTCGACCGGTGCGGCCAATGCGGTGGACATAGGCCTCCGAATCGAAGGGGATGTCGTAGTTGATCACCAGGCTGATTCGATCTACATCGAGCCCGCGGGCAGCCACATCGGTGGCCACCAGTACGTCCACCTGGCCGCTCTTAAGCCGCTCGATGGTGCGCTCTCGCTGGGCTTGGGGCACGTCGCCGTTGAGCACGGCAACGTCGTAACCGTGCTGTTCAAGCGATTCGGCCACGGTGAGCGTGATCGCCTTGGTACGGGCAAAAATGATCACACCCTCACTGGTCTCTGCCTCCAGTACCCGCTCCAGGGCGGCTTGCTTGTGGGGCGCATGCACCATCAAGAAACGCTGACGAATGCGGGTGGCATCGGCGGCCTTTTGCTTGATGGTGATCTCAGCTGGAGCGTTGAGATATTTCTGCGATATGCGCCGGATTTCCGCCGGCATGGTGGCAGAGAACAGCACAACTTGACGCTGCTCAGGTAGTTGTTCTAGCACCCATTCGACGTCGTCGATGAAGCCCATGCGCAGCATTTCATCGGCTTCGTCCAGCACCAGGGCGCGAAGACTGGAGAGATCGAGGGTGCCTTGACGCATGTGGTCCATCACCCGGCCGGGGGTGCCCACCACGATCTGTACGCCGCGCTTGAGCTGATGGATCTGGTCGCGGAAATCAGCGCCGCCGTAGATCGCCAGGGTGCGTACACCGGGAAGGTGGCTGGCATAGCTGTTAAAGGCATCTGCTACCTGCAGCGCTAACTCCCTGGTAGGAGCGAGCACCAGCACCTGGGGCTTGCGCTGCTCGGGATCGAGGGCCGCCAGCATTGGCAGGGCGAAGGCAGCGGTTTTGCCGGTGCCTGTCTGGGCCTGTCCCACCAGGTCGCGGCCGAGCATCAGCTCGGGAATGGCGGCCTTCTGAATTGGCGAGGGCTCCTGATAGCCGATGGCTTCAAGGGCCTTCAGCAGTTCTGGGGCAAAGCCGAAGCGGGCAAAGCCCGAGGCAGTGGTTGCTTCTGTCTTGATCTCAGCTGCGTTGCTTTCGGATGTGTTGTTTTCAGTTGTTTGGGCGGGCGCGTCAATGTCGACGGAGCAAGCAAAGCTGCCGCCGTTGGCGTGTTCGGTCACGGGATGCAAATGGCCTGGTTGATCAGGGCTTGGTGAAGTCCTTGAACGCAGGCCGGCAGAAACCCAATTGAGCCAAGAAATACTGAACGGATGGGCCGTTGCGGGGCAACTGAAGCTGCACTGCTTTACCCGATGTTCAGTTGTTCAGACCCGCAATTAACAAAACTGCCCTGCCCTTGAAAAAGGCTGAAATCAAATTTTATCACCTCTCGGTCCGCTTCACTCCCTGCCGAAGTCATCCGCCAGGCGCTCGATGTCGGCTTCGCTCAGCCAGTCACCACGCTGCACCTCCACGATCTCCAGATCCGCCAGACCTCCTTGGGCCCGGTGAATTGCCCCCTGGGGGATGAAGACGCTGGTCCCTGCCGTTGCGGTGATGGCCTCCTCCCCTACCTGCAGTTCACCGTCGCCGGCCACCACCACCCAGTGCTCACAGCGGTGTTGGTGGCGCTGCAGGCTCAGCCGCTGGCCGCGGCGGATCAGTAGGCGTTTGACCAGGTATTGATCTCCGCTGGCCAGCTGTTCAAACCAGCCCCAGGGGCGTTGCACCCGGCCGGCGGGACTTTGGGGCTCAGGGATGTTCACGATTTCAGGCTGACAGCCGCCGCCGCGCCGCGCAACGGGGTGATCAGGCAGGCCCGTCGTCTGGCCCTGGTCAGGGCTGTGTAGAGCAGGCGATGTTGGGGTCTGCCGGTGTCGGGCATCAGCACCCATACCTCTTGGGCCTCACTGCCCTGGGCCTTGTGCACTGTGAGGGCCAGGGCTGGCTCGGCTTCGGGTAGCTGGGCCGGGTGAATCCAGAGCGGCTCGCTACCGCCCTGGTTTGCAAACAGCAGGCGGCGTTCCCTCCCCCGCTTGGCTTCCCTTTCCACCACCAGCCCCACGTCGCCATTGGCGAGCCCCAGTTCGCTGAGGTTGTGGCGGCACAGCACGGGCGTGCCCACTGGCCAAAACTGGGGCGAGCGGGCGGCAGCCTCCCCCAGCAGCGCTTGGTGGATAGCTTCCACCCCCCAGCGGCCCCGGCGCACTGGTGTCAGCACTAGGTAGTTATCCAGGCCCGCCAGCAGGCTCGCGGTGAAAGTGGGATCGTCCAGATCGCCCGCCAGGCAGCTCTCCTGTAGCTGGTGTTGGTGCTGCCGCAGTCGCTGCAGCAGCTCTGCGGGCAGCTGGCGTGGGTTGGCCGGCAGCCAGCGCAGGTTGTCGTCAGAGTTCAGCGGTGTGAGCAGGGCCTCGAGGGGCTGCTCAGCCCCCCGTAGGGCCGCTGCTACCGCAGCGATGGCGCCGTTGTTGCGGTAGGTGGTGCGCAGCTCTATGGCGGCTCCGCCCAGGGCCTGGCGGCGTTCGGGTGCCTGCAGCTCCAGCAGCACTGGTCCGGGGCCTACCGGTGGCAGCTGGGCCGCGTCCCCGACCAGCACCAGCCGGCAGCTGGGGGGCAGGGCCTCCAGCAGGGCCTGCATCAGGGGAAGATCCACCATCGACACCTCATCCACCACCAGCAGGTCGAGGGCAAGGGGGTGCTGGCGGTTGCGGCCGAAGCGCTCGCCGCGGCTCTCCAGCAGCCGGTGCAGGGTGCTGCAGGGAAGTTGCAGGCTGCTGCTGGCTAGGGCTGCTCGCAGCCGACTCGCCGCCTTGCCCGTGGGGGCTGCTAGCTGAATGCGGCTGCCTGGTTGCTGGGTTAGCACCGCCGCCAACATGCGAGCCACGGTGCTGGTTTTGCCGGTGCCCGGACCGCCCTCAAGCAGCACCAGGCCGTATTGCAGCACCGCCGTGACGGCCCGCTGCTGGTCCGGATCCAGCCCGTCGCTGCAGCTTGCGTCGGGACTCGCATCTGGGAGCTGAAACTGGGCTCGCTCGATCAGTGCCTCCAGCACCTGCTCGCGCTGGCGCTGCCAGCGGCGCCACAGCAGCCGGTCGCCCTCCAGCACCAGGGGACCATCCGGCTCGGCGCCCAGGGGTGAAGCCTCCAGGGCGCGGCGATGGTCGGCGCTGGGCAGGTTGATTTCCAGGCGACCCTCCGCCAGGGCGGCAGCCAGCTCAGTGATCAGTTCCGCCACCAGTGGATCTGGGCTGCTGCCATGCAGCCGCGGCAGGGCTTCAGCCAGTGCTGAGGCCAAGGTCTGGAGCCAGCGAGGTTGCTCTAGGGGGGTGGGGCTGCTCATGGTGTTCCCCCAGGGCCTGGTCAAGTTGGAGCAGGCGGGCCAAGGGCGGCTGCTCCACAAACATGCCGGGCACCGCGCTGGCCGTGGTGGGGCCTGGCACTCCGCGCAGGAAAACGTAGACGTAGCCGCCCAGGTGCTGCTCGGGTCGGTAGCCGGGCAGGCGCCAGCGCAGATAGCGGTGCAGGGCTACCAGGTACAGGTGGGCCTGCAGGGGGTAGTGGTTGGCGGCCATCAGCTCTGCCATGGCTGCTGCTCCGTAGTGGCGTGGACCGCAGTGCAGCGGCTGCCCCTGGTCGTCGCGCTCGCCCAGCCAGTTGCTCTTCCAGTCGGCCACCCACCAGCGCTCGCCCTGTCGAAATACCAGGTCGATCGAGCCGGTGAGAAAGCCCCGGCTTTCCACTTTCAGCTGGGCAAGCTGCTCGGCGTAGGTGCTGCCAAACCACCCTTCGGGATGGTCGGCAAAGGGGCGTGCCAGGTCTGGGGTGCGCACCAGGCCGAGGGGCAGATCGAAGTTCATCTCATTGAGGCGGGCACCGCGCTCAAGTTGGGCCAAGCTGAAGTCGCTGCAGGGGCCGCCCAGGGGCGTGTGCCGCAGCTGCTCAAGCCCAACTAGCACCGCTTCGCCTTGCTGCGCAGCGATACCGGCCCGCTGCAGCTCGCGGCCCACCAGCTCGGCCTGGGCTGCCAAGGGTTGGCAGTAGTCGAGCTGCTCAAGGATGCGGTGCAGGCAGTCGCCGGCCTGGGCGCCCCGGGGGAAGGGGGCCAGAGGGCTGTCCTGGGAATCGGCGCCCAAGGCGTTGGCCGCCGTCGCTGCCTCGAGTTCGGTTACCAGGGCATCGGTTTCACGGCCCTCCTCCACGGCTGCGGGGGCGGCGCTGTGGCTGCCCTGGGTCCAGCTGGTGTAGCTGCTGCGGCCCCAGCTGCTGTCGAAGCCATGGCTGGGTACGGGGCCTCGCTGCAGGGATAGGCCAGCAGCTGCCGGGCCTGGTTTTAGCTGGCTGCGCTGGCCGCTGGCGGGGGGCTGCACCAGGGTGAGGGGCAGCTGGCGGCGGGCGATTGCTTGCTCCAGCCGCTGGCGCCACTCCGCATCACTGCGGCCGCTGTAGGGGTCGTGGTCGCTTGCGGGGGGCTGCTCCTGGTCGAACAGCCAGGGGTGCAGCGGATTGCCCTGCTGGCCCAAGGCCGGGCCCCAGGCCAGCACCAGCAGCAGCTTGGCCCGGGTGGCAGCGACATAGGCAAGTCGCTCCCGCTCCTGCAGCTCGGCCCCAAGCTGCTGCTGGCTGGCGCCCTGGCCCGGGCCCCAGTTGTTGTTCAGGTGCAGGTCGAGCACGGCTTCGGGCTGCCCGCCTTCAGGTCCGCCCGGGTGCCAGCGCACGCCGATGGACTGGCCGCTGCGGCTCTCAGCGCCGGCCTGCCAAAGGTAGGGACAGATCACCACTGGATATTCCAGGCCCTTGCTGCGGTGCACCGTCAGCACCGATACGGCCTCATCCACCACGTCGCTGTGGGGCTGGTGGGCGTCGGGGATGTCCCGGTCGGGATCGAGACGCAGACGCCGCAGCCAGTCGGCTGCGGCTGCGGGACCCAGTTGGTCGGCATGGAGCCGCACGGCCACCAATTCACCGCACTGCTGCAAATCCGCCAGCAGCCTGCCGCCGAGGGATAGCTGGGCCAGCCCCTTTTGCTCCAGCAGGCTCGCCAGCACCCCAAGCAGGCCGCGGCGGGGAAGTTCAACGGCCAGCTGGGCTAGGCGCGCAGCCAGGTTGCCCCAGGCTTCGGGGCTGGCGGAGGCGATTTGCTCCGCGCTCCAGCCCAGCAGAGGTGAGGCGGCCAGTAGCCGCAGACGCTGGGTCCGGCCTGGTTCGGCCAGGGCATCGAGCAGCCGTTGCAATGCGGAGGCGCCGGCGCTTTCAAACACATCCCCCTGGCTCACCAGCTTGCTGGCTATGCCGCAGCGATCGAGGGCGGCGCGCTGAGCTTCAGCCTGACGGTGCGTGCCCACCAGCACGCATAGGTCGTTGGGTCCTAGGGGTTGGCGCTGCTCGCCCCGCTGTTGCATCAGCCCCTGGTTGAGCAATTCGGCGCTGAAGCAGGCGATCTGGTCGGGAAGTTGCCGCTCCAGGGCGCTGCGGCTGGGTGGTTTCTCACCAGCCAGGCGGCTGCCGCCGAGCCAGAGCAGCTGCAGGGGGCTCTGGCCGGCGGGTAGGAGCAGTTTGGTGTCGGTCGCCTGGGGCCGCACCGCCGGTACGGCCAGGTCGCTTCGGCGCAGCCCCGGCCCCATCAGGCCGTTGAGGCCGGCGACCAGGGCCTCGCTGGAGCGGTAGTTGTCGCGGAGGCTGCTGATGCCGCCGAAGCTGGCGGCGGCCTGACGGGCCCGCAGATAAGTACGCAGGTCGCCGCCGCGGAAGCGATAGATCGCCTGCTTGGGATCACCCACCATCACCAGTCGGTGCCGCTCAGGTTGGAAGGCCCGCGACAGGATGCGCCACTGGATCGGATCGGTGTCCTGGAATTCATCGATCAGGGCAACGGCATAGCGGGCTCCCACCGCCTCTAGTAGGGGGGTACTGGCTTGCTCGCCTGGATCAAGACCCTCCAGCAGTTGGGCGAAACCCAGCCTTCCGCTCTGGCGCCGCCGCCGGCCCAGTTCGGCCCGGCCCCAGTGGCAGGCGTGCAGCACTAGGGCTTCGGCCGGTCCATCCAAAACCTGGGCGATCGCCTCCTGCAGGGGGCGTTCGGGCAGGGAGGGGCCGGGGCCTTCCCCATCACCAGGTTCGAGGCTGCGGGCAACCTTGAGAAAGGCGCCGGGGTGGAAGTAATCGCGCAGCAGGCCCTGGCCGCCGCCCTGGCTGCCTGCCGTGGCGCCGTAGTCGCCGCCAATGGGCTGGGCAGCGATCCAGCCCCGCACCAGAGCGCAGCGGTCCTTGGTGGGTTTGGGAACGTAGGGGCTGGTGGTTTTGAAGCCCTGGCCGCGCCATTGGCTGGCGGCGGCGCAAAAGCCGGCCTCCAGGGCTTGGCCGTGGCTTGCCCAGAGCTGCTGGAAGTTGTGCCACGCCTCGCTCCACAGGGCCTCGAGCTGGGGTGCCAAGGGGGCGTCGGCCCGCAGCGTTGCCGGCAGGGAATCCAGGCCTAGGGCTGGATCGCCATCGAGCTGGCGCAGCAGGCCCTCGAGGGTTTCGGGGCCGCGAACCTGTTGCTGCAGCCCGGCCAGCAGGTGGCTTGGCAGGGGCAGCACCTGCTGTTGCCAGTAGTCGTGTGCCACCTGGCGCACCAGGGTGCCCTTGTCGGTTTCGAGCTGCAGCTCCGGTGGCAGGCCCGCTTCCAGGGCGTGGCGCTGCAGGGTGCGGCGGCAGAAACCGTGGATGGTGGTGATGTCGGCGGCGTCTAGTTCCTCTAGGGCCAGCAGCAGCCGGGCCCGCAACTTTTCGGCCCGCGGTCGTTGCTGCTCCAGCCAGGCGGCCAGGGTGGGATCGGGCGGCTCCAGATCTGGATTTTCCAGCCCGGCCAGGGCCCGCTGCAGGCGCTGGCCGATGCGATCGCGCAGTTCGGCGGCGGCGGCCTCGGTGAAAGTCACCACCAGCAGCTGGCGCAGCCCTAGCTCGGCCTCGGCCACATAGCGCAACACCAACTGGGCCAGGGCGAAGGTTTTGCCGGTGCCGGCGCTGGCCTCCAGCAGCCGCAGCCCGGGATCCAGGGGAAAGGCATTGGCCTCAAATGGTTGTGGCAGTGGCAGTGGGAGTGGCAGGGCTTGTTCAGATGCCAAAGCCTGCTCGCTGCCGGCAGACAGGTTCATATCAACCGCTCCCGCAGGGGACCAAGCAGCTCCTCAGCCCGGGCGGCTAGCTCACCGCTGGCCAGCAGGGCGGCGCCGCTGAGTTCAGATCCGAAGCAGAGGGCCTGCTCCGGATCAAGCCGCTCGCCGCGTCTCTGAAAACCGCCCTCCCAGGTTTCGATGGCCCGTGCTTCACCCTTATCGAGCAGGGCCCAGCCGGTTTCCGGTGGCACCGGCCAGCAGCCCTGGCGCCATTGCTGGCGCAACTCCAGCAGCCGCAGTAGTTCGGCCCGGGCGCTATCCACCTGCGGCGCCTGCAGCCGCAACTGCACGCCGAAGTCCTTGGCACCCCGGGCCACCAGCACCCCATCCAGCGGCCCTTGGTCGGCGGCGGCGGCCAGCAGCAGCGCCAGCCACAGCTCCATTCGGTGGCGGTTGCGCGGCCGGGCGGTGTGCAGCACCAGCACCGAGCTCCCCCGCCACTGCAGCTCCTGCTGGCAGTTTTGCCAGAGGGCCAGCTGGCGACGCTCGGGGCCCAGGGCCTCGAGGCTGGCGTGCAGGCTGCGCCAGCGCTGGCTGAGCCCGCCGGCCTCCAGTTCGCCTGCCGCATGGGGAGGCAGCACGCCCTGGCCGCGGTGGCGAGCCAGCCAGCCGGCGGGCTCATCGAGGGCTGCTTCGCTGGGGCTTTCGAGGGCCTGGCGCAGCAGCAGCGCCCGCCCGCGCTCATCGAGGCTGAGGGGCTCGAGGTCGTCGAGGCTGTCGGCCCATTCCCGCGGCCTTAGCCCCAATTCAGTCAGCCAGCTGGCCTGGGGGGCAAGCAGCCAGTCGCGCAGATCCCCATAGGTATCGCTGGGCTGGGCCGGAGGAGCGCTAGGGGGTTCGCTGGCCGCCAGGGGCCGGGGCGGTTGCGGTGCTCCGCTCTGCTGGCGTGGTTGATCGAGCAGCTCACGGGCCTTCAGCAGACGCTCGTCGCAGCTGCCGGGCGGCCGCTCGCCGCTGGCTTGGAAATTGGCCCGGTCGAGGGGGTTGGCAGGGTGACTAATCACCAGTTCGCTACCGCCACAAGGCAGCTGCCCCTGCAGCCACTCGAGCCACTGGCGTACCGGTGTGGCCGGTGGCAGCTCTTCGCCGCTGCGGGGGTCGCGGCTGTTCCAGGTCACCAGCAGATGGTCGCGGGCTGAGAGCAGAGCCTCCAGCAGCACGTAGCGGTCCTGGTCGGCCGGGTTGGGATCGCCGAGGTGGCGCTGCTGCTCCAGCAGGTGGAAGCCGGGCCGCTTGCTCTGACGGGGATAGGCGTTTGCATCCAGGCCCATCAGCACGATCACTCGGTGGGGAATCGCCCGCATCGGCTCGAGGGCGCTGATGGTGAGGGCGCCGCTGCGGTGGCCAAACCGGCCCGAATCCGCAGCCAGGCGCTCATCGAGCACGGCAGCCACCACGGGTGCGGCCAGCTCCAGGTTGCAGCCGGAGGCGGCCTGCTGCCAGTCGTCAATGGCGGTTAGCACCAGGGGCAGCTCCCAGTCCTGGCCACTCCCGCCAGCCTGGTCGCCGTCGCCGAATAGGTCGCTAAGCAGGGCCCGAAGGCAGGTGTTCCAGGCCAGGCAACAGCGGGGTCGCCGCAGCTCCACCAGCCAGTGGCGCAGCCGGGTGAGTAGGTGTAGCCAGCGGCCCAACAGTTCGATGCTCTCGCCACTGGCCAGGGGGGCGGTGGCGGCCGGGGCCAGGCCGGGGTCGCAGGGCAGCACCAGGCCTAGTAGCAGCCGATCGATCACCCAGCTGAGGCTGCCGCTGCCCAGGCCGCCGCGCTCCTCTGCATCGAGGCCCCAGTGGAAGCCCCCCTGCTGCAGCAGGGGATGCAGGGCCGCCATCTCGACACCACTGAGCTGGAAATGCCCCTGCAGCGCCGGACTCTCCAGCAGGGTTTCCAGGGCGGAGGCGGTGAGCCGTTCCCCCGCCAGCCGCAGCAGCTCCAGCAAGCTGCGGCTGAGGCTGGCTTCGCTCTGCTGGCTGCGGTCGGTGAGGCGCCAATTGAGGGCCACCCCAGTGGCCTCTTGATCGCCAAATACGGCCGCCACCAAAGGCGCTAGGCCATCCACCTGAGGCGTCATCACCAGTACATCGCGGGGCTGGAGCGTGGGATCGGCGGCCAGCAGCTGCAGGATGCGGTCCCGCACGACCTGCACCTGGCGCAGGGGGCCGGGACAGCGGTGGAACTCCAGGGAGCTGTCTGCCGGTGCCCGCTGCAGCAGGGGTTGGGCAGCCGGATCCGCCAGTTGTTGCTGCAGCTGATGCAGCAGGGGCGCTGGCCCCTGGCCCCGATGGCTGCTGGCCGGGGCCACAAACAAATCCTTTTCCTGCCACTGGCCCTGGAGGCTCTCGCCGCTGCCTTCGAGCAACTGCTGAAACTCGCCGCCGAGTCGGCCGAAGCGGGCCTCCAGGCCAGGGGCCTGCAGTAGCCAGTCACCATCAAGGGGCTGCTGCAGCGCGATCGCATCGCTGAGCAGTTGGCGGCGGCTGGTGCAGCGCTGCCAAAGGTCGCGGCAGGGGGTTAGCAGGTAGAGGTCCACATTTGTGTGCACGCTCAGGGCCTGCAGCAGCTGCACCTGGATCGGCGCCAGGCTGCTGAGCCCAAATAGGCGCAGGGGATCGGGCAGGCTGCCGGCAGGCGGTGCCTTGATCTGCAGCTGGGCTATGGCCTCCAGCACCTGCAGGCCGAAGGGCTTCACCCCCAGGCGCTCCCGTAGCCGCCCCACCAGCAGCCGCTGCCACTCCTGCTCCGGCGGCAGGGGTGGGCCGTCCTCCCCACACCACCAGGCTGCCAGCAGCTCAGGGCGATACAGGGCTAGGTCGTCGAGGGCGTCGGCGATGCTGCGGCCCAGCTGCCATTGGGCCAGCTCAAGGTTGCTGCCGTGCTGCGGGTAGCGGCCTAGCCAGTGCTTAAGCGAGGCAGCTTCTGGCTGCTCCACCAGCTGGGGGAGCAGCTCCAGCACGGGCCACACCAGCTGGCTGGCACGCCAGGGATCTTGGTCAGCGCCGTTTTGGCCCAGCACTCCATTAACGATCTGGCGCAGCTGGCTGCCAGGAAATGGGTAGCGGATGTTGGCGGCGATGCCGCCGAGTCCCACGGCCAGCTGTTCACCAAGCCAGCGGCTGGTGGGCCAGGTATTCACCACCACCTGCACCGTCTCGAGCGGCCCGGGAGGCGTGAGCAGCAACTGGGCGGCCAGGAGTTCGGCTAGGTGTTCGGCCCGGTTGCCCCGGAAAACTGTGAGCACAAAAGATGCTCAGCTGTGGGTCGTCATGGCAGGCAGCCTGCCAGCTCCTGGCTGAAGGAGGAGAGCCGGCGCTCTTGCAAGCCGTAAACGGCGTGAATAGCTCCGGTTTCGGGGCAGTAGGCCGAAAGCTCGCCGCCGTAGCAGGCGCCCGTATCCACCATCACGATCTGGCCGAGGCGACGCACTTGGGGCCCGGGGGTGTGGCCTATCACTACCTCACCGAAGCGACCGTCGTAGGCCTGCCAGAAGGGCATGCGGATGCTGAGGTCGGGTTCCCAGGTGTCGGGATTGAAGCCAGCGTGGGTGGCTATCCAGCCTTTGCCGGCGTAGGTGAGGGGCAGCTGCTCCAGCCGCTCCTGCCAGAGGCGGCAGTGGCTATCACCGAGCTGGCGATAGGTGTCGCAGCCGGCCAAGGCCCTTTGAGCGGTCCAGTCGCCTTGCCGCAGGGCGGCCACTAGGTCGGCTTCGTGATTTCCCATCAGCCAGATGGCCCGGCCGGAGCTCACCAAGCCCCAGGCCAGCTCCATGGTGCGGCGGATCTCGGGGCCGCGGTTGATCACATCACCGCAAAGCACGAGCTTGTCTCCTGCAGGTAGGCGAGCTACCAGCAGCTCAAGCGCGTCGGCACAGCCGTGGACGTCCCCGATCACCCAGTGGTGGCAGGAACGTGAAGGGGACGTCATCAGTCCATCGCGTTAGTTCCAGTCTTGCCTGCCTGGCGGCCACTTGTCAGCCCCCCAGCCATTCATGTCGACCGGCCAGCGCTGGTACGGTCGCCCCACCCAGTGACAGTCAGATGAATCCAGCGTCGTTGTCGGTGGTCCAGCGGGTAAACGCCCTGGTAAAAGCCCTAAATGGCGCTAAGCGCACCAATGAGGCCTTGGCCCGCTGCGGCAACGGTGAGGAGATGCTCGACGTTCTGCTCGATGCCTCCGCCAAGCTCGGCCTAGGGCTCAGCCGCCAGCAACTGGCGAACACCCCACCAATCCGCGACTGGGTGTGGTGGAAAAACAAGGAGGCCCTACTCACGATTGGCGATAACAAGCCTCGCTACCAGCAGGATGGCGGTCAGGGAGCCTCCGATGACGGGCCGCGCAAACGCTTCTTGGGGCTGTTTTAGGACGCGCTGGCGAGGGCGTCGGGGATTGAGGTGCTGGGAGCCTCAAAGCGGCCCGTGGCCACGAATTCCAGGCGAAGCTTCAGAAAGGTGATGAATTTCTCATCGGTGGACACCACCGCCGCCGCCGGCCTCGGCACGGCGCTGCCGATCGGTTCGAGTTGGGGTGCATCGAGAAAGGCCGGCCGTTTCACCAGCCAGAAGTCGATTTCCTTGCCCTGTTCTCCGTAGTGGCGCACCCTTTCGCGCAGCACCTCCTCAAGGGGCTCCTCGACGGTGAGGAACGCTTCGCTGGCGGCGATGAAGTGATAGGTGCTCATAGCTGGCGGCTGCCGAACAGGGGGTCGCGGCGCGGATTCTGTATCAGCGCCTTCATCTGCCGAACAGCTTCTTCCAGTCCCACCGCCAGGGCCCGGGCCACGATTGTGTGGCCGATGTTGAGCTCCTCCATGCCTTCGATGGCGGCGATGGGCTCCACGTTTTGGTAGGTGAGGCCATGGCCGGCATTTACCCGCAGCCCGAGGCTGCGGGCGATGAAGCTCCCCTCCGTGAGCCGGGCCAGCTCGGCGGGCTGCAAACTCCAGCTTGCTTCGGCGTAGGCGCCGGTGTGCAGCTCCACCCAGCGGGCGCCGGTGGCGCGGCAGGCCTCCAGTTGGCTCGCCTCGGCGTCCACAAACAGGCTCACGCCAATGCCGGCATCTTGCAGCGCACCCACCAGAGCGCTGAGAGCTGGCTGCTGGCCCGCCACATCGAGGCCGCCTTCGGTGGTTACCTCCTGACGCTTCTCCGGCACCAGGGTCACCATGTCGGGCCGGATGTGCAGGGCGATTGCCTCCATCTCAGCTGTGGCGGCCATCTCCAGATTGAGCCGGCTGCGCACGGTTTGACGCAGCAGCTCCACATCCCGGTCCTGAATGTGGCGCCGGTCTTCCCGTAGGTGCACGGTGATGCCGTCAGCCCCCCCCAGCTCGGCCAGCAGGGCATAGCTCACCGGATCGGGCTCCACCGCGCGGCGGGCCTGGCGCACATTGGCAATGTGGTCGATGTTGACGCCGAGGCTGGCCATGGCTGGGGAGTGGTTGGCAGGCGGTGATACCGCCCAAATCCTATGGATACCGCAACCTGCGCCGGCTCAGGACGCCAGTTCAACTGCCCGCGCTCGAGCCGAGCTCCATTGCCTAGCCCCTAGCTTTGAGCTTGGTCGCACTTAACGGGTTGTTGGCGGTTCAATCCGGCCCATCGGCGTTGTCCACCCAGGCCCCCTCCTCCCGGGAAAAGGGGCTCTGCAACGGCATCAGCCCCTGGCTGGCACCGCTCGCCATGGTGGCTAGCCAGGACATTGGCCTCCGCTTTTTTTTCCGCAGCGTCCAGGTGCTTGGCAGCGAAAATCTGCCGCTCAGCGGGCCGCTGCTGCTAGCTCCGACCCACCGGGCCCGCTGGGATGCCCTGCTGTTGACCCACGCCGCAGGCCGCCGCATTACGGGGCGGGATTGCCGCTTCATGGTCACGGTTGATGAGATGCGTGGGCTGCAGGGCTGGTTTTTGCACCGCTTGGGCTGCTTTCCTGTGAGTCAGGGGCGCCCCTCCCTGGCCAGCCTGCGCTACACCGTGGACCTACTGGCTGCCGGTGAGCAGCTAGTGGTTTTTCCAGAGGGGCGCATCGTGCGCGAAGAGATTCCCCTGCGGCTGCACCAGGGCCTCGCCCGCCTGGCCATGCTGGCCGCCGGCCAGGGCGTGGCGGTACCGGTGGTGCCCGTAGGCATCGCCTATGGCCATCGCCCCCCCCGCCGCGGGGATGGGGCCGTGCTCTGTTTCGGCCGACCTCTCAGCTTGGAGGGCCAGGGAAGGCAGGCTGCGAGTGCTTTCACCGGCCACCTCGCCACCGCCATGGCGGTGGTTGAAGGCCAGGCCCAGGGAGCCCTGGGTCTGGCCCCCTAAAGTTGTTGCATATTCGTTTGCTGGTTGTGCGTAGGCCATCCCGCTTGATTTGTGGCTCCGCTTTGGCCTTGATGGCCCTCGCTGCGCCCCTAGCTCCGGCCAAGGTGCAAGCTCAGCAGGAGCCCCAGAAGGCCCTGGAGTCCACCGGCAGCCCGTTCAATCTTGAGGGTGTGCGCGCCCTGTTGGTGCGCGGTGACGCCGCCGTTGCTAAGGGCAATCTGGCCGAAGCCCGCAAGCTCTACGACCAGGCCCGCGATGCCTGTCGCCGCCTGCTTGGCTTTTATCGCGACCTGAGCGGCTCCTTCCGCGGACTCGATGCCCGCATCCCCCGCGAAATGGACCAAAAGGGGCGGGAAGCTTTGGAAACCATGGCTCAGGCGAACCTGCGCTTGGCGGCCTTGTTCCGTCGCCAGAACCAGCCTGAGGTGGCGGTGCCCCTGCTGGTCGAGGTGGTCAAGGTGATGACCCCGGCCAGCCCAGAGGGTCGCAAGGCTTTCCAGAGCCTGGTCGAGATTGGCTTCGCAGCCACTCCCTACACATCAGGGGCCGCGGCAACCCCTGGCAGCTGACCACTAGATTTCCCCTGTTCGCTGCCTCTTCGCTTCAATGGTGCATCCAGACCAGGTGAAGGCCGCAATCACCTTGGCCATGCCCGATGCCCATGTTGAGGTTGAAGACCTCACCGGTGGCGGCGACCATCTGCAGGTCACGGTGATCTCCGCAGCGTTCGACGGCCTGACCAAGGTCAGGCAGCACCAGCTCGTGTATGGCGCCCTACGCCAGGAATTGGCCAGTGAGGCAATCCACGCCCTAGCCCTGCAAACATCCACTCCCGCCTGAGTCCATGGACGCCACTACCCGCCAACGCATCGAAGAACTCCTGGCCACCAGCCCGGTATTCGTTTTTATGAAGGGCAACAAGCTGATGCCTCAGTGCGGTTTCTCCAACAACGTGGTGCAGATACTGCACTCCGTTGGGGTTCCATTTGAAACCTTCGACGTGCTCTCGGATGCTGAGATCCGTAATGGAATCAAGTCATTTTCCGACTGGCCCACGATTCCCCAGGTGTATGTGAAAGGGGAATTCATCGGTGGCTCCGACATCCTGATCGAGATGTACAACTCCGGTGAGTTGCGCGAGAAGCTGGAAGTGGCTCTGGCTAGCTGAAAGGTGCAGCTAGCCATTCAGCGAGTCAGTAGCGCTCGCTTTCGTAAAGGCTGCGCGGGTCACCATCGGGACCCACAAAGCTGGAAGGATCTCGAATCCAGCGGTCGGTGAGCTCCTCAAGTCGCCGCTGGGAGATCGGATCAAGCACCGCAGTGCGGCGTAGGGCGTGGATGTAGCCATCGGCGTAGAGCCGCAATTCAGCAGGGCTGTGGAAGCGATGGGCCAGTTCCTGGCAGGCATCGCAGAGCGACTGGAAATGGCGGATGGCGTCTGGGTGTTGAAGCGAAGTCATGGGGTCGTGGGACCTTTACCTATTTTGCCCCTTGGAGGCAGAAGCCGCGATTGGGTGGTCTCCGCATTGTTTGGTGGTGTCCACACAAACGCAGCGACTGATACGCGGATCCCCTGGCGGCTGCCGTTAAGGTGAATTCAACACAGTTGTGGACTCCATCAACTCCTCTAACCCGCCACTGCCGGCCTCTGGGGCCGCCAATCAGGCCGGAAGCCAGCCCCAGCGGGTTTTGGTGGTTGATCCCCACGCGACCCTGCGCACGGTGCTGGCCCAGCGCCTGCGGCAGGACGGCCATCTTGCGGCGGCGGTTGCTACGGCTCGTGAAGCTCTGGACGTGTGCCAGGACCAATCTCCCGATCTGCTGATCAGCGCAGAACTACTCGATGAGAGTTCCGCCCTCCGCCTAGCGGCCCAGCTGCGCTGCTCCGTGATGGTGCTCACGGCCCGCACCGGTTCGGAGCCCGTGGTGAGCCTGCTTGATGCGGGTGCAGATGATGTGCTGCGCAAACCTTTTGGCCTGGAAGAACTCGCCGCCCGCTGCCGCACCCTGCTGCGCCGTGGCGGCACCGGTCTGCAGGAACGGGTCTGTGTTGGCCCGCTTGAAGTTCACGTATTGCTACGCCAGGTAACTCTGCGCGACCAGCCAGTCGAGCTGAGTCCACGGGAATTTGCCCTGCTTTGTGCCCTGCTAATGCCCCCTGGGGTTGTGCGCAGTCGCCAGGAGCTACTGCGTATGGCCTGGCCTCCCTTCAGCGGCGGGCCCCGCTCGGTTGATACCCAAGTGCTCACCCTGCGTCGCAAGTTAGAGCAGGCTGGCTTGGGTGAAGGAGGCGGCATCGAAACGATGCGCCAGCAGGGTTATCGCTTCAGCCTGGAAACCCTGCCCGAAGCTGCTCCCGAGGAAGAGCCGGTGCGTCAGCAGATCAACTCATTGGTTTAGAGCCCAAACCAACTCCCCAAGCAACATGGCGGCACTCAGGCCGGCTAGGAGTTGGTAGGTCCAGGGTGGGCTGATCCGGCCGATTGAGCTGGTGTTGATGCCCGTTTCCTGGCTGAAGCGGCCCAGAAACTGCTCGAAGGCTGCGACCCGTTGCGGCAGCAGGTATGCCGATCCGTCTTCTCCCCTCACGTAAAAGACCCGGCCCCCCTGGCTTGTGGCTACCGGTGTGAGCCCGCTGATGGATTTCCAAGACAGGCTCCAGCCGCGGCGCAGCAGCCAGGCACACCAGCTGGGATGGCCAACCCGAATGCCATCGGCGTCTAGCTCAACGGCTTCACTGGTGGCTGCCACTACCAAGCCCAGCCCAAGGGGTAGAGCCAGCCACAGCAGCAATTTGAGCTCTGCTGGTGCCAGTAGGGGCAGGGGCGCCACCATTGCCAAGTAGAGAGCGATCAGGGTGAAGCGGATCAGCGGCGCCATTGGGTAGCGGTCGCTGCTGACGGCCAAGGCGCCGGTCATCGATCTTCGGGGGAGCCGGGTAGGGGTTCGATCAGGGTCTCTGGCTGGTAGCGACCGTTGAAAACCTCCTGCTCGCGGCCTTTCCAGAATTCGCCAAGTCGCATCAGATCGGCGTGGGCCTCCTGCAGGCTGGCCATGTATGCATCCGGGTCCATGCTGTCCTTGGCCTCCTTGAGCTTGGTGAGCCTTAGTAGCTGCAGCATCCAGGGCTTGCTGAGCTCGCCGCGTTGCTCGAGGTAAGTGGCCAGCTCGGCGGAGCTGGGGGTAGGGGAGCCGGGCATTCCTTGCATTAGGGCTATTTGGCCCAGGCTATGCAGCGGGAAGTGGGATTGTGAGTCGCTTTCCACCCACAAGCTCAACCAGGGCGGCGATGTTTAGGGGCTCAGAGAATAGATAGCCCTGGAATCGGGCCACCCCCATCTGTTGCAGCCGCTGAAAGCTCTCCTCCGTATCTACCCCTTCAGCGACGAGGGTCATCGATATGGAGTTCGTGAGCCTGGGGAGCAGTTCCACGATTTGTTCCGCATAGGAATCGTTGAGAACTCCGATTACAAAACTGCGATCGATCTTCAGTTCGTCAGGCTTCAGCGATAGCAGCAGGCCCATGGAGGAGAAGCCCGTTCCAAAGTCATCGAGGGAAATCCGCATTCCCGCTTCTCGACACTGGCGCAGATTAGTTTTAACTGCTGCAGTGGAGTTGAAGATCGCGGTTTCGGTGATTTCAAGATTGATGCTGTTGCAAGAGATTCCTTGGGCTGCAATGGCATCGATTAATTGGCCTGAAAAAGATGCGTCAGTGAGTTGGGACGGGCTGATATTGATCGCTAGGTTGAGCTGGTTGGGGGTTACCTTTAGAGCCTGGATCAGCTGCTTGAAGGTCTTCAACGTGGCTTCGATGAGCTGCCAGCCAACGCGACCCATGATTCGGTAGTGTTCCGCTACCGGGATAAATAGAGTTGGGGGAACTTCCCCCAGGTCTGGGTGATCCCAGCGGGCGAGAGCCTCAACGGCTAGGACTTCGCCTGCGGCGTTGACGATCGGTTGAAATAAAACCCGGAAGGAGTCGGGCTGCGATGGCTCAAGCGATGCTTCGCAAGCCTGTTGGAGCGCAGTAAATAGGCGATAGTCACTGAGCGGATTGGACTCATTTTCTGCTGTGAACAGGTGAATATGTTCCCCCTGGGATGCCTTCGCCTTGTACATTGCCAGGTCTGCTTTTCGGATGATGTCTTCACTGCAGAAGTGGTGTGGATCGCTGATCGTGATCCCAATGCTCAGGCTAAGTCGGTAAGGCGACGCGGAGTCAACTTGACTTTTCTCAAAGGAATCAAGGATCCGGTGGGCTACCTGTTTGGCATGGAGGGCTAGATCGTCTTCATCGCTGGCGTTTTGAGAGTCTCCCGGATTCAGAATCAGAATGAATTCGTCGCCGCCGTAGCGCGCCAGGAAATCCCCCTGGCGGCAGAGGGCCTTGAGTTGGTTGGCTGCCTTGCGCAGGGCTTGATCACCGATGCGATGGCCATAGGTATCGTTAATGCTTTTGAATTTGTCGAGATCGATAAACAGCAGGACAAGAAGTGTCTGCTCTTCCTTAAGGCGATCGATTTCTCTTTCAAGATGTTCGATGCAATAGCGGCGGTTGGCCAGGCCCGTGAGTGCATCGTGCATGGCCAGATCGCGGGCGGTGCCCAGAATCTGTTCAAACCGATTGGCAATCAAATGGATGTCTACTCGTTGGCGACCAGCGGGTTCGCTGCCGGTTGTGGTCGACCCATCGATCGGTTGGCTGGCGCGTGGCGAGGCAGGGTGTCGCCGTTCCTCCTGCAGCATCCCTCTGAAGATGAAGTTGCTGCTATGGGGTGGGCTGGTAGAGCTGTGATCTGCTGAAGGGAGCGACTGGGGGGCTTTGAAATCAAGGATTTCAATCAGTGCACGGTGACTTCGGCGGATGCGTTGGGTGGCCCAGCGTTCCTTCTTGCGCAGCAGCAATCTCTGCCGGCGCTCGGCCAGTTTCCAGCTGAAGCGCAGGGCCAGGGCGATCAGTCCCCCGCCGGTTAGCAGCAGCAGCAGATGGTTTAGTTCCGTGCGCTGCTCTGCCTGGCTATTGGCGGGTTTGACGCCCATCAGTCGCCCGTCTTCGCCGAAGGTCTTGGGTTTAAGCGCAGCCAAGGGCTCCCCCGTGGCGATGACTCCAGCTGGGGGGATGGGCTGCAGCTGAGCCTGGATGCGGTTGAGCTCCTCCTTCAAGTGGGTGCCGAACTGGGGTTCGACCAGCGGGTTGAGGAAAATGAGGGTCGCTGTTGTGGAACGGCTGTTGTCGCTGGTGCCGATCGTGGTGGCGAAGCCGACGTAGAGGTTGTTGGTCTCGTCTGAGCAGATCACCCGGATGCCGGCGAGGTCCAGTTGGCGGCGGGTGCGGGCGGTGGAGTCCAGGCAGCGCACCAGCCGTTGATCAGGGGGCCGGCTCGGGCTGCTCAGGCCCACCTGAAGGGCCCGGCGTTGGGCTTGGGCGTCGTAGATCGCCATGGCGGCCCCTTGATCAAAGAGGCTGCTGGTGGCCAGGTTTTGGGAGGGGAAGGAGGGGTTCTTGCCCTCAATGAAGGCATAGCTGTCATCCCACCAGCCCCAGTCGCTCGCAATTCGCTGGGCGTCCCGGAATTCGGCTTCGAGTTTTTCCAGGGCGATCGTCTGGTTGGTGACGCTTCGGCCCTTGGCCAGCTGAATCCTCCGGACCGCTTCAATCCCAACCAGGATGACTATCAAAAACAGGATCAGGGCCGACCGTGAATGGCCACGCTTGATCCAGCTGATGCGCTCTTCTTTGGCCCATGAGCGCAAAAGAATTCGCGGGGACTGGAGCCTTGCCCCCGCATAAGGCTGAGAGAGCTCGTTGGTTGTGCCGACCGTCACTGGGCCGCCTCAGTGCCCTCTCGAGTCACCTTAGTCAGGCAGGCTCCAGGGATTAAGCCCCAGATCGGCGCCGATGCGGTGGGCGCAGGCAAAGCCACTGAAGGCCACCGCATTGAGGCCCTGGCCTGGGAAACAGGAATCCCCCACCGCATACAAGCCGGCGAGGCCGGTGCGGTTGAAGGGCATCGGCAGCAGCCCCGGCAGGCGCAGGGCTGGGATTGGGCCGTAGCTGCCGCCCATGCGGCCCAGGAAGCGCCGGTGGCTGCGCGGCGTGCCGACTTCGCGGTGACGGATAGCGCCCTTCAGGCCGGGCAGGATCGCCTCGAGCCGGCCGATCAGCCGGTCGGCATCCGCCTGTTTTTTAGCTCGATAGGCCGCTGGCGTGAGCCCCTGCCAGTGCTCCATGGAGCTGGGGGTGAAGGCATGCACGATGTGGCGCTCTGCCGGGGCCAGCTCCGGATCCAGCAGGGTCGGCATCGATACGAACACCACCCCCTGCTCGGCCTCCATCTCCTCCCAGCTCTCCAGTAGCAGGTGGTGGCAGTGGTACCCCTTGGGCACGATCTGGGCATCGATGCCCAGGTGCAGGGAGAGAAAGGAGGGGGAGGGCTTGTAGCGGCGCCGCCAGGTGGTTTCGGCCTTGGGGGTGTGGGCGGCATCTACCAGAGCGCCAAAGGTGTCCCAGCGGGTGGCGTTGCTCACCACGCGGCGGGCCCGCAGCTCTTCACCACTTGCCAGCTTCACCCCCACCGCAGTGTTGTTCTCCAGCAGCACCTTGGCCACACGCGCCTTGTAGCGAATCGCGCCGCCATGGTTCTCCAATCCCGCTACCAACTTTTCTGCGATCACACCAACGCCCCCTTTGGGGTAATTGATGCCGCCGGCATGACGATCGGAGAACACCATGCCCGCATTGATCATTGGGGTGAGATCGGCGGGCATCACGCTCCAGCAGAAACACTCCATGTCAATGAATTTGAGCAGGGCCGGATCGCTGATGTGCTGCCGCGCCACGTCGCCCACGTTCACTGGCAGCCAGCGGGCCAGGCCCAGGCAGGCAAGGGGGGCTTTGAAGAACACCTTGGCCAGGTAGGCCGGATCCTCCAGCGACAGCAGCGGCATCGCATCGAGGCAGCGGAACACCTGCCAGCAGGCGTCGTAGAAGGCGCGGATGCCCTTGGCCTCGTGGGGAAACAGGGCACTGAGATCACTTAGAAAGTGCTCGTAATCCCTGTCCACAGCAACGTTGAGCCCGCCGGGCAGGTGGTATTCGAGCTGGGCTGGATCGGGGATGGTGTCGCAGTGCTGGCCCACATCGGCCAGGGCCCGGGTGAGCAGGTTGGTGTGCCCCTGCTCGCCGAAGCCGAAGATCATTGAGGCGCCCACGTCGAATGTGTAGCCATCACGCCTGAAACTGCCGCCGGAACCTCCTGGGATGAGGTATCGCTCCAGCACCAGCACTTTCGCCCCCTTGGCAGCCAGCTGGGAAGCGGTGACCAGGCCGCCGATGCCGGCACCGATCACGATCACATCCCAGATGGGGGCAGGGTTGCTGGTCAACGTTGGGCTGGAGATGCTGAAGCGACCCTAGGCAGCGGCGCTGTCGTCGTGCAGTTGTAGGGGCGGAGTGAAAGGCTCAAGATCCGCTAGGGACCGGTCGCGGTAGGCGCCGTAGCGGGCCCGTTTCTCGCGGACGCGTTCGGGTAGCTCGGGCAGCAAGCCGAAGTTGGGCGGCATGGGCTGGAACTTCTTGCTGGGAGCTTCGGCGATGAAGTGGGTGAGGGCGCCCAGCATCGTGGTTTTGGGCAGGCTCAGGGGTTCCAGTCCCAAGGCCAGCCGGGCGGCGTTGGTGCCGGCCAGCCAGCCACCAGCTACCGCGGCTGCGTAGCCCTCGGTGCCGGTGATCTGGCCCGCCGCCAGCAGGCTGGGGCGCTGGCGGAACTGCAGGGTGGCATCGAGCAGCTGGGGCGATTCCAGGAAGGTGTTGCGGTGCATCACACCGAAGCGCACAAACTCGGCGTTCTCCAGGCCCGGGATCAGCCGCAGTACCCGTTTCTGCTCGCCCCATTTCAGGTTGGTCTGGAAGCCAACTAGGTTCCAAAGGCGGCCGTCCTTATCTTCCTGGCGCAGCTGCACCACCGCGTAGGCCCGCTTGGCGCGGCGCACATCGCGATCATTGAGATCGCCCCAGCGGGGATCCCAGAGGCCAATTGGCTTGAGGGGGCCGTAGCGCATCGTGTCTTCGCCGCGGCGGGCTAGCTCCTCGATGGGGAGACAGCCCTCGAAGAAGTGAGCACTCTCCTTTTCAAAGTCCTTCAGCTCGGCCTGCTCGGCGCTTAGCAGCTCCTGCCGAAAAGCAAGAAATTGCTCCCGGTCCATCGGGCAGTTGATGTAGTCGGCGTCGCCCTTGTCGTAGCGGGAAGCGCGAAAGGCCACGCTCAGGTCGATGCTCTCGCCTTCGACGATCGGGCTGGCCGCATCGAAGAAGTGGCAGTCGGCCCGGCCCGTGAATTCCCGCAGCTGCTCCGCCAGGGGTTCGCTAGTGAGCGGGCCGGTGGCCAGCACGGCGATCTCACCGGGGCCGGGCAGCTCGGTGTGCTCCCGCCGCTCCACCGTCACCAATGGGTGCTGCTCCAGGGCGGCGGTGAGGGCGGCGCTGTAGCGGCCCCGATCTACGGCTAGGGCGCCGCCTGCAGGCACGGCGTGGGAGTCGGCGGTGCGAATCACCATCGAACCCAGGCGCCGCAATTCCTCTTGAAGTAGGCCTGCGGCCCGATCGCTACTTAGGGCGCCGAAGCTGTTGCTGCATACAAGCTCGCCGAATTCAGAGCTGTGGTGGGCTGGGCTGCGGCGCACCGGCCGCATTTCCACCAAGCGCACCGCCAGGCCAGCTTGGGCGATCTGCCAGGCGGCTTCCGTACCCGCCAGGCCAGCACCGATAACGAGCAGCTCGGAGCTCAAATGCTCAGGCGCGGGCGCGCTTGAGCAGCAATTGCAGCTGTCCTACGGCGGCACGACCGATATGGAAGACGGCCCAGCTCGCGGCGAGCAGGATCGGAGCAACCACCAAAATCAGCCGACCGTCCATGGGAAGCCAAACAAGATCTGATGATCTTACGGACTGAACCTCAGGATTCGCCTGTCCAGCCCCGGATCTGTCGTCATCCGTTCGCCTGGACATGGGACTGGGCATGGGCATGGGCATGGGCACCGGCGAGTTGGCGGTAGCGGCGGGCGTGCTGGCGCTGCTCGGCCCGGGCCTCAGCCGTGAGCTCTCGCTTCACCTGGGCCGGGGATCCCATGACCAGGACTCCAGCTGGTACGTCGCGAGTCACCACCGATCCGGCGGCCACCAGGGCCTCCTCTCCCACGGTGACGCCATTGAGCACGATGGCTCCGATGCCGATCAGGCAGCCGTCTCTAAGGGTGGCGCCATGCACCACAGCCCGATGGCCGATGGTCACATCGGAGCCGATGGTTACAGGCTGGTCGGGGTCGCCATGCAGCACTGCCCCGTCTTGCACATTGCTGCCCTCACCCACCACGATCGAAGAGACGTCGCCACGGGCGACGGCAGTGGGCCAAAGACTTGCTCCTGCCGCTAGCTGCACATCGCCGATTACCACGGCCGTTTCGGCCACCCAGGCCTCGGCGTGGATCTGGGGTTTGGGCCAGGGAAAGACGCTCATCCGCTGTGGCCAGCTGTTAGGCCATTCTCACGGTTGCCTGGGCCCCCTTGGAGGAGGTCGCCCCTGGGTGATACGTTTCATAAGTGCCCAAGGGCGCGGGTCGCTAGCTCAGCGGTAGAGCACTCGGCTTTTAACCGATTGGTCCTGAGTTCGAATCTCAGGCGACCCATTCTTGATCTGGGCCTGCATTCAGGGTCAGAAACATCTTCTTGATGCTTGTAGTCATAACAAGCGCCCCAGTTCAAGCGCCCCTAGGTCAAGCGCCCCTAGGTCAAGCGCCCCTAGGTCAAGCGCCCCTAGGTGAAACTGAATCCTCAATGTTCTGAGCTGCGTGAGGGCCCTGGTTGATCGATGGCAATGGCAAGAGCTAAAAGTTTATAATTAATTGGCGACATTGGTTGTTGCCTGAGTTATTATGGGTTTGCTGGACGGCCACCCCCTGCTTTAGTCTAAGTCGACGCAAATTGATGTTCATTCTGGTAAGTGATGAGCATTCCTGCGCGCAGCTATTGCGTCGTTTTCATCCATTAAAGAAGAGGCTTTAAGGAGCCTTTGAGGCTGGTAATTCTGGCGTAAAGTAGTGGCCAATCCAACCCTTGAGCCTTACGGGGTGGGGTTTCCCCGATTGGTTGGACAGTGATCAGGGCCACGTGTGGAGAGTGTGCGGGCAGGGATGAACTGCTGCTTGTGATATTTCCACCACCGTGTTATCCCAGCAGCATCCCTTGGCCGACATGCTCCGGCTGATTTTGTGGTCCTCCAGCAATTGCCGGTATGTCGTCGGCATGTAGTGGCTGCCTTGATCGGTATGGATCAGGCCCCCATGGTGGCGGCCATGCCCAGCTGACTACCTGTCGGCCAGAACCCACGATGGTTTCTGGCTTTTAATCCTCGCCTGATTCGCCCGATGATAATTTTTAGTGGATTTTTATCACTATATTTTTCTGCTAGAATTGAAGTGCTTGAATGGTCGCATTGCCGTGAGGACTATGTTAAAAATACCCGCATCTGCTTGTCAATTTAATGCTGTAGGCGGCTGCGCAGCGCGGCATTAAGTAAGCATATGTGCTGATTTAATTTTAAAGTTGATTCTTCTGGAGGAGTATGGCCGCAGTTGCTTCTCTGGTCTCCATGGCTGATTGCTTAAGTGATTATCAACAGGCGAATGGTGGCATTCCGCTGCTGCCTGAAGAAGAAGAGGTTGAGCTTGGGCGAATGAATAGAAAATGGCGAGACTTTGACAACATCGCGAGCATCAAACGGCGAAGGGGACGCCGTGCTTTCGTCCGGATAATGAATGGTAATCTTAGGCTCATTGTTAGTGCTGTCAAGCAATATAGATTTCGGATTAGGGGTAACTAAGTTGGCAGGATTGATCTTGTTCGGGCAGGTCATTTGAGTCTTATGCGAGCCGTGGAACAATTTGATCCGACCAGGGGCTATCGCTCTTCTGCCTATGGATATTGAGGGATTAAACAATCTACGATTAGGTTTATTCAAGACAATGATAGATTCAGTAATGCCTGAGATTGCCTTCTCCTGATGAGCAAGAAGTGATAGCCACCTGTTTTGTATTGAAAAGCGAATGGCTTTGTCGATATTGCAAAATCAGTTGGTAAGACAAAGCAACATATTCAGGCTGTATAGCGGCGAGCGCCTAATAAGCTAAGGAGGGCAATCGAGCCAGCCCTGTACTTTGCATATGCTGCTTGGCATGGAATTGCCGCATGCTCTACGGTCGTCGAGAAAATCCGTTAGACACGGAATCACCGTTAAGCATCAACTTTTTACCGGCCAACCCATCCACTATATTATCTCGGCCGTGTATGCCTATCAGATCTCTCTGATCCTTTAAAGCATCTTCAAGCAGGAATGCACAAAGGTTGGAAACAGAGCGGCCTTCTTCGTCTGATCTTTTTATTAAAGCCTCATGTACATTGTGGCTTAATGTTATTGAGATCCTGCGTGGTTGGCGCTGAAGAATTCGTAGTTTATCGTTCATTGCAGTGCTTTATCGATCTGGGGGCAAAATTAAGCAGAAGCCGCACTCTTGCGAGTGGTGAAATGATCATATTCGTTTATCCCTAGCCGAATCTGCACTTATTTGGAGTATTTAAGCTGCCCACAGCCTCAAGTTTGTACGGATTTTTGTAATCTGCTGCAGAGTGAGGCACGGCGCCGCAGTTTTTCCGGTGTTGGCTCTTAGTCAAAAATCGCTAAGCAGGCAAGAAGCCAATAATCTGGCTATAGAGTCTGATCAATGACCTGCTAAGAGCAACTTTCGGTAGTCAATTGCTAGAGCCAGCTCTCGAGACACAACCTCTTCGTTGTCGGCGAGGCGCCTTGGATATAGGAGGCTCAACGAAGAAGTATGCGAACTTGCACGATGGCCGTCTAGGGCTCTATGGGCACGGTTATGCGTTTGCTGATCCTTCTGAGTTGAATGCCCTGCTGTGATTTAATAAATCCTCGGTCGCACGAAGTTATTGCCTGCCAAAGCGTATCCCGCGGAGGGAGTCAATTAATGCCATTGCGTTGAGAATCCATGGGGCGACCACGGCGACCGTAGTCATGTTCAAAATGCGCTTAATCTTTCGGTCCATCGGAATATAGTTATTGATGGGCCATGGTAGTACTCCAACGACAATGAGGGTGATGACAATTGACGGGAGAAACGCGGCGTGGCTTTCTCCTTTGCCGGTTTAAAACTTGTGTTGTAGTTTGAAGTATTGGCTAAAAATTGTGTTGGTACTGGATGCTCATCCAGGCTAGAGATCTTCTCCTGTCAAGTCATGTAGTTGCACATTAAAGCCGCTCGTTTTTCTGTAATGCTTGTCAAATTGCTGGGATTCAGACTTGTCAGCAGATCGGCGGCAGATGTGTGATCAGCCCTCTTTTGAATACCCACTAATCGAGCAGCCATAGCAACCTTGTACAAGCTGCCTCAGCAGACCCGCAAGGCTGTATCAACCCGTAGATCACGCCTCCTAAGGCCCCTCAGCGGGTCTTGAATCGCCTTCCCTTCCACTCAACATGCCCTCGCTTGAGCTTGAAGATCGCGAGGATGAACACCCCTAGAAAGAACAGCACCGGAATCGGAAAGATCAGGTTGATCCAATGGAAGCGCCCTACCCGGCGGCTGAGCAGCAGCAACTGCACGGCAAAGGCGCCATAGATCAATGCATTTGGGCCGATCGCGTGGGTCCCCACCAGAGGCCAGCCCAGCAAGGCGGCAGGCAGACACCAGGCGGCCCAGAAGAGGCCCGAAAGCCACAGCAGCATCGCCAGCATCCAGGGCCAGCGAACTTCTCCGGCGGCCGTCGCAAAGTTCTTATCGAATCCGGCCACCATGTCGGCCAAGCCGCCGGGATACATGCGATATGCGATCGAATCGCTGCCGAGCCAGGCGCTCACGGGCAGGCCGAGCTGCTCGTAGCGATGGGCTAGGAACCAATCCACCACCACTTTGTCAGCCACTGCCTCATGGCCGCCGGCGCGCAGATAGTCGGCCCGACTGCTCACCATCGCCGGCCCGAAGGCGACCCCACAGCTCGGCCCCAGCCTTACCGCCATCAGCCCCACCAGACTGAAGAGCAGAGAGAGCTGCTCGTAAGGCTTCTCTGTGCGGTGATAGGGCTGTACCGAGACCAGTCCTCCTTGCTGCTCGTGTTGGGCGAGCAGCCGCTGCAGGAACTGTGGGGCAGGCTCGGTGTCGGCGTCGAGAAAAACCAAAACATCCCCCCGGCTGGCCTGAACACCGTGGTGCAGAGCCCAGGTCTTGCCGCACCACCCTTCGGGAAGAGGAGGTGGCTGAATCACCTTGATCGCAAGCGTGTCAGCGCTTTGGCGGGCGATAGCGCCGGTACCGTCGCTGGAGTCATCGTCGACCACGATCACTTCAGCGGGTCTGAGAACCTGGTTGCTGAGGGCTGCCAGCAGGTGGGGCAGGGTGGCGGCCTCGTTACGGGCAGGTATCAACACGGACACCGTTCGCTTGTGCAGCGGCATGGAGGCCGGAAGGGACGGCAGGCTCAAGGCCAGAATCCAGCCCAGCAGCCAGCGCACCAGCAGCGACACCTCCAGCCAGCCAATTAACACTCAGTTACCTGAGGAGAATTTTCACCTTAGGGAGAGGGACTGGAACTATCAATCATTACCTCGGATTTGCAGCTGAATGACCTGGGCGGGTCTATCTGCTTGAGGAGCAGCACCTCTTAACCTTCTCGTCCCGCTCCAATGAGCTGATGAGGTCGGTTCTGCTTAGATAGGATGGCGGAAACTAAATCAGCTACCACCCATGGATGGGAAATTATTTGTTGGTGGCTTGCTTTTGATCTTTCTATTTTTGTACGTTGGGGTTTACCTGTTAACTAGAGGCCTGACCCCGCCGGTATAGATTCTCATTCGCCATCTTGTAAATGGCTTATGCAGTCAAGCTTGTCAAGCGCAAGTATCTGATTCTTTGGCCGGTGCGGCGTTTACCCCATCGCGCACCAAGGCGGCGCCGCATTTCCCCCGATGCTGCAGGCCTTAATAGCTATTTGTGGCCTGGTACTGCACAGTTTGGTGTGCCTGGTGCGCTCTCGGCCTTACCCGGAGGGGTGTGCAGCTCCACATGCTCTTGCTCGTTGGCATCGTTGCGGGCCACGATTGCAATGGCGGGCTCGCTGGCACTGAGGTTTACCGGCATGTGGATGACGCCCGCCGGGATGAATAGAAAGTCGCCCGTTTGGTTGATCACTGACCTCTCCAAGCAAGGGCCGTAAAAGGTTTTAACGCTGCCTGCCAGCAGAAATATCGCCGATTCCGATCCGACATGGCGGTGCGCTGCTGCCTGCCCACCAGGGGGAATCACCACCCTGTTCATCGACAGGCCACGGGCACCGCTGTTGGCGCCGGAAATGCCCACAAACTGCTTTAGTTTTTGCTTGCTGGTGCTGGTTGTCAGCGGCCGCACGGTGACGATCTCGTCCGCCGCCTTGTTGGGATTCCCTTTGGGGGCCGAGGCGGCTGGCACCGTGATGGGGCTGCCCTTCGGCGCCACGTAAACCACCACGACCACCGCTGGCTCAGGACCCAGGCTTACGCCTCGGTGCACTTTGTTCACCATTTCGATTATGGCCTGGCCTGGTTGCAAGAATTGGCTGGCGCCGTCGTCGCTTTCGACTCGCAACCTTCCCTGCAGCAAAACGCCGGCATTGATCACCGGATGGAGATGGCTGGGCAGGGTTACTCCGGCAGGCACCGTGATGCGCAGCACGGTTACTTCGGCTTGGATATCGTTGAGCTTGGGTAGTAGGTCCCCATTCCAGGAGCGATCGCTGCGGATCAGGGTTTCTACCTTCACGCCCAGGGCAGCAGCGCTTGGGCCATCATCGGCGCGCGCATTTCCCATGCCCATGCCCGTGCCAGTAGCCCAGGCCGCCAAGAACGCCAGGGCCAGCAGCCCCAGCCTGGATTGTCTCTTCAAGGGTGCCGAACTAGCTGATTGAAATCTTGGCTCCTATCCAGCCTCAGATGTGAAGCGGCCTTCATGAAGTCTGATATCCGCGGGTGAAGAGCCATTGCGGCGGCGGTGTGGATGGTTGCCCTTTCGCTTTGGCGGAGTGATCGTGTGGACATCGGGATTCGGAGGCTCCACTGATGGAAGACACCCCCCCTGAGCATTTGCCAGGAGCGCGCTGACGATCCGGCCCCTGCTCCAACACTCTCGACGGATCTCTGACGTCTCTTGGCTGAAAAGCCTCCCCTGCGCCGCCCTAGGTGCCCCGGATTAATCGAGACGTCCCACTAGTCACCTGGCCCCAGGTGCTTGCGTCAGCAGCTCCGCAGTACAACTGAAGACACCCAGATCACACGATCTGATTGCTATCTAACTTGCGCCCAGTTGAGCCCCACCCCTCCGGGCAGGTACCACAGCTGGGTCAACAGAAGCCCGGGGCTCGCGCTCTGGGCTTCCTAGTTTTTATGTCGCTTGGGAGCACGCCATGACGGCGCCACCAGAGACTCACCAGCAGTCGATTGAGCGCCGGGCCCAAGAGCTGCTGGCCCAGCTCAGCGTTGCCGAGAAGCTTGCCCTGCTTGAGGGAGATACCGATTTCTGGCCTGGCATGGTTGACATCGCCAGCCGCGACGCCTCCCACCTGCACCCCTGGCCGGCGGGGGCGGTGCCGGGGCTCGGTCTGGCGGGTCTGCAGTTTGTTGATGGCCCGCGGGGGGTTGTGCTCCAGGGCGGGGCGACTACCTTCCCCGCTCCGATTGCTCGCGGTGCCTGCTGGGAAGTGGATCTGGAGGAGCGGATCGGCGTGGCCATGGCCCGCGAGGCTCGCAGTTTCGGGGCTAACTGGCTGGCGGCGGTTTGCGTAAATCTCTTGCGCCACCCCGGCTGGGGCCGGGCCCAGGAGACCTACGGCGAAGATCCGGTGCTGCTCGGCGCGATGGGGGCGGCAATGACCCGCGGCATCCAGCGCCACGCCGTTGCCTGCGTCAAGCATTTCGCCCTCAACTCGATCGACAGCTCCCGCTTCCTAGTCGACGTGCAGGTGAGTGAGCGGGTTCTGCACGAGCTTTACCTGCCCCACTTCCGCGCCTGCGTAGAGGCAGGGGTGGGCTCGGTTATGAGCGCTTACAACCAGGTGAATGGCGAGTGGTGCGGCCAGCACCCCGCGCTGCTCAACGAAATCCTCAAGCAGCGCTGGGGATTCACTGGCTTCGTGGTGACCGACTTCATCTTCGGGGTCCGCGATGGCGTTGCCGCGGTGCGGGCCGGCCAGGACCTGGAAATGCCCTTCCGCATGATCTTTGCCGGTTGCCTGACGGCTGCCGTTGCTGATGGTCGGTTGCCGCAGCAGCGCTTGGATGACGCCGTGCTGCGCCAGCTGCGGGCGCAGCTCGCTGTGCCTCCGGGTTCCTATCCAACCAGCCTGCGCGGCTGCGCCGAGCACCGGGCCCTGGCTCGGGAGGCTGCCACCAAGTCGATCGTGCTGCTCAAAAATGAAGCTTTCTCCCCTGGCCCTCCCCTGTTGCCCCTGGATCCGGCCCGCTCGCTGGCGGTAATCGGCAGCCTGGCCGCTATCGCCAACCTGGGCGATCGCGGCTCTTCCGACACCCGGCCCAGAGCCCGGCGTGGTGGTCACGCCCTTGCAGGGGCTACAGGCAGGGGCTGCGCCGGGGGCTGTGCGTTATGCCAGCGGCGAGCGACTGGCTGAAGCCACTGCCCTGGCCGCCAGCTGTGAGGCGGCCCTGCTGGTATTGGGCCTCGACTGGCGCCTGGAGGGGGAGCACATCCATCCCGGCGACATTGCGCCGATCTTGCGC
The DNA here is from genome assembly GCF_024345615.1 of Cyanobium sp. Maggiore-St4-Cus. Taxonomy (NCBI): domain Bacteria; kingdom Bacillati; phylum Cyanobacteriota; class Cyanophyceae; order Synechococcales; family Prochlorococcaceae; genus Cyanobium; species Cyanobium sp. Maggiore-St4-Cus. Next base: position 68,093 of record NZ_JAGQBL010000014.1, read on the forward strand.
CAGATACCGCCACCCCATCCCCTGCTGCGGCGCTGGTGGCCGCCGGTGGCCCGGGCCATTGCCGCCATCACCAGCTACGGCTCGGCGCGTCAGGGGGGCGATTTCGCCGCCGGCGACCGCACCAACCTGGAGCTGCCCGCTGAGCAGGTGGCCTTGATCGAGGCCGTGCTGGCGGCAAACCCCCGCACAGTGGTGGTGTTGATGGGAGGTGGGGCAATCTTGATCGAGGCCTGGCGCCGTGCTGTGCCTGCGATCTTGCTGCTCTGGTACCCGGGGGAGCGGGGCGGTGAGGCCTTGGCCGACGTGGTGTTCGGCCAGGTGTCGCCCAGTGGGCGCTTGCCCTTCGCCATTCCCACCAGCGCCGACCACCTGCCTGATTTCGAGCCCCGGGCTCCCCAGGTGCGCTACGACCTCTGGCACGGCTACCGCCGCCTGCAGCGAGACGGCAATCCGGCCGCCTTCCCCTTCGGCTTTGGGCTCTCCTACGCGGAGCTGCGCCTCAGCCAGGTGGAGGCCGAGCTGCAGCCAGATCAAATTCGGCTGGCCGTAACTGCCCAAAATGCCGGCCTGCTGGCCAGTGAGTTTGTGGTGCAGGTGTACGCCGAACCGCCTGGGTTACTGCTGGAGCGGCCCCAGCGCAGCCTGGTGGGCTTTGCTCGTGTGGCGCTGGGGCCAGGCGACTGCCGGCGGCTTCAGCTGCTCATTCCGCTGCGTCAACTGGCCTATTTCGATGAAGCCTCCAGCCACTTTTGGCTGGAGGCGGGTTGCCATCGCCTGCGGGTTGGCCAACACAGTGAAGATGGGGGAGTGCTGCTGGAGATCAATTGCGAGGCAACGGATCTGGGCCCCTGATCAGCCTTTGCCCAGCAGGCGCTGCAGCCTCAGGCGGTTGTAGCGCTGCACCCACAGGCACGGCAGGTTGAAGGCGGTGGCAAAGGCGAGGTTGATCAGCACCCCCTCCGGCGGTAGCCACAGGGGGGTGATAGTCCAGAAAAGCCACAGGGCTAGATGCACTAGCTCGGCCCGGCGAGTTTCCAGCACCAGCCGCTCCAGCTTGATCCTCTCGCGGCCCACCAGGCTTGCCTTGGCGATCCCTTTGGGCAGGGCTTGGCCGGCATCGGGCAGCCAGGGCTTCCAGCTGCGGATCGCCAGCTGGCTCTCGAAGCCCTGACGGCTTTCGCTCCATGGCCGCCGCATAAACCAGTGCTCCCGCTCCAACCAAGCGGCTGGCAGCCTGTTGGCCAGGGAGCCCACGAGCAGGCTCCAGAGCAGCCAGCCCAGGGCGCTGGAGGTGGCTGTCATCAGCGGAGAAAGGTTTGTCATCAGGGCCGCAACAGCTCCTGGGCCAGTAGCTGCACCGATTTGGGAGCGCGCAGCAACTGGGGATGGGCCCACACCGGCAGCATCTGGGTGCGGCCCACAGGCAGCACGGCCCGCCAGCCGGGCAGCACGGCTAGGTCGATGGTCGAATAAAAGCTGCAGCAGTCGATCCCGGCCAGGGCTGGGCGGTGAGGGTGCCTTGCTGGGGACTTCCCACACTGGTGAAGCGCCTGGTGCGGCGTTGGCCGCCCAGCAGCTGGATCCAGGTGCGGGCAATTACGCCGCCGATCGAAAAGCCCAGCAGATCAATGGGTTGCTCCAGCCCGAAGGCCGCTTCGATATGACTACCGAGTAGTTCGGCCGCCTCGGAGATGGGGGTGAGGCCAAATCGCAGCGGTAGTTCGGGGATTAACAGCGGTTGGCGCTGGTTGCCCAGGCAGCGCTTAAGCGCATTGAAAACCGCGGGGCTGTCGAGCAGCCCGTGCACCAGAACCAGGGGAGTTGCATCGGCGATGGGACCACCATCCGATTCAATTACTCAATCTGACCTTTCCACCACGGTGCTGCGACCCAGCAGCAGATCCCGTGCCCCGTTTACCCGTTGCATCGTGTCGTGACTGCCACCGCGGTCTGGGTGGTGTTCGGCGGCGGCGATCTTCCAAGCTCGGTTGACTTCGTCGGCGCCGATGCGCCCGGCCAGGGGCAGGTGTAATCGCTGACGCGCCACGATCGCATCAAGATCGGGATGCTTACCCAGAGGGCCCCAGTCGGCTTTGCTCAGTGCAGGGCTGCGCTTTTTGCCCCCTTTGCGTCGTGACTTGCTCTGGCCCGATCCACCGAATCCCCGCTGGGACTGGCTTGTCTCTTCAGCCGGCGCGGCAGCGGCCCGCGGCGATCGGGTCGGTACCAGACCGGTCAAATTGGCTTGCTTGGTCTGGGGCATCAGCTCTGCCGCGATATATCCACTGTCCTCCATGGCCGGCTAGCCCCGTGGTGGCCTAGGCGACGCCCATCGCTGGCTAGGGGCGAGATCTTTGTGCCTTGCACTTCTGGAGCCTCTTATGACAAGGCTGCCGGGACCTCGGTCTATCCAGTGTCAGATGGGTCTAAACTTAAGAAGAGGTGAGGCGCGCTAGTCGCGATCGGTCTTCTCTGGCCTGCGTAGTGAGGGTTTTATGAGATCGGTGACCAGAATTCGCCTGCGAAACAGGCCTCTCGCTGGGTTCACCAACCTCCGCGAGGGTCAGCGTTGGCCAGTGGAGCAACCCATGGAGGGCTGGTTGCAGTGGGAGGGCAGGGTGCTGCCTGTAATTCCTGTGAAAATCGCAAATTTCAGTGCCGGTGGCGTGGCGATATGGGTTGATCCAAAGCTCGATTTATGCCCCGGCGGCCATGGCGTCTTAATTACCCAGGCCCATGGCCGTGGCTGTGGCTACCGGCCGGTCAAGGGCTGCTGGCAAGTCAAGGGTGCCAATCGTTCTTTGGTGGGCCTTGCCTTCGAGCGCTGAGGCTGGCTTTCAGTTTTCAAGTAGTCGCTGAATCCGGTTGGATTGGGAACCGGCCACGCGCCCCTGGCCATCGGGGCTAAGACTGGTTCTTGGCAGCTGGCGACTCGGTTTTACCTCTTTTACCCGTAAGGCGTAAACGTGTAGGCCGATGGCCACCACGACCAGCAGCATCAGGCTGAAAGCTGTGCGGTGGCTGCCATCGCTGCTTTGCATCGCCTGGGGTGCGGGATTGCTGATGAACCCAGTCTCTCAGGAGCAAGAGATGTGAAGACCTCCCCGATCCCAATCCAGGGCCAGCCAGCGCTCCTAGGATTTGCTTAAGAATTGAACGGTGCGGAATTCGATGCGTGTGCCATCCCTGCTGGCTCTGGCGGCCCTTGTGGGCTTTGTGATCGTGGAGTTGGTGCTCTGACCGGCAGCCAAGAACACCGCTTTAAACAAGCAGGGCTTCTAGGGTCCGCTTTTACTGCGCCCCTGACCTGTGCAGGCACCCATGCTCCACTCCCTAGCCTTTCTGTTGACCAGGGGCCAGGAGTTGCCCGAAGAGGGCGTTGATTGGCAGGCTCTGGTTGCGGCCCAAGGCCACCAGGGTCCTGATCGCGGCCGGGGTCTGAGGCTGTTTCGGATGCCAGATCAATGGCAGGGCAGCCTTGATGAGTTGGTGGCTAGTGGCAGCGCCACCATCGCCGGTGAAGATCCCCTCGGCTCAGCGCCAGAGCGGCGTTCCCTGATCTGCGATGCCGTGGTGACGCAGTTTGACGTGCCCTCCCTGTGGATCGGCGTCTACGCCGTTAGGGGCCCCGCCGACGGCTCCTGGCTGCAAGTGCAGGAGGTGGAGCTGCTGGATCGCTTTCCCCTGGCTGAGGCAGCCAATGAAACCTGCTGGTTTTATCCCACCGATAACGGCTCCTACCTGTGCTGGGAAAATCAGACTGGCCTGACCCTCGCTCCAGGATGGTTGCCAGAGCAGGGCGGGCAGGAGCTTCCGATCGCCTATGACCGCGGCGAGGTGCACGTGCTCTGGTCGCTGATGGCCGATGACCAGGCACTTACTTGTGTGGGCCTCACCTATCAGCGCCGGCGTATCGAATGGCCGTTGCTTGAGCGCAGCCCCGCACCTAGTGCCACCTGGACCAGCTTTGAGGTCGACACCATGGCCGACCCCAGTTACCTAGAACGCGCCCGCATCAGCGTTTTTCCGCAGTGAGCGGGCGCAGCCTGGCTCAACGCACGAACAGCATCTCCTGGTAGGTGGGTAGGGGCCAGAGGTTGTCGTCGACCAGGGCCTCCAGGCCGTCAACCGCCACGCGCAAGTCGCCCATCAACGGCACCAGGGTGTCGGCGGAGTAGCGCATGTGGGCTTCGGTGCCGTGGGGGGGATGGTCGATGGCGCTTTGCAGCTGGCCGCTGATGTCCATCAACGACTGGCACAGTCCAGCCACCTCCTTGGAGGTTTCCGGCGATACCTGGATGCCTAGGGAACTCTGCAGTTGCAGGGATTCAGCTAGTTCGCCGAGGTAGCGGATCGCCGCTGGATACACCTGGGTGCGGGCGATTTGGACGGCTAGCTTGGCTTCCACATCGATCGCCAGGATGTATTGCTCGGCGTAAACCTCGAAGCGGCTTTGCAGCTCCACGGCCGAGAGCACGCCGGTGCGCTCAAACAGCTCGCGCATTGATTGGCGCTCCAACACCGGCAGGGCATCGGCGGTGGTGCGCAGGTTTTCCAGGCCCCGCTCCTCCACGGCCATGCGGTGCCACTCATCGGAGTAGCCGTTGCCGCCAAACACGACGGCGCCATGCTGTTCGATCAGGGTCTTGAGCACGGCCAGAGCCCCTTCTTCCAGGCCGTAGCCACTGGCCAGCTTGGCCTCCAGTTCGCTGGAGATCCAGTCGAGGGAATCGGCCAGGATGGTGTTCAGGGCCACAAGCGGGCCGGCCACCGATTGGTTGGAGCCGACGGCGCGAAACTCGAAGCGGTTGCCAGTGAAGGCGAAGGGCGAGGTGCGGTTGCGATCGCCGGCGTCCTTGTCGAATTCGGGCAAGGTATCCACGCCGAAGTCCATCACGCCGCCGAGGGCCGAGCCGGAGAGCCGGCCTTCGCGGATCTGGTTGAACACATCCTCCAGCTGGCTGCCCAGATACACCGAAATGATTGCCGGGGGCGCTTCGTTGGCGCCGAGGCGGTGGTCGTTGCTGGCGGTGGCGATCACGGCCCGCAGCAGGGGGCCGTACACATGCACGCCGCGGATCACCGCTCCGCAGAACATCAGAAACTGCAGGTTTTTATGGGGCGTCTTGCCCGGATCGAGCAGGTTCCCCTGGGTGGCGTTGCCGATCGACCAGTTGACGTGCTTGCCAGAGCCGTTGATGCCGGCGAAGGGCTTCTCGTGCAGCAGGCAGGCCAGACCATGTTTCTTCGCTGTGCTGCGCAGCAGGGTCATGGTGAGCTGCTGGTGGTCGGTAGCCACGTTGGCGGCCTCGAAGAAAGGCGCAATCTCAAACTGGGATGGGGCCACCTCGTTGTGGCGGGTTTTGGCCGGAATCCCCAGGCGGTACATCTGCCGCTCCACCTCCTGCATGAACACCTGCACCCGCTCCGGGATGGCGCCGAAGTAGTGGTCGTCAAACTGTTGGCCCTTTGCCGAGGGCCGACCAAACAGGGTGCGGCCGGCCAGCAGCAGGTCTGGCCGCAGGGGCACGTAGGCGCTGTCGATCAGGAAGTACTCCTGCTCGGCGCCGCAGCTGGAGTTGACAGGGGCAATGGTGGTTTCCCCCAGCAGGCTGAGGAGCCTGTGGGCCTGTTTATTAACGGCTGCGATCGAGCGCAGCAGGGGGGTTTTTTTGTCGAGGGCTTCGCCGGTCCACGAGACGAAGACGGTGGGGATGCAGAGGGTCACACCGTTGGGCGTCTCCATCAGCCAGGCCGGGCTGGTGATGTCCCAGGCGGTGTAGCCGCGAGCTTCAAAGGTGGAGCGGATACCGCCATTGGGAAAGGAGGAGCCGTCGGGCTCGCCCTGCACCAGCACCTTGCCGGTGAATTCGGTGAATACCGTGCCGTCGCCCTGGGGTGAGATGAAGCCGTCGTGCTTCTCGGCAGTGGAGTTGGTGAGCGGATAAAAAACGTGGGAGTAATAGAGAGCTCCTCGGGCTGTGGCCCACTCCTTCATTGCCTGGGCCACCACATTGGCCACCGACACGTCGAGCTTGCTGCCCTCCTTAATGGTGCGCTGCACCGATTTGAAGATCTCCTTCGGCAGCGCCGCCTTCATCTTGTCGAGGGTGAAAACGTCGCTAGCCCAGAGCTCGTCGAGGGATTGAATCGGAGCTGTAGGGGCGGCGGGGCGGCTGAGAATCTTTTCGAGGGCTTGCAGGCGTGGTTGGGAGGGCATGGGGACTTCGCTACTGAACGTCACTCCTCCTACCCAAAGCTGTTACCCCTCCCACGCTTTGCTGCGGTTGATACCAGCGGCGCGATTGGCCCTGGCTTGGCGTGTGCGGTAACCGTGACCACGCTGCAGCGAATTTGAGTCGCCAGCCCCAGACTTTCACTTTGTAGGTAGTCAGGGATGGCCTCAGCCGATAGCCAGGCTCTGAAGGAGTCGATGCAAAGGCATCTCTTCTTCAGTCAGGCCAAGTCCAGCTCCCTGGCCACCAGCCACGACCATTACCGCTGCCTGGCTTTGGCGGTGCGTGATCGACTGCTCAAAAACTGGGTTGACACCGCCGACACATACACCCGCGAGCATGTCCGCACGGCCACCTACCTGTCGGCGGAATACCTACTGGGTCCGCACCTGGAAAACAACCTGGTGAATCTGGGCTTGGTGGAGGCAGCCCGGGAGGCCTGCGCCAGCTTGGGCTTGAGCCTTGAGGAGCTGATCGCCGAGGAGCCCGAACCCGGTCTTGGTAACGGTGGCTTAGGGCGACTGGCCGCCTGCTTTCAGGAGTCGATGGCGACGCTGGAGCTGCCAGCGATCGGCTACGGCATCCGCTACGAATTCGGCATCTTCCGTCAGCAGATAACTCCCCACGGCCAGGTGGAGAGCACCGATCCCTGGCTGGCCCATGGCAATCCCTGGGAGGTGATCCGGCCGGAGTGGAGCTATCCGGTGCAGATCGGTGAACACACCGTGATCGGCGTCGCCTACGACACGCCGATCCTGGGCTACGGCGTAAACACCGCGAACACCCTGCGGCTCTGGTCGGCGGTGGCTCCTGAGGCCTTCGACTTCGCTTCCTTCAACGCCGGCGATTACACAAGAGCCGTGCTGCGCAAGATGCAGGCTGAAACCCTCTCAAAGGTGCTCTACCCCAACGACGAGCTGGACCAGGGCAAGCGACTGCGTCTCTCCCAGCAGATCTTCTTCGTTAGCTGCTCCCTGCAGGACATGTTCCGCATCCTGCGGGGCCAGGGGCTGGAGGTGACCGACTTCCATCGCAAGTTTGCGCTGCAGCTGAACGACACCCATCCGGCCATCGCCGTGGCTGAGTTGATGCGGCTGCTGATGGATGAATACGGCATCGATTGGGATACCGCTTGGTCGATCACCACCGCCAGCATCAGTTACACCAATCACACCCTGCTGCCTGAGGCCCTGGAAACCTGGGGCGTGGAGCTGTTTGAGCAGTTGCTGCCCCGCCAGCTGGAGATCATCTACGAGATCAATACCCGCTTCCTGCGCATGGCCCGGATTCGCTATCCCGGCGATTCCCAAATCCTGCAGCGCATTTCCTTAATTGAGGAGGGTCCGCAGCGCCGGGTGCGCATGGCCCACTTGGCTGTGGTGGGCAGCCACCACGTCAACGGCGTGGCCGAGCTGCACAGCACCCTGCTGAAGCAGAACCTGTTTGCTGATCTGGCCCGGATCTGGCCGGAGCGCTTCACCAATGTCACCAACGGCGTCACACCGCGGCGCTGGCTGGCGGTGGCCAACCCCCCGTTGGCGGCCCTGCTAGATGAGGCGATCGGCGATCGCTGGCGCACCCACCTCGAGGAGCTGCAAGGTCTTGCCGCCTTTGCCGACGACCCCGCGTTCCTTGAGCGCTGGCAGGCGGTGCGTGACCTCGGCAAGCAGCGCCTCGCCCAGTACATGCGCCGCGAGCTGGGGGTGCTGGTTGATCACACCTCCCTGTTTGATGTGCAGGTCAAGCGCATCCACGAATACAAGCGCCAGCACTTGGCGGCCCTGCAGATCGTTGAGCGCTATCTGCGCATCCGCGCCGGTGAAGACCTGCCGCCGCGCACCTTTGTGTTCGGTGGCAAGGCGGCTCCTGGCTATGCCTTGGCCAAGTTGATCATCCGCCTGCTGGTCGGTATCGCCGACGTGGTCAACATGGATCCGGCCATGGATGGCCGCCTCAAGGTGGTGTTCCTGCCCAACTTCAGCGTCAGCCTGGGCCAGCTGGTGTATCCAGCGGTTGATCTCTCTGAGCAGATCTCCACCGCTGGTAAGGAGGCATCCGGCACCGGCAACATGAAGATGGCTCTCAATGGTGCTGTCACGATTGGCACCCTCGATGGGGCCAACATCGAAATCCGCGATTGCGTTGGGGCTGAGAACTTCTTCCTCTTTGGCCACACCGCAGAGCAGATCGAGCAGCTGGGCCACGGCGGTTATCACCCGATGCCCTGGATCGAGCAGGACCCGGCCGTGCGCCAGGCCCTGGAGTTGATCGGCTCGGGCTACTTCAGCGAGGGTGATGGCGAGCTCTTCCACCCCTTGCTGGCCAGCCTCACCAGCCACGATCCTTTCCGGGTAATGGCAGATGTGGCCGACTACCGCCGCGCTCAAAACGCCGTGGATGAAGCCTGGCTCGACCGGGGCCGCTGGGCGCGGATGTCGCTGCACAACACGATGCGCTGTGGCTTCTTCAGCAGCGACCGCTCGATCGCTGACTACGCCGAGCGCATCTGGAAGGTGGGCCGGGTACCGGTGCAGTCCAGCGCCGGCGCCCCGGCGCCCTAGGCGCTCGGGGGCTCCGGCTTGTCGCTGTCCTTGAGCGAGGGGAAGGTGGAGCGGATCAGCTGGGCTACCTCCTGGTTCATCTGGGAGCGGAAGTTGGCAGCGGCGCCAGCTTCGAGCACCGGATAGGAGCGGGCCCCAACGTTGCGCAGGGGCTTCCAGCTGGTGGCTTCCTGCTGCTTGAGGGCTTCCAGCGGTGCGTCGAAGTCGAAGCTGAGCTCCCGTCCATGGGTGGCGATGGCAGCGATCCAGGCCTCCCGGGCCGGCAAAAGGGCCTTGGCCTTGAGGGTGTCAGGCAAGCCCAGCACCGGCTCGTAGTGATCCAGGGCTCTTAACTCGGCCTCGAGCAGAATCACCCAGGCGGCTTCTTCGCCGGGCTGGAGGCCAAGGCCTTCGGCGGCGGCGAGCATGGCGTCTCGATAGAGACACAGCCAGCGGTAGTGAGATTTCTGCTGCAGTGTTTTTTTGAGCGAGCTCTTGCCATGGGCAACCCGCTTGGGCAGGGCTGCTTCAGCTCGCCGAAGTAACACCCGATCTTCCGGCTCCAGGTTGATGGCGCCCCAGCGCTGCCGGTATTCCCACAGCTCCTCGTATTGGCGCACCTCCTCAGGCGTCCAGCCCAGGCCCTGCAGTTCTTCGCCCCTGCTCGTTTCGTCCTTAGCCACCGGCACGCCTGTTGCTGTCGCAGGCAGCGTAGTGGCCGGAGCTCAACGCACAACCAGCACCGGGCAGCTGCTGTGGGTAAGCACCCGGTGGGTTTCGCTGCCCAGCAGCACTCCCTCCAGGCCGCGGCGGCCATGGGATGCCATCACAATCAGATCAGCCCCATGGCGGGTGGCGGCCTCCACGATTGCCGCATAGGGCATGGAGCTAACCACGGTGTCCTGGTCGCTGACCACCCCGGCGGCCTGGGCCATGGCTGCTGCTGCCGCCAGGATTTGCTCGGCGCCATGGCGAGCGGCTTGCACTAGGGCGGTCACCGTATTGGGGTCCACCAGCTCACCCACGCCCACTAGGGAGATGGGGAAGTTGGATTGCGCGTGGAAAAAGGTGATGCGAGCTCCCAGGCTGTGGGCCAGCGCCACCGCCTGCTGCACGGCCTTGTCTGAGAGCTCGGAGCCATCGGTGGGCACCAGCAGGTGGCTGTATGGCATTTACGGCGCAGGGGGGCGGTGGAGCTCCAGCCTGGGGCAGTTGGGGCCGCCTAGCAACTGGCGCCGCCTAGCAACTGCCTGATCCCTTCCAGCCAGCCAGGTGGGCAGCGGCGCGGGAGCGGGCCAGGGCGCGGGCGCGGGGCAGGGCCGGCTCGAGTTGCTCGGAGCTGAAGGGCGGCAGGGGGCGGCTGCGCAGCCAGGCGCCCCAGCGGAATTCGTGGAAGGGAATCAGTGGGGCGGCGGCCAACACCCCCTCCTGCTTCAGCTTCCACACCAAGCTGCGGTAGGGGTCGTCCTGCAGGCCTGTGAGCTGCTCGGGCAGGGCGCTGGGGGGCAGGGGCCCCAAGCCCCTGCCGTCATAGAGGTAGAGCCAGCCGCGTTGATGCAGGGCAGCAAGCACCTGCTGGGGGTCGGGGCTGTCGAGCTCGAGCACCACGTAGCCGAAGGCGGTGGCGCCGGGTTCGATCTCGATCAGGGCCCGCAGGCGGTGGTGGCGGTCGACCATCCACACACTGCCATCAGCGCTGCGCACCAGCGGCACGGGCTTGCTGCCCAGGTAGGAGCGGCGTTCCCGCGCATTTTCGGCACCGAAATCGCGCAGCCTGCTGCGCACTTCAGCCAGTCCCACGCAGAGCTGGGTGGGGCGTAGCTGGGCGATGGGTACCTCAAGCAGCTCACCCCCCGGGCGCGGGGCCGGTAACGGCTGGTATGGGGGAAGGCGCAGGGCCATGACGGCTAGGCAGCCCGGATATCCCCATCCTGACCCGCTGCTTCCCGGAATAGGGTCGGCCTCAAGTGCGAGTGGCCATGGCTTCCCTCTCCCATCCCGACCTGAGTGCCGGTCCCCACGGCCCGATTGGGGTGCTGGTTTGCGGCCACGGCAGCCGCAATCGGCTGGCAGTGGCCGAATTTGCCGAGCTGGCCAAGGGGCTCCAAGCGCTGCTGCCCGAGGTGCCTGTGGAATACGGCTACCTGGAATTTGCCAGGCCGATCCTGCGCGATGGCCTGGAGGCGCTGCGGGCCCGGGGGGTAAGCCACGTGCTGGCCGTGCCGGCCATGCTGTTCGCAGCGGGCCACGCCAAAAACGACATCCCCTCGGTGCTCAATACCTACGCGGCGGAGACGGGTCTGCGCATTGACTACGGCCGTGAACTGGGGGTTGACCTGAAGATGATTCAGGCCGCCGGGGCCCGGATTCGCGAAGTCCTTGATGGGGCAGCCACAGAGGTGCCCCTGCACGAAACCATGTTGGTCGTGGTGGGCCGGGGCTCGTCCGACCCCGATGCCAACTCCAATGTCGCCAAGGTGACGCGGATGTTGGTGGAGGGTTTTGGTTTTGGCTGGGGTGAAACGGTTTATTCCGGGGTCACCTTTCCATTAGTGGAGCCTGGACTTCGCCAAGTGGTGAGACTTGGCTATCGCCGGGTTGTCGTTTTCCCCTATTTCCTGTTTTCCGGGGTGCTGGTGAGTCGGATTCAGCAGCACACCGAGAGGGTGGCCCAGGACCATCCCGAGGTGGAGTTCCTCAAGGCCTCCTATCTGGCAGATCACCCCCTGGTGCTTGACACCTTTGTGGAGCGGGTGGCCGAGGTGGTGCGCGGTGACGCCAACATGAATTGTTCGCTGTGCAAATACCGGGCCCAGGTGCTGGGCTTTGAGACTGAGGTTGGGGCGCCCCAGCACAGCCACCACCACCACGTTGAAGGGCTCACCGACGGCTGTGACCTCTGTGAGCGCGAGTGCACCGGTGCCTGCCAGCCCGATGGAGTGCCGATTCCAGTGGGCGGCCACACCCACGATCACGACCACTCCCCTGGGCACAGCCACGACCACGGTCTCAGCCACGACCACGGTCTCAGCCATCACCATCCGCCCTACCCCCACGCGGACCATCCCCTCGGTCCCACAACCCTGCGCCAGGGCGGCAGCAGCTGAGCCCTCTTGGTTTGGCGTGGCTCAGTCTTCTCAGCTCGCTGGAAGTCTCGCGAGACTCCAGCTCATCAGTTCTGCTGATTGGTTATCCGTATTCCCCATTATTGCCGTCTTTTCCCCGGTTTATTAGGGGTTTTCCCCAGAAACGAGGCTTTTAAGCCAGTTCAGGCCTGGCAGTTGGGGAATAACTGCTTTTGTTCAGTGTGGCCTTGACAGCACCGGCAGCGCTCGCCCTCGCAGGCTTTGCAAAGCCTCGTTACTTCCTTGTGGAACCGCAGGCACAGGCAATCTCAGTTGAGAACGGTGTGGTTTCGCCCTGGCCTTCAGGCTTTGACGGACCTGGCACCGATGTGGCCTACTAGGTCACCCAACTCTTGTTTCGTAATGGCAGCCGAGCGCAGTCACCTCCAACGATGTATGGAGCAGCCCAGCTGCGCAGAAGGGTTAGTGGAGGCAGAAGCCGGCAGCATCAGCCTGGAGGCGGAGGTGCCAGAGGTGTTGTTCGATGGCATGCGCGAGTTCCTGCGCAGCCACCCCCAGTGGGATCAATACCGCTTGATCTCCTCAGCGCTGTCCAGCTTCCTGTTTCAGCACGGCTGCGCCGATCAGGGGGTGAGCCAGCACTACCTCAACGGCCTGTTCCTGCGCCGCTGAATTTTTCAAATCTGGTGGCAGATAACAAAAAAAAGGCGGAGGGGCCAACCTCCGCCTGAGACTCCCTTGCCCGACCCTTTAGAGGTCGACGTTGCCATTGTGAGCAGGGTTGCTTAAGCCGGTTGTGGCGATAGACACCGGATCGCAACCGGGTTATGGGGCTCCTTGGCGCAACCTGGCGGCAGCGGCTTCGCAAGCGCGCCAGGTTATGGCCATTTCAGTGAGGGTTGGGCTCTGCCAGCCGGCCCGGGGCCAGCAGGCCCCATCGACTACCAGGACATTGGGGGCGCCCCAGCACTGGTTGAGGTGATTCACCACACCTGCCTCGGGCTGGCTTGCCATGCGGGCGCCGCCGAGTTCGTGGATGTAGTAGCCAGGTGGTGGCGCCTCGGGACTCACCGCCAGGCTGGTGCGGATCCAGGGCTCCAGCAGCGGCAGCACAAATAGCTCTTCGATGGGCCGGATCTGCCCCCCACCAGCTGCCACCACCGCCTCCATGCGCCGGTGCATGTGGGCCACCAGGCGCTGCTCGTTTGCACCCCAGCGGCAGTTGATGTGGGCGGTGGGTAGCCCCCAGGCATCGAGATGTTCACCGTTCAAGGTCACCTGGTTGTCGGCGTTGGGTTGCACGTCGCCGTGACCGATCAGAAAACCCACCGCCTCGCCTCGGCGTCGCTGCAGCAGGGCGGGTGGATCAAAGCGCTGCAGGGCTGTCCAGAGGCCGTAGCCGCCACGGAAATCAGCTTCGCTACCCGCATCCAGGTTGACCGTGTTGGGTATGAAGCAGCTACCGGCCCCAGAAAGTTCGCTGGGCCCATCGAGGGCTGGCACCCCGGGAATCGAAAAGAAGCGACTGCTGGAGATGTGGTCCATCAGATAGCGCCCGAGGCTGCCGGATGGATCGATTAGGCCGCCGCGTTGGTGGGCTTCGCTCGAGTGCAGCAGGATCCGCAGTGTCTCGATCGTTGAGGCGCAGAGCACCACCAAGGGCGCCTCAATGCGCTCGTGTGCTGCCGTTTTGCCATCTACCAGCACCACGCCCTGGGCCCGCTCGCCGTCGAGCAGTAGGTGGCTCACCACGGCGTTGCTGCGCACCTGGGTGCGCCCCGTTGCCAGGGCCCGTGCCAACGTGCGCCCCTGGCTGGCGGAGCGGGGCCAGCCCGCACCCCGGTGCAGGTTGAAGCCGCGCGAGTGGATCAGGGGCAGGCCGAGCTCGTCGCCAATGCGACGCTGCAGGTGGCGTTCGCCCGGGGTGAAGGGTAAGGGCGCCTGGAAGTGGCCATCGGGCAGCTGGGGCAGGCCGTCGCAGGCTCCATGCACCTCCAGCAACTGCTCAAGGCGGGTGTAGTAAGGCGCTAGCTCGGCGCTGCCGATCGGCCAGCTTGCCCCCTGGCCATCGCGCTCAGCAGCACCAAATTCGTAGTCGGAAAGGCGCAGGGTGATGCCTCCCCAGGTGAGGCTTTTGCCCCCCACCTGCCGGCCCCGGCTCCACAAAAACGGGGCGTCGTCTGGGGTGGAGTAGGGATTGAGCCGCTCATCGACAAACAGCTGGGGATTGTGTTTCCAGAAGCCCGGATGGTGGCGCTGCAGGCGTTGCTGGCCGCTGGCGATGCGGGCCACGCGCCGGGCCGTATTCAGCGGTTCGCTGCCGAAGGCCTGGCGGGATGAGAGCTCGGGACCGGCCTCAAGTACCAGCACCCGCAGCCCCGCCTCGGCCAGCACCATGGCAGCCACACCGCCGGTAGCGCCGGAGCCCACCACGATGGCGTCGGGCTGGGTCACGCTGGCGGGGATGGCCATCTTCTGGGCGGTAATCGCTGGGGCAGCGCAGGTGAACGTTCAAACAACAAAGCCCCGACAGGTGACTGCCGGGGCTTTGGGAAGTGGTGGCGGGGGCGAGATTTGAACTCGCGACCTTCGGGTTATGAGCCCGACGAGCTACCAGACTGCTCTACCCCGCGTCGACCTCTTAACCATACCAGTCGAAGTGCCTAGTACTGGCGCTCAGTCGAAACGCAGCTCGCCGATCACCTCCAGGCGCAGATGGGGGGCTGGGATCAAGAAGCGAGTGCGCAGCTCTTCAAGAGCTATTGGCGTTAGCCAGTCGAGCTGCTCGAGCAGGTGCAGGGCTACGGCTTGCTTGGCTCGGGCGGAGCCGTCTTCCACCTTGATCGCTATCCCCATGCCTTCGCCGACGCGGCTGAGGCACTGGATGCCTTCAGCTCCGCCCTTGCTGACCACCTGGCCGTGGCCGCCTCGCATCAGTTCGGTGTCAAAGCGCCCCTCCCCGGCCACCAGTTCGGGGTGGGCCAACATCGCCCGGCTGAGGCGCTCCAGATCGGCCTGGCTGCCGGCGCCCAGGTGGGCGTAGAGCAGGGCCATCTGGGCCAGTTGCAGCTGCAGGGTGGGGGCGCCGCAGTCGTCGCGGGCGGTGAGCAGCTCGGCGGCGGGCAGGGCGAGCAGATCGCCCACGCGCTTAAACACCTCCTGCTGCAAAGGATGCTCTTTTTGTAGGTAGCTCTCGGTGCTCCAGTTCAGCTGCCGGCAGGTGGCCAGGAAGGCGGCGTGCTTGCCGGAACAGTTGTGCTCAAGGGGGCTTTTGCCGCAGTCGGGCACGGGGCATTGCAGCTGCTCGGCCTCGATTTCAGCGCCCCAAAGCAGCTTGAAGGCCTCGCGGGCGTGCATGGCCGTGCCGGTGTGGCTAGCGCAGGCGATCGCCAGGCCCCGCTCGCCGCAATTGCAATGGTCGGCGGCGCCACTGCTCACAAAAACCGTGGCCTGAAAGGGCTTTAGGGCAGAGCGCACAAAGCTCAGCTGCTGGGGATCGCCTGCCCGCATCAATACTCGGCCGCGGCCGTCGCAAACCACCGCGTGCACCCGGTGGCGCGATTCGACGATGCCGTTGCGCAGCAGCCGCACCTCCAGGGGAGGGACGCCCCCGCGGGCGGTGCCACCGAAACTGGAGGACAGGGTCACAAGAGCCCAGGAGCTGGTCTATAGAGCCTGACAGAGGCTGGCCCCCACCAGGGCCAGGATTACCGCCAGGGCTGCCCCCTGCTGCAGCCGCCGCAGCACCGGTTGCACCTGGTGCTGGGCCACCAGCAGGTCTTGCTGGCGCCAGGCCAGGGGCTTTTCCCACACTTGTCCGTCGTACCACCCCGATTCCTCGTATTCGACCTGCTCGGAAACCAGGCGGCGGTGCACGTAGTTCCATCCGAGCCACTGGCGCACGAGGAGCAGCATCGGCAGCGCCACTGCAGCCACCATGCCCGCCAGGACCAGCTGGGCCGGGTGGTGGCGCAACACCCAGCTGCCGCTTGCCACCAAGGTGGAGAGGGGCAGCAGCAACAGCCAGCTGGTGGCTAAGGGGCGCAACAGACCTGGCAGGTCGTGGGACGGCCAAACAAAAAACCAGGAGGCCAGCAACTGCTCGTATTCCTGCAGGGGCCGTTGCTCGGGGGGCACCGGGCACGGCATGGCGGTCAGGGAGAAACTGCTGGAGTTGAGCTTACGAAGCGCACCTGTTCACCGTGGCCCCAGAAGGATTCGAGGTCGTAGTAGGTGCGCTCGCTGGGGGTGAGCACATGCACAATCACTTCGCCGTAATCGAGCAGCATCCAGCGGCCCTCCTTCTGGCCTTCGCGCCGTAGGGGTAGCCGGCCGGTGGTTTCCTCGATCTGATCCTCAGCCGAGCGGGCGATGGCCCGCACCTGCACATCGGAGAGGCCGCTGCAGATCACAAACCAATCGGCCAACGACGACACCTCGTCAACGCGGATCAGGCGAATATCCACGGCCTTGCGGTCGTCACAGGCTTCTGCCGCCAGCTTGGCCAGCTGCTCGCTGTTGAGCTCCTGGTGGGTCGTGGGCCTGCCAGCGGGGGAATCAGCCATAGACGTTCTCACTGGTGACGGATTGACGCGAGCCCTGTTGCTGGGCCATTTCGGCCCGGGCCTTGCCGGCACTCTTGCGCAGTGCCTCTAGCCGGTCTTCGTAGAAGGCGCGCTTCTTTTTCTTGCGGGTCTGCTCCACCAGCTCCTTGAGGGCGCCGCCCAAACTCTTGTAGGCATTGGGCAGGGTGTAACCGAAGCGGGTGGCCAGGTCGATGGCCCGCTCATCGGCGGCGATGGCGTCCTGCAGCCGCTTCTCGGAGTTGTTTTTGAGGTAGAGGCGGTAGCCGGCAAAGCCGGACAGGCCCAGGGCCATCACCAGGAGGAGGCCGTCCTGCACCCACAGCTCACCGATGGCTCCACCCAGGCCGATCGCCAGGGCCGCCATCTCCCAACCGTCGCGGGGTACCGCATCGTTCTGGACGCGGCCCACCTCGTGCCAAAACAGCAGGTTGCGATGGTCTATCGCCAGCCCGTCCCAGCTTTCCAGGTCGACCTGAATTTCGACTTCATCGCGACCGATCTCCTCGATGGTGATCAGGGGCGGTTCCACCGAGGCGGCCGCTTCAACAAACACCCAGCTCTGTAATTCAGGGGGCAGCAGCCCTTTCAGGCGCTGGAGCTCACTCATCTAGGGCTTCCGCGTTATCAATCAGGTTAGCGATTCCAGCCCCAGCTGCTGCCAGGGGGGCGTGAGAGGCTAGGCAGGTTTGGCTTGCCCACCCCCTATGCCCCGCCGCACGGACCTCAGGCGCATCCTGCTGCTGGGCTCGGGGCCGATCGTGATCGGCCAGGCCTGCGAATTCGATTATTCCGGCACCCAGGCTTGTAAAGCGCTGCGGGCAGAAGGCTTCGAAGTGGTGTTGGTGAATTCCAACCCGGCCTCGATCATGACCGATCCGGACATGGCGGATCGCACTTACATCGAGCCACTTACGCCCGAGGTGGTGGCCCGGGTGATTGAGATCGAGCAGCCCGATGCCCTGCTGCCGACGATGGGCGGCCAGACCGCTCTCAATCTGGCGGTAGCCCTGGCTGAAAACGGCACCCTGGAAAAGCACGGGGTGGAGCTGATCGGCGCCAATTTGCAGGCGATCCGCAAGGCGGAAGACCGGCTGCTCTTTAAGGAGGCGATGGAGCGGATCGGCGTCGCTGTCTGTCCCTCCGGCATCGCCAACACCCTTGAGGAGGCGGAGCGGGTGGGCGAGGTCATCGGCAGCTATCCCCGCATCATCCGGCCGGCCTTCACCCTCGGTGGCAGCGGCGGTGGCATCGCCTACAACCCCGAGGAGTTCCGCGCTTTCTGCAAAAGCGGCCTGGAGGCGAGCCCCGTCTCCCAGATCCTGGTGGAGCAGTCGCTGCTGGGCTGGAAGGAATTCGAGCTGGAGGTGATGCGAGATAGCGCCGACAACGTGGTGATCGTTTGCAGCATCGAAAACCTCGATCCGATGGGGGTACATACCGGTGATTCGATCACCGTTGCACCGGCCCAAACCCTCACCGACCGCGAATACCAGCGGCTGCGCGACCAGTCGATCGCGATCATCCGCGAGATCGGCGTCGATACCGGCGGCAGCAATATTCAATTTGCGATCAACCCCGCCAACGGCGATGTGGTGGTGATTGAGATGAACCCGCGCGTATCGCGCAGCTCGGCGCTGGCTTCGAAGGCCACAGGCTTTCCAATCGCCAAGATCGCCGCCCGCCTGGCGGTGGGTTACACCCTCGACGAAATCGTCAACGACATCACCGGTGCCACCCCGGCCTGCTTCGAGCCCACGATTGATTACGTGGTCACGAAGATTCCCCGCTTCGCCTTTGAGAAGTTCCGCGGTAGCCCGGCGGTGCTCACCACCTCGATGAAGTCGGTGGGGGAGGCGATGGCGATCGGCCGCTGCTTTGAGGAGTCGTTCCAAAAGGCGTTGCGCTCCCTGGAAACGGGCCATGCCGGCTGGGGCTGCGACCGCCCCGATGCCGCCAGTGACCTCACGCTTGCCCCCGATCCCACCGCCCTGGAGCGGGCCCTGCGCACCGCCACGCCTGAGCGGATTTTCGCCGTGCGCGAGGCGATGCTCGTCGGCCGCAGCGACGACGAGATCCACCAGCTCAGCGCCATCGATCCCTGGTTTTTGGCCAAGCTGCGCTGCATCCTCGAAGCTGAGCAGCGGTTGCTGCGGGGCCGCCAGCTCGAGCAACTCGATGCCGCCGCCCTGCTGGAGCTCAAACAGCTGGGCTTCTCAGATCGCCAGATCGCCTGGGCCACTGGCAGCGATGAACTCACGGTGCGGCGCCACCGTCAGGGGCTGGGCATCAATGCCGTGTTCAAAACCGTCGATACCTGTGCGGCGGAGTTTGCCTCCAGCACGCCGTATCACTACTCCACCTACGAGCGGCCGCTGGAGCGGCTCAATGCGGCCGGTGAGCTGGAGATCGTGCCGCCCGAAAACGAGGTGCAGCCGGAGAGCCGCCGCAAGGTGATGATCCTGGGCGGCGGGCCAAACCGCATCGGCCAGGGCATCGAATTCGACTATTGCTGCGTGCACGCCTCCTTCGCTCTGCAGGCCGAGGGCTTCGCCACCGTGATGGTGAACAGCAACCCGGAGACGGTGTCAACGGATTACGACACCTCCGACCGGCTTTATTTCGAGCCCCTCACCCTCGAAGACGTGCTCAACGTGATCGAGGTGGAGCATCCCGAGGGGGTGATCGTGCAGTTCGGCGGCCAGACACCTCTCAAGCTGGCGATCCCGCTGCTGCGCTGGCTGGCTTCGCCCGAGGGGTTGGCCACCGGAACTCGCATCTGGGGCACCTCACCTGAATCGATCGACGCCGCCGAAGACCGGGAGCAATTTGAAGCGATCCTGCGCCGGCTGGAGATCCGCCAGCCCCGCAATGGCTTGGCCCGCAGTGAGGCCGAGGCCCGGGCCATCGCTGCGCGCGTGGGCTATCCAGTTGTTGTGCGCCCCAGCTACGTGCTGGGCGGGCGCGCCATGGAGGTCGTCTACGACGAAGCCGAGCTCAACCGCTACATGGTGGAAGCGGTGCAGGTGGAGCCCGACCACCCAGTGCTGATCGACCAATACCTTGATAACGCCATCGAAGTGGATGTGGATGCCCTTTGCGATCGGGAGGGGGTAGTGGTGATCGGCGGTTTAATGG
>NZ_JAGQBL010000015.1:0-56861 GCF_024345615.1 Cyanobium sp. Maggiore-St4-Cus
TCACGCAGGCCACGGCGGCTGAGCCCGTCGAGGCCGATCTGAAGCTGCTGCTTTTCAGCTTTTTGGCTGATGCCCAGGGCTTTTTCCAGCTTTGTCAGCGGCAGGGCTTCCTGGGCGGGCAGCTGGTCGAGCAGGTCGGCGACCGTGAACTTCATCGATGGGAGGGCTGGTTGGCAGGGGGCCGCCCCGGAGAACCCGGGGTGCAGGGGCGGTGGCTGGACTGAAGCCGGTTGATGGCGGACTGGACTCGGAGCGATGCCCACGGCCGCCAAGGCCTTCATTTGCTGATATTAATCAGCTGACGATTCTTCGGCTTCCGGGCTGCTCGATCGCTGGATCAGGCGTGCGCCGATCACCAGAAAGCCAACCGAGGCTGCCAGCTGCAAGGCATTGGTGGGGATTACGGCGGATAGGGAGCCGCCGGCGGCTGCGCCCAGCAGGCTGGCCAGCACCAGGGCAGCGGAACTGCCGGCAAACACCGCTCCAGGGCGGGTTGAGGTGCCACTGATGGTCACGATGGCCAGCTGGGTTTTGTCTCCCAGCTCAGCCAAAAACACTGTGGCGAAGGTGGAAGCGAGCAGGGCGAAGGGCATGGCGTAGCGCTGCGGTTAGGAGAGGGGAAGGTCGGAGGGGCTTGGAACCAGGCCCAGTACGGCTTGCCTGCCCAGCCACAGGCCCAGGGCCACCATCAGGATTCCCGCCAGGCGCTCCAACTGCTGTGGTGGCATCACCTTGGCGAGCCAGCGGCCCAGTAACACCCCCACCAGGCTGGAGCTAATCAGGGCCAGGGAGGCACCAACAAACACGACAACTGGCCTGCCTGATTGGGCAGAGAGCAGGAGGGCGGCGAGCTGGGTCTTGTCCCCAAGCTCAGCAAGGAAGACCGTGGTGAAGGTGGTCAGGAAGGCGGCACTCCAACTGCCTGCCCGGTTGGCGCTTGGATCGGGTTCGCTGCTCATAGACGCTTCCGTGTGGCACGCCTAAAGCGCTTCATTACCCTGCCACGGCCTCCGTATTCACTGCGGATCTGCTGCAGGCAGCAGCCAATAGCAAGGCGGTCGCCGGCGCCTGGATCGTCAACCGTGCCAAACAGCTGCACCAGGTTGGCCACGTTGCAGAAGTCAGGTCGGTCCGCATAGATGCGGCAACTACGCGCGCCGGTGTTGAAGTTGACGCACCAGCCATCGGGGCCAACCATGGCCAGATACTGCTCCTGCTGCTCTGGGCTAAGCGCCTCGATTGCTTCCTGACGCAGACTGGGATCCAGCCGGCAGCAGGCTCCGCAGCCGCTGATGCATCCCCAATGGGCCCGATCGTCCCTGGCCATCCCCCTGCAGCGATTAACTCCATTCAGCCACAGCTCAAGTCTCTACTGCCGCTGTGACAAGCCGTCACAGAGCCTGCCGGCAGCCATGGGCAGCTGGGATCGACCCCTAACCTGTGCCCACAGCGACTACTGCTCTAAGGCAGCAATCTCCATGGGTATCGACTTCCACCTGATCGCCAATTTTGCAGCCCTGGCGCTGATCACCCTGGCTGGTCCTGCCGTGATCTTCGTGCTCTTCTACCGCCGCGGCGCACTCTGATCGCCACTTCGGCCGAGGTTCCAGAGGGCGTGATAAATCGGCTCAGGCTGGATCTGGCGGCCCACATAGGCGCCCACCACGGCGCTCAGCAGGATGCCGAAGAGCCACTGCTGATCCCCTGCCATGCGCAGGGCAAACAGCACCGTCATCAGGGGCAACTGGGTAGCCCCGGCTAGGGCTGCCGCCATACCTAGGGCCAAGCCAAGCTCGCTGCTGTCCCCAAGCAGCTCCAGGCTGCCGCTGCCAAACAGGGCACCAATGGCGAAGGCTGGATCAATCAGGCCGCCGGGTATTCCCGCTGCCAAGGCCAAAATCGGTGCCACCACTCGGGCTGCCACCACCAGCAGCCAGCCGATGACGCTGAGGGGCGAGCCTGGCACCGGCAAGCTGCCGCGACCTTTAAGCAACTGAGCCATCAGGGCTTCGCCATCACCACCGCTCCAGCCACCGCTGGCCACGGCGATCAGGCCAAGGGCCAATCCCAGCCCCAGCCCCCAGGCCAGGGGCCGTTGCCGAACTCGCTGGCGCAGCAGGGCCGAACTCCGCCAGAGGATGCGGCTGAACAGGCCGCCCAGCAGGCCGCCACCCACCCCGACGGGCAGGGCCCATAGCAGTTGCTGCCATTCCGGCTGGGTGGTCTGAACCATGCCCAGGGTGAAAAGTGGTGTGCCAGCGAGATTGCTCACCAGGGCTGCTGCTGAGCAGACCACTACTGCCGGCCACAGCACGGCTGTTTGGAAGCGTCCGGTGAGTTCCTCCACCACAAACACAGCTCCCATCAGCGGGCTGTTAAAGCCCCCCGCTAGGCCGGCGCCGGCGCCGATTGCCATCAGACTCTGGGTGCTGAGTTTGGCCAGCAAGCGGGGGAAGCGTTGCCGCAGGGCATAGGCCACTGCCGCTCCCAACTGCACCACGGGGCCCTCGCGGCCGAGGGGCATCAGGGCCAGGCTGGCCGCCGACCAGATGCAGAGCCGCGCCACGGTGGCGAAGGGTGCCATCAAAGCAGCGGCCTGCTCGGGATTCTCGAGGCTCTCGATTGTTTGGGGTATGCCCGAGCCCGAACCCCGGCCCCAGGGGCCGGCCTGAAGCCAAAGCAGCGCTGGCATCACCAGCACCGGCGCCAGGGCGATCGCCAGGCCCTGCAGCGTCCAGGCCCCGCCGGCAAAGTTGGGCAAGCGCTGCAGCAGCAGCTCCTGGGCGTGGTCCACCAGATTCAGGGGCCAGCAAGCCAAGCCCACCAGCAGCCCTAAAAGCAGGAGCTGCAACAGGAAGTGGAGCTGGCCGCGGTTTAGGGGTAAGGACATCTCAGGCGACCAGGCCCAGGGCCAGGGCCGCATCCTGCATCAGGCCTCTTACGTAGGGGTGGTCGTGGCTGGCGCCCTCGGCGCTTGTGAGTTCGTCGCCGGCCGCATTGCGCACCACCAGCCCAGCCCCCTCGCGGCGACACCAGTAGGTGCGGTTGTGGTGTTGCAATACCACCTCACCACCATCAACGGCTCCACCAGCGCTGGCTCGCAAGCCCACCAGCTCCAGCTGTAGCCGCTCCTCCCCCTGCCAGGAGTCCAGCCGCAGGCGGTAGGCCACATCCAGCAAGGCCGGCAGGTTGGTTTCACCCTGCCAGCGCCAGCCCATGGCGCGCAGGCTCGCCTCGCCCTGGCGCAGCTCCAGTTGCAGGTGGCCGCCGCGCAACAGCTTCTGGGTCGCCACCTGGCAGCCCTGGCTCCAGAATACGGGCTGGGGGTGGCCGATGCCGAAGGGCTCGAGCCGTTGCAGCTGGCGGTAAAAGCTGCGGTTGATCTGCTCGAAGCTGAGCAGGGCTTCCGGTTCTACCGGGGTGCCATGGCCTGCCTGCTGCAGCCAGGTTTGGGCCAGTTGGTTGAGCTGCTCGTGCAGGGCGGCCACCTGCTCGGCGCGCACGGTGAAGCCCCCGGCGGCGGGGTGGCCGCCGAAGCGCTCCAGCAGGGATGCGCACTGCTGCAGGGCCCCGTCCACCGCAAAGCCCCGGGGAGCCCGCACCGAGGCCCGCAGGCGGCCGTTGCCCTCGCCAGCGAGCAGGGCGGCGGGCAGGCCGAAGCGCTCCACCAGCCGGGCGGCCACGATGCCGATCACGCCGTGGTGCCAGTGGTTCTGGGCCAGCAGCAGGAAGGCCGGGCGCTGGGGACCATCGGCCTCGAGCAGGGCCAGGGCCTCGGCTTCGATGGCGGTGCAGAGGTCGCGGCGTTGGCGGTTGAGCGCCTCGCAATCGCGGGCCAGGGCCAGGGCCCGGCTTGGATCTTCGGTGGTGAGCAACTCCACCACCAGCTGGGGATCCCCAAGCCGGCCGACGGCGTTGATCCGCGGCGCGATCTGGAAGCCCACCGCCTGGGCATCGAGGGGCGTCTCATCGAGGCCCGCTAGCTGTTGCAGGGCCTGGAGCCCCACCAGGGGGCTGCGGCCCAGCTCGGGCAGGCCGTCGATCAGCCAGCGCCGGTTTACCCCCACGAGCGGAGCCATGTCGGCGATCGTGCCGATACAAAACAGATTGAGAGCAATCTGCTGGCCGTCGGTGTGCCGCAGGCTTTGGCAGAGCGCCGCCGCCAGCACATAAGCCAGCCCCACCCCCGCCAGGCCCCGATAGGGGGATCCGGCCGGGGTGCGCTGGGGATGCAGCAGGGCCAGGTGCGGCGGCAGCGGATCGGGAATCGTGTGGTGGTCCGTGAGGATCGCCTCAACGCCAAGGGCTTGGGCCCGCTCCAGGGCCTCAAGGGCAGACACCCCGTTGTCGACGGTCACCAGCAGGGCGACCCCCTGCTCCGCCAGCTTCTCCACCATGGCGGCGTTGAGGCCGTAGCCGTCATCCATGCGGCTGGGGATCGCCGCGATCGGCCTGGCGCCAAGGCGCTGCAGCACCCCCACCAGCAAGGCCGTGCTGGTCATCCCGTCGGCGTCGTAGTCGCCGCAGATCGCCACCGCTTCCCCCTGGCTGCAGGCGCGCTTCAGCCGCGCGACGGCCTTGGCCAGGTCGGGGAAGTGACGCCCCGCCGCCGGTGCCGCCTCCGGATCCAGCAGGGCGGCGATGGCCTCCGGGCTGGTGAAGCCCCGGCGGCTGAGCAGCGCCAGCAGCGGTTCGGGCAGGGGATCGCTGGCCGGCGCTGCCTGCAGGGCGCCAGGCGCCAATGGAGCGGGCAGGTGCCAGCGTTGCTCTTGGAGGGCTGGCAGCAACTACTTAACAACCGGTACCAAGTCATTGTGCGGGACCTGCCTCTAGGCCGCATCCCCCAGAAGGGATGAGCCCTAGCCTGATAAGCCCTGGTGCGAGCAGCTGATGGCCCTGCAAGCCCTGCTCTGGGATGTCGACGGCACCCTGGCGGAGACCGAGCGGGATGGCCATCGCTTGGCCTTTAACCGCGCCTTTGCCGACGTTGGTGTGCCCCTGCATTGGGATGCCGCCCGCTATGGCGAGCTGCTGGCCATCAGCGGTGGCGGGGAGCGGATCACTGCTGCTCTCGCGGAGCTGCTGGGGGAGCCGCCGCCGCCCGAGATGGTCGCTGAGCTGCAGGCCCGCAAGCAACACCATTACGGAGCTCTGGTGGCCGCCGGCGAGCTGCGGCTACGCCCCGGGGTGGCCGAGCTGATCGCTGCTGCTGGAGCAGCTGGCCTGAGCCAGGTGATCGTGACCACCAGCGGTCGCGCCGCGGTGGCGGCCCTGGCGGAGCACTTGCTGGGGGGGCTCTGCCAGCATTTCGCCTTCTGGGTGTGCGGTGAAGATGTGGCCCGCAAGAAGCCCGATCCGGAGGCCTACCGGCTGGCCCTCCAGCAGCTGGGCTACCCAGCCAGCACGGCGCTGGCCCTGGAAGATTCCGGCAATGGTCTTGCGGCTGCCGCTAGCGCCGGACTGGCCTGCCTGCTCACCCTTAGTCACTACGGCAGTGCGGAACCGCCGCAGCGCTTTGCGCGGGCGCGGGCGGTGGTGGATCAGTTGGGCCCTGGGGCGGCCGTGCTGCGGGGGCCCGCTTGTCAGGGCGGGCAGATCACGCTCTCCTATGTCCAAGCCTTGCTGGAGGATTCGCCAACGTGACGCGTTCGAACCTGCAGCCCACCCGCTTCAATCGGGCTATCGAGCGGCTAGTAGCCCAGCTGCTGGGCAATCTGAGAGGC
Organism: Cyanobium sp. Maggiore-St4-Cus; assembly: GCF_024345615.1. Classification (NCBI taxonomy): domain Bacteria; kingdom Bacillati; phylum Cyanobacteriota; class Cyanophyceae; order Synechococcales; family Prochlorococcaceae; genus Cyanobium; species Cyanobium sp. Maggiore-St4-Cus. The sequence continues at coordinate 5,724 of NZ_JAGQBL010000015.1, forward strand.
AATTGGCGCCTGCGCAGCAGCGTGGTTTTGGCCCTGCTGCTGGGCTTCTACGCCGGCAGCAATCTCACGGCATACGTGCTGCTGGAGATCCCCGGTGGGCGCCCGATGGCGGTGCTCACAATGGTGCTGCTGGTGGAGCTGGTCGTGCGCCTGCGCGGCCGTTTGGTTCGAGCCACGCCCGGAATCGGCTGGGTGCTGGTCGACAACCTGCGCATTGGCATGGTGTACGCAGTGGTTATTGAGGCCTTCAAGCTCGGCACCTGATGGATTCCCAGCTAGATCGCAGGTTTGTGCAACCCCTGCTGGCCCAGTTGCAGCTGCTGGGCCGCAGTGGCCAGCGTGCGGTGCTGGCCCTCAATGGGCCGGTGGGCGCTGGTAAGTCCACCATGGCTCGAGTGCTGCAGCAACGGGCCGCCGGCCTAGGGCTGGCGCTGGCGGTGGCCTCAATCGACGACTTTTACCTGCCCTGGGAGCAGCGGCAACGAGCGCTTGAAGGCAACCCTTTTGGCGTATCCCGGGTGCCGCCGGGATGTCATGACGTGACCCTGGCGCTGGATTGTCTTGACGTCTGGCAGGCCGGCGGCGACCTGCGCCTGCCTCGCTTTGACAAGACCCTGCGGGGTGGCCTGGGTGACCGCTCTTCTGAGGAAGTGGTGGAAGCGGAGGTGTTGCTGTTGGAGGGCTGGCTGCTCGGTTGCCGCTCCCTGGGCAGGGAAGCCCTTGCCACTATTCAGCCTCCTGCCGGGCTGAACGCCGAGGAACTCGCCTGGCTGCCCCACTGGGACCAAGCTCTTGAGGCCTATCAGCCGCTTTGGCAGCGCTGCGCCCAGTTATGGCTGCTGCGTCCCCAAAGCTGGCAGTCACCGCGCCGTTGGCGCCTGCAGGCGGAGGCAAAACAGCGCCGCCGAGGCGAAGCCTGGTTGCCGGCGACTGAGCTGGATCGCGTGGTGCGCGCCAGCCTTTGTTCCCTGCCCCCATCCCTTTATCAGAATCCCCTGCTTGAGCTAGCCAGTGGTTACGCAGTGCTGGACAGCCGCCGACGCTGGATTGGTGGCAGCTGAATTGGCAGCAGCTGCGTTAGCTCAGAGACCTAATTGAGTGTTCGGGACGATCAGCTTTCGCCGTCGTCGCCTTCCTCATCTACCGGATAAATGAAGCCTTGGGCCTTGCCGCTCAGCACTGCCTTGCCGATGGAGAGAGCTTTCTGAGCTGCCACTGCCGCCTTGCCCTTCCAGGTGGCATGGCGCTGATTGCGCTTGCCCTGGGAAGTTTTCTTCTTAGGAACAGCCATTCCGGCCTACTACATCAAACCAAGATCTTCCGTTGTCGCCTGGCCTTTCGTCAAATCGCTAAGCTCAGTGCAAAGACAGAACCTAGTGAGCGACAGCATTTCTCCAATTGGGCAATCCATGCGGTTGAACGGACTATCGCCTCGCGACCCTGCTCCCTCCTACAGCCAGTTGCTGAAGGATCTTCGGGCGGGCAAGGTCAAGGATCTGGAGTTGTCGTTGCGGCAGCGGGAAGTGCGGGTGCGCTTCGACGATGGACGCCAGGCCACGGTGCCGGTATTCAGTAACGATCAGCTGCTTTTGCGCACCGCCGAGCAGGCGAAGGTGCCCCTCAACGTGCGCGACGACCGGGCTGATGGCGCCACGGCTGGTCTGGTGGCTAATGGTTTGTTGGTGCTGTTGCTTTTGGCTGGACTTGCCCTCCTGATCCGTCGCTCAGCCCAAGTGGCCAATCGGGCCATGGGCTTCGGCAGCAGTAAGCCCCGGTTGCAGGAGGAGGGCGGCGTGGCGGTGCGATTTGAGGATGTGGCCGGTATCGGTGAGGCCAAGGAGGAGCTGCAGGAGGTGGTCACCTTCTTGAAGGAGCCGGAACGCTTCACCGCCGTGGGCGCCAAGATCCCCAAGGGTGTGCTGCTGGTGGGGCCACCAGGCACTGGCAAAACCCTTTTGGCCCGAGCCATTGCCGGCGAGGCGGGCGTGCCGTTTTTCTCGATGGCCGCCTCCGAATTCGTTGAGATGTTCGTGGGGGTTGGTGCCAGTCGGGTGCGAGACCTATTTCGCAAGGCCAAAGCCAAAGCGCCCTGCATCATCTTCATCGACGAAGTTGATGCGGTCGGTCGCCAGCGAGGTGCTGGTATCGGTGGCGGCAACGATGAGCGGGAGCAGACCCTCAACCAGCTGCTCACCGAGATGGATGGTTTCGCGGATAACTCCGGCGTAATTCTGCTGGCGGCCACAAACCGACCTGATGTGCTCGATAGCGCCTTGATGCGGCCCGGTCGTTTTGACCGCCGCATCACCATTGACTTGCCAGATCGCCGCGGCCGTGAGGCGATCCTTGCGGTCCATGCCCGCAGCCGCCCCCTGGCTGGGGCGGTGTCCCTCTCGGCCTGGGCCAGCCGCACCCCGGGTTTTTCTGGGGCCGATCTGGCCAACCTGCTCAACGAAGCAGCCATCCTCACGGCACGCCATCACCAGAGCGAGATCGACGACGGCGCCCTTGCCGGTGCCCTCGAACGCATCACCATGGGCCTGACGGCGGCACCGCTGCAGGACAGTGCCAAAAAACGGTTGATTGGCTATCACGAAGTGGGTCACGCCCTGCTCACCACCTTGGTGCCAAAGGCCGACCCCCTCGACAAGGTGACCCTGCTGCCGCGCTCAGGCGGAGTTGGCGGCTTTGCCCGAATGATGCCGGACGAGGAGATCCTCGACTCCGGGTTGATCAGCAAGGCCTACCTACAAGCCAGGCTTGTGGTTGCTTTGGGTGGGCGCGCAGCTGAGCTGGTTGTTTTTGGTCCCGCTGAGGTGACCCAAGGTGCCAGTGGTGATCTGGATATGGTCACCCGCATCTGCAGGGAGATGGTGACTCGCTACGGCTTCTCCAGTCTTGGTCCGGTGGCCTTGGAGGGGGATGGGGCTGAGGTTTTCCTCGGCAGAGACTGGCTGCGCTCCGAGCCGCCCTATTCGCGAGAAACCGGCAATCGCATCGATTCTTTGGTGCGAGAACTGGCCAGCTCAGCCCTCGAGCAGGCCGTGGCCTTGCTGCAGTCACGCCGCGTCCTAATGGATGAGCTGGTCGAAATGCTGATCCGAGATGAAACCATCGAAGGTGAGGCTTTCAGATCGGTGGTGACAAGTCATGAGGCGGCCCATCCGCAGCCGACTAGCTCAGCTGTTGCCCTGCAGGCCACCGGAAAAGCGGATGTCGAGGCTGCGCAAGTAGGTGTGTAGGCCCGAATCCTGAATCGGCAGCAACCGGGACATCCGCTCGCTGCTGTTGACATGGGCGTGCCAGTAGCCCGGCGGTGTGATGAAGGCCCCACCGGACTGCCAGTCGATGCGGCTGGGATTGGCGATGGCGCCGCCGGCATCGAGCTCCGTGCCCACCAAGGTGTAACAGCCCGGGTCGCAATCGATGATTAGATCAAGGGCAACCGACTGGTGCCGGTGCGGTGGCTGGATGGCGCCAGCAGGCACCACACCGAGCATGGCCCAAAGGGTGTGGGTCACGGTGCGGCTTTGGGGCAGATCGCTGTTAGCCAGCAGCAGGCTCAGCCGGTTGCTGCGAGCAGAGCTGGGATCGGCGAGCAGCAGATCTAGTTCGCGCTGCAGCCGGGCGGCGGGGTAGTGGGTTGGCTCGAAGCGGGCGATGTTGGGCTCAACGCCCAGGTGGCTGAGCAGGGGGCCGTCGTGCACCCAGTAAAGAACGCTGGTGGCCTCTGCAGTTAGCAGGGGGGGCTCGCCAGCTGGTAGAACAAAAAGATCTCCAGCGCTCCAGTCAAGCTGCGGCGTGCCAGCACGCTTGAGGCTGCCCGATCCTTGCAACACATAAAACAGCAAGCTGGTGGCGTTCGCCGCTGCCTTGAGGCCTTCACCAGCTTCGATGCGCAAAAAGTTGGCCGCCAGGCCAGGGCTGGTGGCCGGGGCGCTACAGCCGAGCTCGCTGCTGATATCGAGAGGAAGCACCGCCGTGGGCCCTGACTGGTGCAGGGCGGGGTCCCATTGGCGCAGGGGTATCGGTTCGGTTAGCCCAGCTCGCACCGGATTGGCAGCCTGGCGGTAGTCGAACAACTCGGCCTTGGCTTGCCACTGGCCGGAGTCGGTAGTGGGGATCGACTGGATCGGGGCCTGGGTCATTTCTCTGGCTCCTCGCGGGATCTGAACACTATTAGGACTTGGCTCGCGCTTGGAGGCTTCGGTCAGCCGCCGGCCACGGCGGGAACAATCGAAACCTCATCGCCGTCGCTGAGATTGGTGGCCTGGTTGTCGAGGAAGCGGATGTCCTCACTGTTTACGTAGACGTTGAGGAAGCGGCGCAATTTGCCGGCTTCATCGCACAACCGACCCTTGATCCCCGGATAGCGGCCCTCGAGGGCATCGATCAGGCCATCCACGCTGGAGGCATCGAGATCAACACTGGCCTCGTCGTTGGTGAACTTCTGCAGGGGGGTGGGGATCAGAACCTGAACTGCCATGGCGGGGGTTGGAGGGGCGTGGGGAATGGGTGGGGTGATCAGTGCTAGTGGTGATCAGTGCTGCTGGTAATCAGTGCTGGTGAGAGGCTTGCGCTTTTGCCCAGGCCGCTTTGAAGCTGTCGAGCTGGGCCTCAATCAGGTAGGGCTCGCCTATGGAGGAGGCGATCGCTTCAGTCGTCTTGAGACCGTTGCCGGTGATGTAAGCCACGGTGGTTTCGTCAGGATTGATCTTGCCCTGCTCCACCAGCTTTTTCAGCACGGCGATGGTGGTACCGCCTGCGGTTTCGGTGAAAACGCCCTCGGTTTCAGCCAGCAGCTTGATGCCCTCGATGATCTCGGGGTCGCTGACTGCCGCAATGCTGCCGTTGGTTTTGTTGGCGATGTCGATGGCGTAGGGACCGTCTGCCGGGTTGCCGATGGCAATCGACTTGGCGATCGTGTTTGGCTTCACCGGCGTGATGAAGTCCCGACCTTCCGCGAAGGCCTGGGCGATTGGTGAGCAGCCCTCGGCCTGGGCGCCGCTGAAGCGCACGTGCTTCTCCTCTACCAGCCCCACCTTGATGAATTCATCAAAACCCTTGCGAATCTTGGTGAACAGGGATCCCGAGGCCAGGGGCGCCACGATGTGGTCTGGCAGCTGCCAGCCCAGTTGCTCGATCACCTCGTAGCCCAGGGTTTTTGAGCCCTCGGAGTAATAGGGGCGCAGGTTGATGTTGACGAAGCCCCAGCCGAAGGTGTTTGCCACCTCGGAGCAGAGGCGATTCACCTGGTCGTAGTTGCCATGCACCGCCATCAAGGTGGGGTTGTAGATCAAGGTGCCCAGCACCTTGCCCAATTCCAGATCGCTGGGGATGAACACGCAGCAGTCGAGGCCGGCGTGGGCGGCGATGGCGGCGGTGGAGTTGGCCAGGTTGCCAGTGGAGGCGCAACTCACCGTGGTGAAGCCCAGCTCCCGGGCGCGGGTGAGGGCCACACTCACGACCCGGTCCTTAAACGAAAGCGTCGGCATGTTGACGCCGTCGTTCTTGATGTACAGGCTCTTGAGGCCGAGTCGCTTGGCCAGGTTGCCGGCTTTGAGCAGTGGCGTAAAGCCCGTACCTACATCAATTGGATCGCCTTCAATCGGCAGGAATTCGCGGTAGCGCCAGATAGATGCGGGCCCCGCCTCGATCGTGGCCCGGCTAACCCGATTTTTGATCGCCTCGTAGTCGTAGACAACTTCGAGCGGTCCGAAGCAGACGTCTTCGCAGACGTGGCGAGCGCTCGCTTCGTAGGGATGGCCGCATTCCTTGCAGCGCAATCCGGTGAAGGTGGAGCGGGAGAGGGTGGCAGTCACAGTCACGCCCAGTGTTGATAGAAAGTTAGCAGCGGTGGAACCGGGACTTCTTAATACCCGATCTTGGAGCTCGGGTATTGACTCTTCCTTCTGGGCCCCTTGACCTGGGGGGTTCACTTCTTAGCCTCCGATGGTGACAGCACCCTCCCCGCGCTTCTCCGCTGAAAGCCTCTTAGGCGCTCTGCGCTGGCTGGCCGCACTAGCCCTGCTGTTCGGCTTGCTGCTCTTGTTTGCCAGGCTCGGCATTGAGAGGCTCTGGTTTGCCCAGTTCGGGGCTGAGATGGTGGTGATGCGCCGCTGGCTGCTCCAGCTGCTGGGCTTCGCCGTTGTGATGGGCCTGGGTGTTCCTCTCCAGCTGCAACAGCTGAATCGCTGCTGGCGTCTGCGTCAGCAGGCTGCCAGCAAAGACCTGCCCAAATCCCCCCTAGTCGTGCTCGGGCAGAGGCGGCTGCTGCTCGTTCTTGGAGTCTTGCTTTTGCTGCTGGCGGCAGGACTCACCTATCTGATGGTGCAGGCCAGGGACCTTATTGCCGCTCCCTTCAGTGGCCAGGTGATCACAGGCATTCCCGTGTTGGCCGATCTCAGGCCTCTGGTCGTGGTGGCCCTGGCGGCGGGGCTGCTGGTGCCGTTGCTGCTTTGGCCCCTCACCACTCTGCGGATCAGCTTGGCCACGGCCCTGGCCGGCTCTGCCACGGCGCTGGCTCGGGGTTGGAGCCTCTGGCTGCCTGCTCTCCTGGCGGTGCCTTTCCACGAGGTCGACCCAGTTACGGGATTTGATCTGCGCTTTACCGTGCTGCAGCTGCCGGCGTTGCATCTGCTGATCAGTGTGGTGATGGCCCAGGCCGTTGTTGGCCTGGCTGGCTGTCTCTGGCTGACCTGCACAGAGGGCACGAGCCTCTCGGAGCTCCGCTTTCCAGGACTCAGCTCCCTGCAGCAGCGAGTGCTGCAGCCCCAGTTTGCGGTGCTGGCTCTGATGGCGGCCTTCAGCAATGCTCTCTCGCCCTTCGATCTGATGGTGCAGGGCAGTGGGGTGGCCTCGGGAGCGGGATTTGTGGATCTGCATGTGCGCCTGCCCCTGCGTCTGCTGTTCAGCGGGCTGCTCCTACTCACGGCCCTAGGGCTGCTGGTGCCGCTGCCCAAGGGGTGGCTGCGTCGTGGTGCCCTAATTCCTCTGGCGTTAACGGCCCTGGCCGTTCCGATCACCGAGTGGATTGTGGCTCCCTTGGTGCAGAGGTTCTTGGTTCAGCCGCGGGAGTTGGTCCTTGAATCCCCCTATCTTGCGCGGTCCATTGCGGCCACGCGGCAGGCGTTCGGCCTTGAATCCGTTCAGACGCTTACCCTCCAGCCCCGCCAAAACCTCACCGCCGCCGATCTGGCGCAAGCGCCGGGCACCCTGGCCAACATCCGCTTGTGGGACAGCAAGCCCCTGCTGGAGGCCAACCGCCAACTCCAACAGCTACGCCTCTACTACCGCTTTCCCTCCGCGGCCGTCGATCGCTATCCCCTGGGCAGCGATCCGGCCCGCCAGGGCTCCCAGATGGTGTTTATCGCTGCCCGGGAACTCGATACGGGAGCCCTACCTAAGGACTCCCGCACCTGGTTGAACCGCCATCTGGTTTTCACCCATGGCTACGGCTTCACCGTCAGTCCTGTGAATGCCTTCGGTCCCGACGGGCTGCCGCTGTATTTCGTCAAGGACCTGGGGCGGAGCGGCAGGGTGCAGGGCATCCCCCAACTGGGCCTGCCTGACTCCACCGTGCGCCAGGCTCTGCCTGTGGGACGGCCCCGCCTGTATTTCGGCTCGGCCAAGGCGCCCTATGTGATTGCCCCCACCAAGGTGCGGGAGTTCGACTACTCCGAGGGGGAGCTGAACATCTATTCCCACTACGGCGGTGCCGGGGGCGTGGCCATTTACGGTCCCCTGGAGCGTCTGATGGCAGCGGCCTATCTGCCAGAGCCGCGGCTGTTGTTCACGGGGTCCTTGCAGCCAAATTCGCGGCTGCTGCTCCGCCGCCAGGTAAGTGAGCGCCTTGCAGCCCTGGCGCCGTTTCTGCGCTTCGAGAGCCAGCCTTACCTCGTCACGGCCAGGGTGCCGTCCACCCCCGGCTACGACCCCGATCAGCACCAGTACTGGCTGCTCGATGGTTTCACCAACAGTCGCAGCTACCCCTACAGCGATGCCAACCCCTCCGGTATCCGTTATTTACGCAATCCGGTGAAGGCCGTGGTTGACGCCCATAGCGGCAAGGTTTGGCTCTATGTGAATGATCCCAGTGATCCGATCCAGCGCACCTGGCAGAAAGCGTTCCCTGAGCTGTTCAGACCGCTCTCAGCCATGCCGAAGTCGCTGCTGGCCCACATTCAGGTGCCTCAAAGCCAGTTTCAGGTGCAGGCCGAACGGCTGCTGCGTTACCACGTAACCGATGTGCGCACCTTCTACAGCGGAGATGACGTCTGGTCGGTGCCGCTGGAGATCTACGGATCCTCGAATACGCCGGTGCGCCCGTATCACGTGACGGTGCAGCTGCCGGGAGAAAGCAAGCCGGAATTCGTTTTGCTGCTCCCCTTCTCGCCCTTGAAGCGTCCCAACATGGTGGGTTGGTTGGCTGTCCGCAACGATCCCCCCAACTACGGCCAGCAGCTGCTGGTTCGCTTCCCCCAGCAGCGCCTACTTCTGGGGCCGCAGCAGATCTCCTCACTGATCGAGCAGGATCCCGCCATCAGCTATCAGTTCGGCCTTTGGAACCGGGCTGGCTCCAGCGTGATCCACGGCAATCTGCTCGTGCTGCCGGTGGGTCGGGGGCTGTTGTATGTGGAGCCCATCTACCTGCAGAGCAAGAACAACAACCTGCCCACGCTGGTGCGGGTGGTGGTGACGGACGGCACCAACTTCGTGATGGAGCGCAATCTTCAGGATGCCCTGGCCAAGCTCGTGAGCAGCAAGAATGGGGTGGTAACTGGCCGCTCACTGACCCTGGCCGGTACTGCTGGCCGGAGCCAATAAAAAAGGGGGCCCCGTGTGGGGCCCCTGGAATCCGATCGCTGGCCAGATCAGGCTGCGACTGCTGCCTTGGGGTCAAGGGCGCCCTTGGCGTAGAGGCCGGCGTAGTAGTTGATGTCGCGCTGCTTGATCTTGCTGGCGTTGCCTGCACACCAGAACTGCTGATAACGATCCAGGCACACCTGCTTCATGTACTGGCGGGCAGGCTTGTTGAAGTGGCGGGGATCGAAGTTGGCGGGATCCTTGAAGGCCGCTTCCCGAACAGCTGCGGTGAAGGCCAGGCGGTTATCGGTGTCGATGTTCACCTTGCGCACGCCGTTGCGGATGCCCTCCTGGATCTCTTCGACGGGCACTCCGTAGGTCTCTGGGATAGCGCCGCCAAACTTGTTGATCATGTCCAGCCACTCCTGGGGAACAGAGGAGGAGCCGTGCATCACCAGGTGGGTGTTGGGGATCGCTTTGTGGATCTCGGCGATGCGGCTGATGGCCAGCACTTCACCGGTGGGCTTGCGGGTGAACTTGTAGGCGCCGTGGCTGGTGCCGATGGCGATTGCCAGGGCGTCAACTTTGGTTTTGGCGACGAAATCGGCTGCTTCGGCGGGGTCGGTGAGCAGCTGGCTGTGGTCGAGCTTGCCCTCAAAGCCATGGCCGTCCTCGGCCTCACCCATGCCGGTTTCCAGGGAACCCAGGCAACCCAGCTCGCCTTCCACACTCACGCCGATGGCGTGGGCCACGTCCACCACCTCTTTGGTGACAGCCACGTTGTACTCGTAGCTGGCGGGGCTTTTGGCGTCTGCCATTAGCGAGCCATCCATCATCACCGAGGTGAAACCGTTGGCGGCAGCACCAAAGCAGGTGGCAGGGCTGTTGCCGTGGTCCTGGTGCATCACCACCGGGATGTCGGGATAGGTTTCGACTGCGGCCAGGATCAGGTGGCGCAGGAAATTTTCACCGGCGTACTGGCGGGCACCGCGGGAGGCCTGCAGAATCACCGGGGAGTCGGTCTCACTGGCCGCCTCCATGATCGACTGCACCTGCTCCAGGTTGTTTACGTTGAAGGCAGGGATGCCATAGCCGTTCTCAGCGGCATGGTCGAGCAGCAGCCGAAGCGGAACGAGCGCCATGGGAAAACCTCTCGGGGTCGGGAGTTGAACTGGCGCCGACTCTAGGTGATGCCCCTTGGAGTGCTCTGGCCAGCTCCCAGGCGGGCCCAGTCGCAGCAGCGCTGACTCAGCACTGCCTCGCCCAAGCCAGGCAGCATCGGTCGGCCCTCGCGCACCGCCGCACTCCACCAGCTGTGGATGCGCTGCACCGGCGCAATCCGGCCATCGGCCCAGGTGCGAGCAAAGCTCCAGCGGTCATCAGCCTCCACCGGCCGCAATGGCTCTCCCGCCTGGGAGTGCCACAGCCCAAAGCCATGTACGTAGTCGGCCTGGTTGTCGGAGCCCAGCACGGCGGTGCCGTCGCGGCCGTACAGCTCCAGCCAGCAGCCCCGGCCCCTGCGGGCCACGGAGGCCAGGTTGAGCTGGGCCGGCACCTTCTGCCCCAGGGGTGTTTCCAGCTCCAGCTGCACCAAGGCGATGTCTTCGGCATCCACCCTGGCCAGGCGACCACTGCCATCGGCTAGGGGCCGTTGGGTAATTGCCGTGCTCAATTGGGCCCTAAGGGAGTGGCTTGGACCCACCAGCCAGTGCAGGGTGTCAAAGGCATGGGTGCCCAGCGCTCCGAGCACCCCGCCACCTGCGGCTGCCTGGGAATACCAGCTCCAGGGGCGCGAGGGGTCAGCTCGGCTGCCCATCAGCCAGTCGTATTTCACCAGCACCAGTTCACCGAGGACGCCACTGGCCAGCAGGTCGGCGAGCTGCTGGAACAGGGGAACGGCCCGGTATTCAAAGTCGACCGCCACGGTTAGCCCCCGCTGCAGGGCCAGCCGTTGCAGGCTCTCGATCTGTTCGGCCTTGAGGGCAACGGGCTTCTCCAGCAGCAGGTGCTTGCCCGCTTCCAGGGCGCGCCTGGCTAGATCAAAACGCGGCCCCGGTGGGGTGGCGATCACGATCGCCTCGACGGCCGGATTGGCCAGCAGCTCGTCGAAGTTGCTGTGGCCAGGCAGTTCGGCGCTGCGGCAGGCGGCTTCCAGTCGCTCGGGGCGCGGGTGCCAGAGGGCCACCGGCTCGGTGCCGGGGCAGGCGCGCAATGCGGGTAGGTGCACGGCCTCGCCAAAGCCCAGGCCAGCAATGGCCACCTTCAGCGGGGGAGCGCTCATGAGAGGCCCTCGGCTGCGGTGGCACAAACTTCGCCGATCACGCTGCTGATCAGGTTGTCCCCCGATGCCGGCTGCCATTCAGCCCTGAACTGGGGTAGGCCGTTGATAGAGGTGTCGCGGAACAGCTCCTGGCCGCAGTCGATTTCCATCACGTAGAGATCGGCGAGGGGCCTGGGTTGCTCCTCGCTGACAGGTTTTTGGAAGCGTGTCAGCACCGAAATATTGCCGGCGCGGCTGGTGCGCAGGCTGCCGCCGTCCCACCACTGGCGTCCCTCGCTGGTGCTGGCCACCTCATGCCAGTCGACCGGGCCAGCTAGGGCCCTTCCAGGCGTGGCGGCCAGGATCCCCACGACCAGCAACAGCAGCAGCAGGGAGCGGGCTGCCTGGCGTAGGCCGCTCATGCCGCCACCGTTTCACGGCAGCCGTGCATGGTGAGCAGGCTGGCCAGGGTTGCCTTGAATTCAGTGCGATCCACGATCGCGTCAACGAAGCCGTGGTCGCGCAGGTATTCGGCGGTTTGGAAGCCCTCGGGCAGCTTTTCGCGCAGGGTCTGCTCGATCACCCGGCGGCCGGCGAAGCCGATCAGGGCCTTGGGCTCGGCCAGGATTAAGTCGCCCAACATGGCGAAGCTGGCAGTTACACCCCCTGTGGTGGGGTAGGTGAGCAGGGGCAGGTAAAGCAGCTCTGCCTGGCGGTGCCGCTCCAGGGCGCCGGAGATTTTGGCCATCTGCATCAAGCTCAGCATCCCCTCCTGCATGCGGGCACCACCGGAGGCGCAGACAATCAGCACCGGTATGCGCCGGGCGGTGGCGGTTTCGATCAGGCGGGTGAGCTTCTCGCCCACCACCGAACCCATCGACCCGCCCATGAAGCGGAAATCCATTACCCCTAGGGCCAGGGGTAGGCCACTGGTGCGGCAGATACCGGTAACCACGGCGTCGCGCAGGCCCGTGCTCTGCTGGCTATCGCGGATGCGATCGGCGTAGCTGCGCCGGTCCTTGAAGGCGAGGGGGTCGGTGGGCGAGAGCCCGGTATCCATGGGCTCGAAGCTGCCCGGGTCGGCGATCAGGGCGATGCGCTCAGGGCTGTCGATGCGGTTGTGGTGGCCACATCCCTTGCAAACGCTGGCGTTAGCCACCAGGTCTTTGCGATACACCACCAAACTGCATTCCGGGCACTTGCTCCAGAGCCCATCTCCCTCCTCCGGCTCCTGGGTGACCCGCACGGTTGGGGCATTTTTCTGGCGATCCGCAAACCAGTCGAACAGCGACATGCGGCGTTTACCAACAGCTCAACCTATTTAAGGCGCTTCACCACACCAGCCCCAGCACGGTCAGCCATAGGTCGTTGCCGAGTAGCCACACGGCGGCTCCTCCAGCTGCAAGGAAGGGGCCAAAGGGAAAGGGCTGGTGCTTGCCCAGCAGGCCGCTGAGCCGGCCGATGCTGCCCAGCACCGCCCCAGCAAACACCGCCAGGATCACGGTGATGCCAAGCCCGGTGAGACCAAGCCAAGCACCAATCAGGGCAGCCAGTTTGGCGTCTCCCAGGCCGAGGGCTGGCCGGCCGATTGCCTTGTGGGCCAAGGCACTGACCGTTTCAAAGCCAACCAGGCCAACTCCAGCGGCCACCAGATGGTGAAACAGCAGCTCTCGGCCGATTTCGTCACCCTGCTGGAAGCCGATCACTGCGGTCACCGCCAGGCCTAATAACAGGCCAATTCGGCACAGGGGTTCGGGCAACCAGAGGCGATCGAGATCGATCAACACCAGCGGCAGCAGCCAGCTCAACAGCAGCCAGCCTGCGGCTACCAGCAGCCAGGGCTGGGGCTGGCTGCCCATGGCGCTCGGCTGGGCCAGCAGGGCCGCTACCCAGAGCCCGGCGCTAAGCAGCTCCACCAAGGGGTAGCGGCAGGAGATAGGAGCACCGCAGTGGCCACACCGTCCCCGCAACAGCAACCAGCCCAGTAGGGGCACATTTTCAAACCAGCGCAGCCGGCTGCCGCAACGGGGGCAGTGGCTGGGTGGCAGCACGATCGATTCCTCCCGAGGCAGGCGCCAGGCCACCAAATTGAGAAAGCTACCCACGCAGGCCCCAAGTAGCGCCACCACAACGGGCACGGCTGGGGTGCTGGCAAGCAGCGGAGCAAGGGCGCTCAAACGGGCCTCAGGCGAGAGGGGGAGAGGACGGTTTGCGGGGTAGACGCAGCCTGGCTGCACCGCTCCGTGCCAGGCGGCCACGGATCAAATCAATCGGCACAAAGTGCTCATCGGGCAGCAGCACCGGCTGGTCGAAAACAATCCTGCCCTGCAATATTTGCTTGCGATTGAGAACCACGCCGGATGGTTCGTGGCCGGAGTTACCGAGCTCCAAAGACTGAAACAAGATGCGGCGAGCTGCCTGAATCACCAGGCTGCTGTTGATCTGGTCGAGACGCAATGAGTCTGCGGCCTTGGTTTTGGCAGCCCCCGGAATCAAAAACGACGGGGAAGGATTCTTCGTGGGTGTGGCGAAGGAGATCGGCCTCACCAAAACGAATGGCAACCCCAGAATAGGGGTTGCCATTGCAATCAGGACAGCTTCTTCTTCTCTTCGATCATGCGATGGATGATCGGCGTAAGGATCAGCTCCATGGCGAAGCCCATTTTGCCGCCATCTACCACGATCGAGGTGGGGCTCGACATGAACGAGTCGTGGATCATGTCGAGTAGGTAGGCGAAGTCGATGCCCCACTTTTCGCGGGCACCCTTGCGGAAGTGGATGATCACGAAGGATTCATCCGGCGTGGGGATCTCCCGGATCATGAAGGGATTGGAGGTGTCCACCGTCGAAACCCGCTGGAAGTTGATATCCGTGAGGCTGAACTGGGGGCAGATGTGGTTGATGTAATCCGGCATGCGGCGCAGGATCGTGTCCACCGTGGCCTCAGCCGAATAGCCGCGCTCCTTGTTGTCACGAGCGATCTTCTGGATCCACTCCAGGTTCACGACCGGCACCACGCCAACGAGTAGATCAGCCAATCCGGCTACGTCGTAACCCTCGCCCTTGACGCCACCGTGCAGACCTTCATAGAAGAGCAGGTCGGTGCCTTCAGGGATGACTTCCCAGGGAGTGAACTGGCCGGGATCCAGGTTGGTGCCGAGGCGGGCGTTGTGCTCTGCGGCTTCTTCAATGGAGTGCAGGTAGTAGCGCTTCTGGCCACTGCCGGTTTCTCCGTAGGCCTTGAACAGCTCTTCGAGCTTGTCAAACAGGTTTGCTTCGGGGCCGAAGTGGGAGAAGTTTTCACCATTGGCCAAGGCGGTGGCCATGGCTTCCTTCATCGGGCCCCGCTCGTAGCGGTGGTAGCTGTCGCCCTCCACCACTGCAGGTGTTATTCCCTCGCGCTTAAAAATGTGCTCAAAGGCGCGCTTGACAGTGCTGGTGCCTGCGCCGGAGGAACCGGTGACAGAAACAACCGGGTGACGCTTCGACATGCGCAGGAATCAACGAAACTGACCGCGAGTTTGGCAGGTCGCCGGCGCCTACCCCGCCAGGGCAGCTAGCAGCTGCTCTCCCATGGCGCGGCAGCCCAGCTGGATGCAGCCCTCGCTCATCAGGTCGCCGGTGCGGTAGCCAGCGGCCAGCACCCGGTCGACGGCGGTTTCTAGGGCGGTGGCAGCGGCGTCTTGCTGCAGGCCGACCCGCAGCATCATGGCGGCGCTGAGCACCATCGCCATCGGGTTTGCCTTGTCCTGGCGGGCGATGTCGGGGGCGGAGCCATGGATCGGCTCAAACAGGCCAGGCCCACTGGACCCCAGGGAGGCGGAGGGCAGCATGCCGATCGAGCCGCTCAACATGGCGGCCTCATCACTGAGGATGTCGCCGAAGAGGTTGCTGGTGAGCAGCACGTCGAATTGGCGGGGATTGCGCACCAGCTGCATGGCGGCGTTATCAACGTACATATGGCTGAGTTCCACCGTCGGGTAGTCGGCCGCCATGGCGGTGACCTGGTCGCGCCAGAGCTGGCTCACATCGAGCACGTTGGCCTTGTCCACGCTGCAAAGCCGGCCGCTTCTGGCCACGGCCAACTCGAACGCCACCTTGGCGATGCGGTCGATCTCGTCGTCGAAGTAGGCCATGGTGTTGAAGGCCCGCACCCGACCCTCAGCCTCGACGCGTCCCTTGGGGGTGCCGAAATAGACGCCGCCGGTGAGCTCGCGCACCACCATCAGATCCACCCCTTCGATCACCTCGCGCTTGAGGGTGGAGGCATCGATCAGGGCCGGGATGATCTTCACCGGCCGCAGGTTGGCGAACAGGCCCAGCGCTGATCTCAGCCCCAGCAGGCCCGATTCCGGGCGCTGCTCCCGGGGCAGGCTGTCGTATTGGGGGGAGCCGATGGCGGCGAGTAGCACCGCATCGGCGGCCTTGCAGGCCTCGAGGGTGCTGTTGGGTAGGGGCTCGCCGGTGGCGTCAATGGCTACGCCGCCCATGGGCTGCTCGTCGTAGACGAGGCTGAAGCCATGGCTGCTGCTGACAGCATCCAGCAGCTGGCGGGCTACCGCCATGATTTCCGGGCCGATGCCGTCGCCGGGAAGCAGGGTGATTCGGTAGCTGGTCGTCATTGGGGGGTGGGGCGCCGCCGGCGAGGCTAGGGCTTGGCCTGCTTCTCCAGCTGCCGCAGGGCTTTGGCTAGCTCAGGCAGCTTGTTAAATATGGCCGAGCTGCGCAGCCAGAGGCGGTTGGAGATGGCCGGATAGCCGCTCACCACCTCGCCGGCGGCTACCTCGCCATGCACCCCAGATTTTGAGCTGGCGATGGCTCGGTCGCCCATCACCGCCTTGTTTGCCAGACCCACCTGGCCCGCCAAAATCACGCCATTGCCGAGACGGGCCCCGCCGGCGATGCCCACCTGGGCCGCCAGGGCGCAGCCCTTGCCGGTGCTGACGCCATGGCCGATATGCACCAGGTTGTCGATCTTCGTGCCGGCGCCGATGCGGGTTTCACCTACTGAGGGTCGGTCGATGGTGCTGCCGCAACCCACCTCAACCCCCTCCTCCAGAACTACCTGGCCGGTCTGGGGCATCTTGCGCCAGCCATTGGCGGTGGGTACGAAGCCAAAGCCCTCGCTGCCCACCACGGCATTGGAGTGCACGACGCAGCCCCGGCCCAGGCGGCTGCCGGGGTGCAGAACGGCCCCGGCGTGCAGCTCGCAGTCGTCACCGATCTGCACGTCTTCGTAGAGCACCACATGGGGGTGGAGTACGCAGCTGGCGCCGATCTGCACGTTGGCGCCGATCACGACCAGGGGGCCTAGGTGGGATCCCATGCCGACTACGGCGCTTGGATCGACCACTGCACTGGGGTGGATTCCAGCGGCGGGCTGGCGGCGGGGGTGGAGAGCAGCGAGGGCCTCGGCAAAAGCCAGGCGTGGATCAGCAAGGGCGATCCAGGCCAGGCCCCGCTCCTGGGCCAGCTGCTGCAGGGCTGGGGCCTCGTCGCCGCGGGCTGGCAGCAGGATGGCTCCGGCGTTGCTGCCGGCCAGGGCAGCAGCTAGGGCGTTGCCTGGTTCCAGAAAAGTGAGCTGGTCAGCCTGGGCCTGATCTAGGGCTGCCGCCCCGTGTAGCTCGGGGTCGTCAGCGAGATGCCGCAGGCTGGCATCCGTCACTTCGCTGAGCTGGCTGAGCAGTTCGCTGAAGCGCATGCCAGGGAAGAGAAGCGGGGCGAATCGTAGGTCCAGTCTTAACGGCTGGTGAGCACCAGCTGGTCGCGGTGCACCACTTCAACGCCGGAGCTGCCCATCAGCTCTCGCAGCTCCGTGCTGCTAAGGCTGGCCAGACCCCGGCCCAGTTCGCGCCCATCACTGGCCAGCAGGCGCACCGCCTCGCGGCGCTCGAAATCGCCAACCACCGCTTGCACTCCCACGGCCAGCAGGGAGGCTCCCTGCTGGGTTAGGGCCCTCTCGGCGCCGGCGTCTAGCTGCAGGCTGCCCTTGGGCAGGAGCGCGTGGGCCAGCCAGCCCTTGCGGTTGGGAAGGGGGGTGGGGCTGGGCTGGAACAGGGTGCCGACCCGCTCGCCGGCCAGCAGGGCATCGAGCACGCCTGGGTCACGTCCGTCAGCCAGGCGCACCCGGATGCCGCTGGAGGTGGCGATGCGGGCTGCAGTGAGTTTGGTGGTCATGCCGCCAGTGCCCCACTGACCTCCACCGGTGGCCACCGATTGCAGGCTGTCGAGCTCGGCCAGGCTGGCCACTTCCTCGATCGGTCGGGCCTCGGCATCGCTGCGGGGGTCGCCTGAATAAAGACTGTCCACGTCGGTGAGCAGCACTAGCTCATCGGCCCCTATCGCCACTGCTACCAGGGCGGAGAGGGTGTCGTTGTCGCCGAAGCGCAGTTCGTCGGTGGCCAGGGTGTCGTTTTCGTTGACCACCGGCACCACTCCCCAGGCAAGCAGCTGCTCGAGGGTGCGGCAGGCGTTCTGGTAGCGGCGGCGGGAGGCCAGATCGCCGCGGGTCAGCAGCACCTGGGCTACCGCCAGCCCACGCACGGCGAAAGCGTCTTGGTAGAGGGCCATCAGCCGGCCCTGGCCCACGGCGGCGGCGGCCTGGAGAGCCAACACTTCGCTGGGGCGCTGCCCCAGGCCAAGGGCTTCGCAGCCCAGCCCCACGGCCCCACTGGTAACCAGGGCGATGGTCTCGCCCTGGCGCCGTTGGCGGCTGAGACTGGCAGCCAGATCGGCGATCACCACTGCCGTTGGACGGCCGGCGCTGCCCCGTAGCAAGCTGGTGCCCACCTTGATCACCCGGCGCATGGAGTGGGATGGGGTTGCCATCAGCCCAGGCTGGTGCCCACCAAGTTGGCCAGGCGCAGCTCCAGTTTTTGGAGCCGATCCCGCTTGCAAGGCTGACCTTGGGGATCGATCGGTTTCACCAGAACGGTGAATAAGCCAAGCCTGTTGCCGGCGATTACGTCCGTAAACAGGCGGTCACCGATCAGGGCGACCTCCTGGTGGGGCAGGTTGAGCTCGGCCAGCACCCGACGCAGGGCGCTGCGGCGTGGTTTGCCGGCGGAAATTGTGTAGGGCAGGTCGAGTTGGGCTGCCACCGCTCCGATCCGCTGGCGGGAGGGGTTGTTGCTGAATAGGTGGATAGGTACCTGCTGCCGCGCCTGCTGCAGCCAGCGCAGGGCGCTGGCGGGCAGCTCCGCCTGGCGGCGGGGCAGCAAGGTGCGATCGACATCGAGCACTAGGGCCCGGATCGGTTGGTCGAGCAGCTCCTGCAGGGGCAGCTCGGCCAGGGTGCACTCCCGCAGCCAGTTAGGGCGCAGCAGCTGGCGCAGCATCAGTCGTCGCCCTCGCGCTCTTCCAATTCAGCCTCGATTCGGGGCTGTACCCGCTCAAACTCCTCGCCTTCCACCAGCAAGGCTCCGTCGCCATTCATGCGGGCCACCACGAAGAAGGGATCTAGGGGGATGTACAACCCGTATTCCAGATCGTCTACGAGGAAGCTCACCAGCAACTCGTAGGTCTCGGAGTCGTCATCGGCGTCTTCGTCGTCATCGAGCTCATCGGGTTCGGGCTCGTCCAGTTCGCCGCTGACGGTGAGGGTGACGGCAGAGCGCACCAGGGTGAGGTCGTGCTCCTGCAGCACCACATCGGCAACCGACAGGATCGGCTCGGTGGCATCGATGGTGTCGATAAGTTCTGGGTCTTCGTCGCCGTCGAGGCGGAACAGGCAGACAGGGGTATCGACCGGGGTGAGCAGCACGTAGTCGTGGCCATCGAGGGGGATCAGCTGCTCGAGGAAGCAGAGCAGCTGGCGGCCGCGGCTGTCGTGCACGAGCACGGTGGGCACATCGGCGGGGATCTCCGAGCTGGACTGGGAAGGGGGTTCGGAACTCATTGGCTGGAATTGGATCTCATCAGGATGCTGCAGCGTCGGCCGTCTGGCAGCGTTCGATGGTCGCCGGGAGCACCGGATCGGGGCCGTCCTGCAGCCATTGTTCGAGCAGCAGGGCCGCGGCGGCGCTGTCGAGGGCACCGCTGCGGTCGCCGTGGAGCCCGTGGCGCTCGCCGGCGGCCCAGGTGCTGGCATGCTCATTTACCCAGGCCAGGGGCAGCTGCAGCCGGCGGGCCAGGCGCTCGCCATAGCGCTGGCAGTGCAGGGCCTGGGCGGTGAGCTGCCCAGCCGCATCTAGCGGCAGGCCCACCACCAGGGCCTGCACCCGCCGCTGCTGCACCAGGGTGTTCAGGTGCTCTAGGTCGCTGGCGAAGGAACCTCGGGCCAGGGCCCGCAGGGGGGTAACGGTGAGGCCGAGGGGGTCACAGCCCGCCAGGCCGATGCGCCGTCGCCCAACGTCGAGGGCCAGCACTGAGCGGGGCTGCGGGGCGCTTCTTGATCGGGTCGCGCTCACAACGGCGGGGCCAGGGGGGTTGGGGTGGGCAGGGGGCGGCGGCGGGGTTGCCACTGCTCCAGCAAGGCATCGATTCGCTGGGCGGCCCGTGACGGGGCCTGCAGCCCCTGACGCCGCCAGACGCTGCGCGCCATCAGCACCCGCTCGCCCCGCTCCTGAGCTCCCAGGTCAGCCAGCCAGCGCTGGCGAGCTTCGTCGCGCAGGTCACAGCGCAGCCAGAGGGGTTCGCCGGCGCCGAGGCCGGCTTGGGCCTGGTGCAGCAGCAATTCGGTGGCGGTGCCCACCAGGTGTTCCCAGCCGGGATGGACACTCAGCTCCACATCGTGACCGCCGCCTGGGTGCTCGCCTATCCAGCGCACGGCTGCCACCGCCTGCTCCCGGCTGGGATCCACCAGCATCCAGCCGCGGCCATGGCTCTGGTCGAGCAGATCTTCGACGCGGCGATCGAGCAGCTGACGCAATTGGGCCGGGCAGGCGGCCTGCTCCAGGTGCCAAAGCAGGGTGGCGCTGCGGCGGTTGAGGGGTGTGAGCTGCAGCTCTGCCGTTGCGGGGCTGCTGGCCGAGATAGGGCGGCCGCCGGCAGGGTCGCCAAGCCAACACCACAGCCGGTCGCTGCGCAAGGGCTGAAAGCCCTGCTCGCGCAGCATCGCCAGGCGGGTGTCATCGAGGGTTGAGGCCGCAGCAATCCAGCTGGCCGCTCCCCGGGCCCGCTGGATTGCTGCTCGCAGCAAGGTGCTGGCCAGTTCATGGCGGGCGGCGCTTGGGGCCAGGCGCAGGTGCTGCATCTGCCAGCAACTGCCGCTGCGGTTGAGCCGGCGGCAGACGACCAGCCCGAGCGGCTTCTGGCCGCTGAGAGCCACCAGCACCTGGGGTGCGAGCGAGGGCCTAGCCAGAAGCGCCTGCATCAACCGCTCGGGCAGGCCCAGCAGCACAGCCCGCTGAAGCACCGGTTGCAGGGGCAGAAAGGCGGGATCGGTTAGTAGGGGCAGGTGCCAGCCAGCCAGGGTCTCGAGCCGCCAGCTATCTGGCCCCGGGGGCTCGGGTGGTGCCGGAAGGGCAGAGGGCGGCTGCAGGATCCCGAGCATGGGGGGCGTAACCAGTCAGCCGGGTAAACCAACTGTATCGGCGCCAGAGTTAGCTGCGGGTTAGCTGGGATTTAGGTGTGCTGGGGCTCAGCTGGGGCGCACCAGCACTAATGGGGTCCGCTCGTTGGCATTACCAGCCGGGTTGGGACGCAGGGCCCGCTCCAGCAGGTCTTCATCGCAGCCCGGGCTGGAGGCCAGCACCTTGACCCGGCCCAGATCGTTTACGTCTACTACCGCCACGGCAACGCCCAAGGAGCGGGCCATGGCGGCGCAGAAGGCGTCGGGCTGTTGAGGCCCGAGCACAATCGTTTGGTCGTAGGGGGGCGTGGTGCCGGTGATGTCGTCGATCAGGCGGGCCTGGTCGCCGGCAAGGCGATAAAACCAGCCCTTACTGCCCACCAGTTTCAGGGCCAGGCCAATCAGCCAGGCGCCCAGCACCTGGGCCGGACCGACCACATCGATCAAGGACTGCAGTCCGCAGGCGGTGGCCAGGGAGCTGGTGGGGTGGAACCCACGACAGAGCAGCCGGGCCAGGGCGCTGGGTTGAACTGTGGCCGGGTGGTGATAGCGACCCTGCATCACCGCCAGGGGTGTTTCGCCGATGGTGAGCACATCGCCGGGCTGAATCAGCTCGCCGGCGTAGCGGCGCAGCACGGCTTCTGGGTCGTCGAGCACGCCGAGCAGGTGGGTGCCAACAGGCAGCACGCGGCAGCGGTCGCCGTCGCGCCAGCGCGCCGATTGGGGCGCTATGGGCGTGGGTTGCTGCAGTGGCACCAGCACGCCATCGCGGCGATGGAGGCGGCCGAAGGGGCCGTAGTTGACCCAGAGAATTTCCAGCCAGAGGGTGTCGAGCAGCTGGTCTAGGGACTGGCCCGGGGCGCCGCTCAGGCTGATCTGGATGCGGGCGCTGGTGCTCTTGCGCCCCTTGACTATGTAGGCGGCCCAGTAGCCATCAGGGCGGGATTCCTCATCCGGATGCAGCGCTTCGATCCGACTCGACACCGTGACGCCTGCCAGGTCGCCCCGACCCAGCAGGGTCGGCCGCAGCTCGATCTCCGGCACCATCACCTCCATGCGCTGGTGGGGGTTGTGGATCGTCACCATGCCGGAGACGGTGAGGCCAGCGCTGCCGGCTTCGACGCGGAAGTCTTCAGCCCGCAGCCGCAGCGGCGAGGCGGGGCGCAGGCGATGGCGAAGCTCCAGCACTAGCAGGGTGAGGCCCAGCAGCAGGGCCAGCACTAGCAACAGCTTGAGCAAAACCAGGGCAGCAAGCGATGAGGCCATGGGCGAAGGCGCCAATTGCGACGAGGCACGAATCGACGGAGCGTAAATGGCCTAGTGGTCTTAACTTCGCGCCATCACGGAATCGGTGATCGGCATGCGCAAGACCTTCGTGCTCGACACCAACGTGCTGCTGCACGATCCGGCAGCCCTTAACCGCTTTGAAGACAACAACATCCTGATCCCGATCGAGGTGGTCGAGGAGATCGACCGCTTTAAGCGGGATCCAGCTGAAAAGGGACGCAATGCCCGCCAGGTGTCGCGGCTGCTGGACGCTCTGCGCGCCCATGGCAACTTGGCCGATGGGGTGCCCAATGGCGAACAGGGCGGCACTCTCAAGGTGGTGTTTTGCCGGGCCGAAACCCTCAGCCAGCTGCCGCCCGAGCTCAAGGGCGGCAGTGGCGACAACAACATCCTGGCGGTGGCTCTTGAGGAGCAGCGCCTGCAGGCGGTGCTGGGTAGCCAGCCGCCGGTGGTGCTCGTTACCAAGGACACCAACCTGCGCATTAAGGCTGATGCGGTGGGCTTGATCGCCCAGGACTACACCAGCGATCGGGTTGACATCGGCGACCTATACCCCGGCTTCTGTGAGGTGTGGGTGGATGCGGAGCAGATGGATCGGGTCAAGCTGCCGCCAGGACTGGCGGTGGAGGGCCTGGTGCTGGAGGCGCCGCTGCAGGCCAACGAGGGTGTGACCCTGATCGATCGGGCCCAGCCGGCCCACACCCTGCTGGCTCGCTACAACGCCGCCACCGCCAGCCTGCAGCCGCTGCAGCGAGCGCCCAAGGCCAAGCTCGGCCGCATCCAGCCCCGCAACCGGGAGCAGACATTTGCCCTTGATCTGCTGCTGGATCCCAGCATCCAGCTGATCACCCTGGTGGGCAAGGCCGGCACCGGTAAAACCCTGCTCGCCCTGGCCGCTGGGCTGCACCAGGTGGCCGATGAGCGGCTCTACGAGCGCCTGCTGGTGACCCGCCCGGTGATTTCCCTCGGCAAGGAGATCGGCTTTCTGCCAGGCGACCTAGATGAAAAAATGGGTCCCTGGATGCAACCAATCATCGACAACCTCGACTTTCTGCTCGGCGGTAGTGAGGAGGAGGGGCGGGGTGCTGCTCGGGCTGGCGGCAGTCACCGCGGGCCGCGCAGCAATTGGACCGACCTCAAGGGCATGGGCCTGCTCGAGGTGGAGGCGATCAGCTATATCCGCGGTCGTTCGATTCCGCGCCAATTCATGGTGGTGGACGAGGCCCAGAACCTCACCCCCCATGAGGTGAAGACGATCGTGACTCGGGTGGGCGAGGGCACGAAAATCGTGCTCACCGGGGATCCTTACCAGATCGACAATCCCTATGTGGATGCTGAAAGCAACGGCCTCACTTGGCTGGTGGAGCGCTTCAAGGGCCAGCGGCTCGCCGGCCACGTGACCCTGCTGCGGGGTGAGCGCAGTGAACTGGCCGAGCTGGCTGCCAATTTGCTATAGCGGGGCCAGTTCCCTTTACTGGGGCTGGAAGACGACGTTCCAATCCTGCTTCATATCCACAACTAGCCAGCCCTGCTCGGGAGCTTCTTTTAGGGCTTCTACAAGCTTGCCGCTGCTGTTCGTCTTGGCGTCGTAGGCATACTCGCGTTCAGCGTCGGTGTGATGGACAATCAGACCTAGGCTGGGTCGAGGGTTGTTGATCGTGGTGTACTGCAACATTGCTAGATCTCCATCGCTGTTGCCACAGCAAATCACAGGCCTGCGGCCGATAAACTGATGGATGCCAACTGGCTTGCCGGCCTTATCATTTACGAATAAGTAATCAAGGGTTTTGGTGATTACTGGTTTGCCGTCCCGCAGTTCAAATACGGCCCGCGATGTTGAGCCAACAACTTGTTCTGGTGGTATGCCATAAACCTGTTCCACCCAGGCCCGCATAAAGTCGGCGCCGCCACCTGAAACAATGAAGTTTTTAAAGCCGTTATCGCTTAGATAGCGAAGGAGCTCCTGCATGGGTTGGTAGGTGAGATCGCCATAGGCCCTGTCATAGCGCGGATGGTTGGCCGATCTAAACCATGCCTGCACGGCATCTCGAAATTCTTCTACCGTCATGCCTGCATGGGTGATCGCCAGGATCTGCATCAGGCCATCGAAGTGTTTGCCTTCCAGAAGTTTTGCAAGATCGCCGTCCAAGGCAGCTTGCACCATGGGGTTTGAAGTAAGGCTCGGCTCGGTGAGGATGCGCTGCCTCAGTTCGTCGATGGCAAAAGCTACCTGGAAAGGCAGCGGATTTTCCGGCCAGAGCGTGCCGTCATTGTCATGCACTGCAATGCGTTCGGCTGGAGGCAGGTATGCGGGTGAGTCTTTATTTGTGACTTTGGCGATGAATGCAACAATGGCTCGTTTGACCTGCCCTTCATTCCAGGAGGGCAGCGGATCTGCTTGGCGAGAGAGATCGTATAGCTTTGTTTGGGCTACACCATAATCGCCTATTTGGTAAAGGCTCACGGAGGCTGATTGGAAGCTAAAAGCTTCAAATGGCTCTGCTACTAAAGCTTCAACAAAATCACTTGTGCCAATGCCCAGGGTCAGATGGGGCTGGTAGTTCGGGCCAGTTCGCGTATCGCTGAAGTTGTTCACGTAGTCAATAGTCGCTTGGCTGATTGCGCCGCCGTCAAGGCGAAGTGCAAAGGCATCATTTGTGCCGTGTTTCACGGCAAATGGCGCGATGGCAGCGATGATTTTTTGCTGGAGTCGGAGCTGCTCGGGAGTCGCCTCGATGTTGAATCCTACTAATTTTAGATTCTCGCTGGCTAATGCAAAGTAGCCAGTTGCTTTGCCTTCAATATTGATCGGGGGCTCTGTACGCAGCACGTTGGCCACGGCATCTGCTACTAGGTTCAGGTCTGCAGTTTTTATATATAACTGGAGAAGGGTGATGTGAGGAGCATGGTTAGCGTCTAGGGGAAAGCTGGCTGGGTAGTTTTCTCGCAGCCGAGCGTTTATCGCCTTTGCTTTCTCAACCGTGGCAGCATCTGGTTCCAGCAGGACGTTGATTGCTATCAGGGGCATCGGCGCAGTGCTGCGAGTAGCAGTCAAAAGTTTGAGCCTATTTTCGCCGGTCGCTTGCCTGGTTCAACAATCCAGGCAAGCGCGGCGCTCAGTGTCGCTGATATCACCGCGCTCGCGCTGCCATTGGCGCCGGCGCAGGTTTTCGTAGGCCTGGCAAAACTCTTCGCCCAGGGCCTGGCGTATGGCCGAGTCGGCCTTGAAGGCATCGAGGGCCTCGCCGAGGTTGACCGGGAGCCTGCCGCAGCTGGCGGGATCCAGGGGCTTGGCGTAGTTGTCGTTGTCGCTGCGGGGGCCAGGATCGAGCTGGCGCTCAATGCCATCGAGCCCAGCCGCCAGGATTGCAGCCTGCAGCAGGTATGG
Source organism: Cyanobium sp. Maggiore-St4-Cus (assembly GCF_024345615.1). Classification (NCBI taxonomy): domain Bacteria; kingdom Bacillati; phylum Cyanobacteriota; class Cyanophyceae; order Synechococcales; family Prochlorococcaceae; genus Cyanobium; species Cyanobium sp. Maggiore-St4-Cus. The sequence goes on from NZ_JAGQBL010000015.1 coordinate 30,975, forward strand.
ATGGGCGGCACCATCGGGGAGGCGCAGCTCTAAGCGCTGGTCGTCGGGGATGCGCACCATGTGGGTGCGGTTGTTACCGGTGTAGCTGATGCCGCCCGGACTCCAGGTAGCACCGGAGGTGGTGGGCGGGGCAGCGAGGCGCCGGTAGCTGTTCACCGTGGGGTTGCTCAGGCAGCTCAGGGCCGGGGCATGGGCCAGCAGGCCAGCCAGGAAGTGGTAGGCAAGCGTCGATAGACCGAGCTCGCCGCTGGGATCGTGGAACAGGTTGCGGCCTGCTTGCGAGCTGCCAGCGGCGCCCCAGAGGGAGAGGTGGGTGTGGCAGCCATTGCCGGTGAGGGCGGCGAAGGGTTTGGGCATGAAGCTGGCCCGCAGCCCCTGCTGCTCCGCTAAGGATTTCACCATCACCTTGAAAAAGGCGTGGCGATCGGCGGTGGTGAGGGCGTTGGCGTAGGTCCAGTTGACCTCAAATTGGCCGTTGGCGTCCTCGTGATCGGCTTGATAGGGCCCCCAGTCCAGCTGCTCCATCGCCTCCAGCAGGGGGCCGATCAGGGGGTAGCGGCGCATTAAGGCGAGTTGGTCGTAGCAGGGCTTTTCCTGGCTGTCGGCGCTATCGCCGATCCGCTCGCCGCTGGGATCGAGTAGGAAAAACTCAGCTTCCACCCCGCTGCGCAACTCAAATCCCCGCTCAGCCGCCCGCTCCAGTTGGCGCCGCAGCAGGCGGCGGGGGCACTGCTCCATCGGCTGGCCATTGAGCTGGAGCTCGGCCGCTACCCAACCCACCTCAGGCTGCCAGGGCAGGGGCGTGAGACTGGCCGCCGCCGGGATCGCCATCACGTCGCCATCGGCGGGGGAGAGATCCAGCCAGGCCGCAAAGCCGGCAAAGCCGGCAAAGCCGGCCCCATCGCGGGCCATTCCCGCCACAGCCGAGGCCGGCACGAGTTTGGCCCGCTGGATGCCAAACAGGTCGGTGAAGGAGATCAGTAGGAACCGGAGCTGCAGCTCCTGCATTCGCTGGGCGAGATCAGGCATGGGAGGGCTGCTGGAGGAGGGTTTCAACGATGCGGCTCAGCTGCCGCTGCTCGGCAGGGCTGCTGTGGGGGTTGCCGGCCCGGTGGCCGAGCTCTGAGGGGATCACGTGCAGCTCCGCCCCGGGGATGGCGTCGGCGTCGGCGGCCAGGTCTTCGAGCGGGAAGTAGAGGTCGTGGCTGCCGGCCACCACGGCGGTGCGGGCGGTAATGCGGCCCAGGCTTGCGGCCAAATCGCCTCCGGCGGCCACGTCGTGGGCCAGCCAGGTGTCGAGCATGGCGATCAGATCGCGGGGGTCATGGCGCTGGTAGTGGGGCAGCCAGTGCTGCTCCACGTGGTCTTCCACCGGCTCGGCGAGGCTGCGGAAGAAGGGCTGGCTGGCGGCCCAGCTGGCGTAGATCAGGGCGTAGGTGCGCAGCCCCTGCTCCGGCGGTGCGTTGAAGCCGCTGCCATTCCAGTGGCGATCGGCGGTGAGGGCTTGGCGCAGGCTGAGCAGGAACAGGCGGTTGTGGGGGGTGGTGCGGGCGGTGCCGCAGACGCAGCAGATCCGCTCCACCGCCTCCGGGTGTTCGACGGCCCACTGGTAGGCCTGTTGGGCCCCCATCGACCAGCCGTAGATCAGGGGGAGCCGTTCAACGCCGAACACCTCCGCCAGCAGTTGTCGTTGGGCTGCGACGTTGTCGCGGTGGCTCACCACCCAGCCCTGTTCGGCCAGGCCCATGGCGCCGTGGCTGGGGCTGCTGGAGGCGCCGTTGCCGAACATGCCAGCAATCACGATGCACCAGCGCTCCGGATCCAGCACCGGGCCGGCCAGCCAGGCCAGATCCTCGGGCCGGGCCCCATAGGAGGTGGGCACCAGGATCAGGTTGGAGCGCTGGGCGTTGAGCTCGCCGATCTGGAGGTAGGTGAGCTGGGCCTCCGGCAGGGTGTGGCCGCAGGCCAGGGGAAGGTTGCCCAGGGGGTGCTGGGTGCGCTGGGCGACTGCGGTGGCGTTCATGCCGGCAGGCCCAGGAGTGGCAGGTTGCGCAGCAGGCGGCGGTGCACCGCCAGATAACCCCGATCGCAGTGGCGCAGGTGCGGGGCGATGGGGCCGTGGGCTGCGGGCAGGGCGTGGAAGGGGAGGGAAGGGTAGAGGTGGTGCTCGGCGTGGAACGGCATGTTCCACATCAGCCAGCGCACCGCAGGATTGGTGAGGGTGGTGCGGGTGTTCTCGGTGCCGTCGACGCTGAAGCAGCAGCCGCTGTGCTCGGCCAGCAGCACAAAGCGCAGCAGGGGCTGGCCCACCGCCAGGGGCAGCAGCCAGAACCACAGCAGAAAGCCGGTGCCGCTCAGCAGGGAGGCCAGGGCTAGGGCTGCGTAAACGGCGAACTGCAGTCGCACCGAGCGCCGCACCTGGGGAATGGCCTCAGGGCTCAGGTAGCTCAGGTTGCTGAGGTCTCCCCAGAGCAGCCGGGCGTAGCCGCCCCACTTGCCGCTCCACCAGTTCCAGCCGCTTAGTTCGCGCAGGTAGGCCCAGGGGTTGGTGGGCACGGGATCCTCCAGTTCGGGATCGAGTCCAGGTTGGTGGGTGTAGCGGTGGTGCCACTGGTGGTAGCGCCGGTAGTAGGTGGCGTTGTAGAAGCTCAGTAGCCCGGCGAACCAGGCCACCGTGTCGTTCAGCTTTCTGCCGCGAAAGGCCGTGCGATGGCAGCACTCGTGCAGGGGCGCGAAGCAGGTGGCCAGGCCGATGCCGCACACCAGCAGCCCCACCAGCCTCAGGGCCAGGGGCCAGGGCTGGTGGGCCCACACCAGGCCGCCCGCGAAAGTCATAAGTAGATGGCTGGCCAGGCGCACGGCTGCGGGACCATCACGCAGCTGGTTGAGGCTGGCGAGCGCATCGCGCTCCAGCAGGGGTGGGTGGGATTGGGCCATGGGACCTATCCCACCAGGCCGGTGGCCCCGACTTCGGTAGGCGATGTGACTGTTTGTGGGTCTTGCTGGGCGCCCTGGGGTTGGAGGCTTTCAATCTCCCTGACGTCCCGGGAGGGGCCGAGGAAGGTCCCCTGGCCCAGGCGCACCCCCATCGCAATCAGTTCCTGACGGGTCTCCTGGTCGCCCACGAACTCAGCCACCACCAGGGTGCCGAGTCCCTTGGCCAGCTTCACCACCGCCTCGATGATCAGGCGGTCGGCGGGGTCCTCTGCCGTGCCAAGGCCGCGAACGTATTCGCCAGCGATTTTGAGCAGGTCTACGGGTAGGTGCTTCAGGTAGAAGAAGCTCGCTGTCGCTCAAAAGTAGGGTCATCGTCTTATCTCTCCGCTTAGCCCGCGAAGGTAAGAACCCTCTTGCTTAATGCTGGCAGTTTTATTGGTTTTGGCAGCTTCAGACCATCTGCTGGGGCTGCACCCAGCGATCGAACTCTTCAGCGCTGATTTCACCGAGCACCAGGGCGGCCTCCTTGAGGCTGAGCTGGTGGTTGTGGGCGTGCTTGGCGATGGCGCAGGCCCGGTCGTAGCCGATCGCCGGGGTGAGGGCCGTGACCAGCATCAGGCTCTGATCCAGCAGGGTTTCGATGCGGCTTTCATTGGCCCTGAGCCCCTCGACGCAATGCTGGCGGAAGCTGGTGCAGCCGCCAGCGAGCAGCTCGATGCTTTCGAGCACGTTGTGGGCGATCACTGGTTTGAACACATTCAGCTCGAAATTGCCCTGGCTGGCGGCCAGCTGCACGGCCGTGTTGTTGCCCATCACCTGCACGGCCACCATGGTCAGGCTCTCGGCCTGGGTGGGATTCACCTTGCCCGGCATGATTGAACTACCCGGTTCGTTTTCCGGAATTACCAGCTCTCCCAGGCCGCAGCGGGGGCCACTGGCCAGCCAGCGGATGTCGTTGGCGATCTTGAGCAGCGAGCCTGCCAGCACGGTGAGGGCCCCGTGGGCCGCGGCCAGGGGCTCATGGCCGGCCAGGGCCTGAAACTTATTGGGCGCGCTGGTGAAGGGCAGGCCGAGACTCTCGGCCAGCCTCGCCGCCACCGCCTCGCCGAAGCCGCTGGGGGCATTGAGGCCGGTGCCCACCGCCGTGCCGCCGATGGCCAGCTGGCGCACCTGGGGCAGGCTGGCGCGGATGGTTTCCAGGGCTAGATCCAGTTGGGCTCCGTAGCCACTGAATTCCTGGCCCAGGCTCAGGGGCACCGCATCCTGCAGGTGGGTGCGGCCGATCTTGATGATCGCGGCAAAGGCCTCGGCCTTTGCGGCCAGAGCGGCGCGCAGCGCCTCCACGGCGGGCAACAGAGTGCGCTCCAGCTCAATCGCCACGGCCACATGCAGGGCCGCGGGGAAGGTGTCGTTGCTGGATTGGCTGAGGTTCACATGGTCGTTGGGGTGCACCGGGCTCTTGCTGCCCAGCACCCCACCGGCGGCTTCGATCGCCCGATTGGCGATCACCTCGTTGACGTTCATGTTGGTTTGGGTGCCGGAGCCCGTCTGCCACACCTTCAATGGGAATTCCGCATCAAGCGTGCCGGAGGCCACCTCCTCGGCAGCCGCCACGATCAGGGCGGCTAGCTCGGGACTGAGCTTGCCCTTGGCCATATTCACCTCGGCGCAGGCTGCCTTGAGCGCTCCGAAGGCGTGCAGCACCGCCAGGGGCATGGCCTGGCCGAAGGGGAAATATTCGATTGAGCGCTGGGTCTGGGCGCCCCAGTAGTGCTGCTCGGGCACCTCGATGGCGCCCATGCTGTCGCTTTCAAGGCGGCCCATCAGCGGCTCACCACCTCGGAATTGAGTTCGTTGAAGCTCTCGGTGGTGCTGGTGGTGCCCCCCTCGGGTAGGGGGATGCCGGTGGCCTGGCTGACGGCGGCATTAATGGCATCGACGCTCACGGCGCCCTGCTCATCGAAGACAACCTGCCCCTCGCTGTTGAACACCACCACCTGGGGGATCAGGCCCGACCAGTAGTGGGCCGGATCGCTGGGGCCGGTGTCGGCCCGGTTTTGGAGTGGATCCGTAACCAGCGGAATCAGCTCGATGTTGTTGAGCCACACCCGCTGCAGCTCCGAGACCACCGCCGAGAATTGCTTGCTGGCTGCGTCGTCGTCGAGGTAGTAGACGACAACGGTGGTGCGGTGGTCTTCCAGGGCCTTGGCAAGGCTGCTGCGGGGCGGCACCAGGGAGCCGTTGCCGGCGTAGAGGGCGTAGATGTTGCCGTCGTAGCTGTTGCTTGTGAGCGAGGCCTGGGCTGGGTGGCTACCTAGGCCCACCAGGCCCGCCGCCAGCAGCAGCCCCAGGGCGGAACTGAGCAGGACTCGCAGGAGGTGCTCAAGGGTTGAGGCCCGTGCCCCGATCCCCTGTTGCCCGTTCTTATTTCGCCCCATGCCAGCTTGCAAGCTCGTTTAAAGCCATTGTGGCGGGGCGTCAGCTGCGGCCCACGCTCTTGGCGATGCCCCGGCCCATGCCCTGGGCAATACCTCGGCCCACCAGGCCAATGGCTCGGCCCAGCACCCTGGTGAGCAGCACCACCACCAGATCGCCGAGGCCTCGCAGTAGGCCCTGCACCTGGGGAGCCAGGGCATCGCGGCTTTCCAGCGCCAAGGTCACCAGTTGCTGCAGCCAGCCCAGTTGGCGCAGTTCCGCGTCGCGGGGTTCGGTGAGCTCCTGGCAGCGGATGGCGCCATCGCGCAGGCAGTAGAGCCGGCGGCGGCTTTCATAGAGGGTGATTGGCCGCTCCACCCAGCTGCTCCAACGCAGTTGGGCATTGAGCTGGTTGCGCAGCCGCTCCAGGTTGCGGGTGGCGAGCAGCTCGGGCTGGAGCAGGTAGCGACGCAACTCGGGCCAGCCGGCGCAGCTGGCCAGCAGCTCGGCACTCACCAGTTCGGCGCTGCGCACCAGCCAGTTGCTCACTAGTAGTTCGAGATAGAGCACGGCCCGCGGTTCGTCGGCGGCCAGCAGCTGGCCATCCACCAGCAGGGGCTGGGCCCGCACCAGGGAGGCCAGCATCGGCTGGGCCTCGGGAAGCTCCGGGTCGCGGCCGGTCATATCGCTGCTGCGAAGCAGGCTGTCGGCTACCGGCAGCAGGCTGCCTTCGCAGGGCAGCTGCACGTAGGAATTAACCAGGCTGCGCATGGCTTGCTGGCGTAGCTCGGGCTGCCACTGCTCCCAGCGCTCCTGCAGGGGAGAGGGGTCGGCAAGTAGCCGCTGGCGCAGGCTGTCTAGTTGGCACAGCAGGGCCAGCAGCAGGTCGCGCCGCCGCTCGGGGCTGAGGCCCTCCAAGGCCAGCAGCTGGCCGCTTTGGTTGCTGAGCTCGGTACCACTGCCGGCCTCGAGCCGCTGACGAATGGCGCGCCAGATGCCATCGGCACTGCGCTGCTGCAGGGTGATCGCCAGCACGGGCTCCGGGCTGCTGGGGCAGGGATCGGGCGCGCCCCAGGCCACACTCAGCGGCCCCCAAAGCAGCAGCAGCAGCTCGCGGGCTGCCGAGAGTTCGCGCAGGCGGCCCTGCAGCACCAGCAGCAGCACCAGGTTGGTGGGCGGCGGCGTCAGCAGGCGCTTGATGGCAGCTAGGTCTGCGTCGATCTGCTGCAGGCCGCTGATCAGCAGCCACTGGCCCAGGCCGAGGGCCGGGCTGGCTGCTGGGCCGGCTGGTGGGCGGGGGGAGGTGCTGTCTGCCGCCGCTGCCAGCACGCGCCCGCCCGTCAGCAGGGTGGCGAGGGCCGCCAGCAACTCCTGGGGTTCGGGTGATTCGAGGATTCCAGCCGCCGGCAGCTGCAGCAGGGCATCACCGCCCAGACCATGGGCCGCAGGCAGAAGGAGCAGCACAGGAGCTGGCTGCCAGCGCTCCTGCAGGCGCAGCAATTCTTCGGCCAGGCGCCCGCCCTTGAGGTCGCCGCTGCTGGCTTGCCAGATCACCAGTTGGGGCAGCCCTTGCAGCTGCTCTGGTCGCTCAGCGACGCAGTACAGCCCCGCCTGAGCCGTGAGCAGGCGGGTGAGGCCATCGCGCAGCAGCGGTTCGGCAAACAGCAGCAGCTGCGAACTCACGGGTTTGGCGAACTCATGGGTTTGGCGATGGCATGCGCCAAAGGTACCGATGCTGGAGCGGAATCTCCAGTCCTGGGTCGGCGAAGGGATTCAGCTGCGGCGCCGGCCGGTGAGATGCAGGGTGTAGGTCTCGATGGCGAAGCCGGTGTGGCGCTCGATCTGGTCGAGCAACTCGCGCGGCAGCTCGACGTCTAGGTCTTGGATGGCGCCTGATTGCGAGCAGGTGAGGTGGCTGTGGGGATCGCTGCGATAGCCGTAGAGCCGGCCGCTGGCCCGGTCGAGGCACTCGATCACGCCAGCGGTCTGCAGGGCTTCGAGATTTTGATAAACAGACGTGTGACCAATATTGCGGCCCAGGTTGTTGAGCTTTTCAAAAATGTCGCGGGCGCTGAGATGGCTCTTCTCAACCCAAAGCAAATCGAGCACCATGCGGCGCTGGCGGCTGAGCCTCATGCCCAGGTCGCGGCAGCGCTGGTAGACGTCGTCTACGCAGGTTGATGGATTGGTTGGGGGAAGGGCGCCGGCGTTCACGCGACACGCCTCAAATCAGACTCAATCTGTTATAGAGCAGGTCGCAAGCGATCCGCTTTTGCCATGGGCTCTGGCTCACATCGCTAGCTGCATCAGCCGGCCGTTGCCTGAGCCGAGCTGGTGAATATTTAATTGTTGCAAGGCGTACCAGTAGGTGGCGGTGTTGACTGCAACCACCGGTTTGCCCAGCTCCTGCTCCAGCTGCTCCACTAGCGAAGTAGCAACCAAGTTGGTGCCCACCTGCAGCAGGCAATCCACGCTGCTGTGGTCCACCGCACGAAAGGCTGCCCGGATTCGCTCGGCGCTGATACGCGCCGAAAACACCTTGCCCTTTTGCGCGGAGGCCAGGCACTCCATGGCCTGTACCTCAAAGCCCTCGCTCTGAAAGTGGTTGAGCACCGCAGCGTTGGCCTGCTCGGGGAAGGGATTGACGATGCCTAGTCGTTTGCAGTTGAGGGCCCTCAGGGCGGCGCTGACCGCTTCGGTGGCGGTGCTGACCGCCACACCTGTGGCCTGCTCCAGGCTGGCTTTCAAATGGCGGGCTACCGCCGCCGCCTGCGGCATGTATTCCGGCGAATAACCAAGCACCAGGTGATCCGGTTCGCAGGCTCCCACCATGGCGACGGCAGGCTCCATCAAGGCCAGAAGGCGCTCTGGGCTGGCGGGCAGCTCGGGGAAGGGGAAGCGGAAGGTGTGGTTGGTCACCCCCGGGGGCTGAAGCGAGGCGAGATCCGGTTCCACCATCGTGTTGGTGGAGGGCACCAACACCGCCAGCACGGCGCGCGTTCCCAGGGCGTCGGTCAAGGTGAGATGGGCGCAGACTCAGGCCATCATCGAGGCACTGGTCGGATCCTGCAGGCGGCCCTCGTCGATGGCCTGTAGGGCCTCAGCTAGATCCACCCGTCCGTCGTAGAGGGCCCGGCCCACGATCACCCCCTCCACCCCTAGGGGCGCCAGGCTCAGCAGCGACAGCAGGTGCTCCAGGTTGCCGATGCCGCCGGAGGCGATCACCGGCACGGCGCTGGCCTCGGCCATCGCCCTCAGGGCTTCGAGGTTGGGGCCCGCCAGGGTGCCGTCTGTGGCGATGTCGGTGCTGATGATTGCGGCGATGCCGCTGGCGCAGAAGCGCTGGGCTAGGGCGGTGGCTTCGGTGCTGCTCTCTTCGATCCAGCCGCGGGTGGCCACCTTGCCGTTTTTGGCGTCGATGCCCACCACGATCCGGCCGGGATAGCGCGCTGCCAGCTCATCGACTAATTCGGGTTGCTCAAGGGCCACGGTGCCGAGGATGACCCGATCCAGTCCGAAGCTCAGCAGCTCCTCAGCCCGTTCGGCGCTGCGCACCCCACCCCCTAGCTGCACGGGGATGCTGAGGGCAGTGGTGATCGCCTTCACGGCCGCATCATTGACCGGTTGGCCGCTGCGGGCCCCGTCTAGATCCACCAGGTGCAGCCGCCTGGCTCCCTGTTGCTGCCAGCTGAGGGCCTGGGCCACTGGGTCGTCGGAGAAGCGCGTTACCTGGTCGTAGTCGCCTTGGTGCAGCCGCACGCAGTGGCCATCGAGTAGGTCGATGGCGGGAGTTATCTGCATGGCTGCTGGAGGCAATTGCTGCCAGCCAGGCTGCCAGAGCTGCCGGTTGCGCAGCTCCCGTAGCGGCACCACCAGCCGAAAGCCCCGCTCCAGCACCGCCTGTAGTTCCACGGCCCGTTCCGCGCCCTGGCCCCGCTCCCCTAGCAGGGAGAAGTGGCGATAGCTGCGGCTGCCGGCGGGCCACGACGTGATGGTGGCGGGCTGGGCGGTGTAGGCCTTGGCCAGACGCATCACAAAAAGAGGCAAACCAGAACCAAAGTGTGGTTTACGGCGCCGTCTTGGCAGCCAAAATTAGAAGCTCCGCCTGTGCGCCCGATGGCCCGAGTTCGACAAGCCTCTTTTGCAGGCGGAATCGGCAGGAGTGCCGTCAGGGTTTTCGCCTGCTTAGGGGTCGCTGCAGGAGCAATGTTGATGCCCGTCAGGGCGGAACCGGCCAAAACGGCCCTGCGTTTTGTGCTGGTTCCGAAGGTCAGTCACCCCTGGTTTGAGGAGGTGCGGCTGGGAGCCTTGGCGGCGGCTCGCATGATTACTAGCCAGACCGGCCGGCCGGTGACCGTGGACTACCAGCCCCCGGCCCAAGCCACGGTGGAGCAGCAACAGGCGATCCTCAGCCGGGCCATCAATTCCAAGGCCGATGGAATTTTCATCGATCTGCTCGATGCCAGCCGCCTAACTCCCCTGCTTGTCCGCGCTCGGGCTGAGGGGATTCAGCTGGCGATTTTCGATTCCGAAGCACCGGCCGGCTTGCCGATCACCAGCGTGGGCAACGACTACTGCAAGCAGGCCCAGATTGCCTCTGAGCGCCTGGTGAAGCTGCTGGCAGGTCGCGGTGAGGTGGCAATCATGCAGGGCGTTCCCACGGCGCCAAACCATGCGATTCGATTTCGCTGCCATCAGGAGGTATTCCGCCGCTTTCCCGGCATCCAGGTGGTTGCCACCCCCAGCGATCAGGACTCCATCGCCACCGCCGAGCAGCAGGCTCTAGCGACGATGAAGGCCCATCCGGCGCTGCGAGGCTGGGTGGCTAGCGACGCCAGCGGGCCGATCGGCATCGGCCGTGCCATCGCCAGCCTGGGGGCCCAGGGTCGTGTGCAGGCCGTCGGCATTGATGATCTGCCCGAGCTGGTGGGCCAAATCCGCCGCGGCGTGGTGGATTCCAGCGTGGCGACCAAGCCGAGGGCCCAGGGCTACTGGTCGATCTTGTCCCTTTGGCAGCAGACGCTGGCGGCGCCACCGATCGAGCGGATCGACACGGGCATCACGGTGGTGGAGTAACCGCCAGCTAGCCGGGGGTTTGAATGGCCCCCAGTTTCGCCTCCAGTGGGCAGCAGCATGAACATTCTGGTGATGGGCGGCACCCGCTTCGTGGGCAAACCGCTGGTGGAGCGGCTGCAGGCTGAAGGCCATGCCCTCACCCTGTTTACCCGTGGCAACAAGCCTGCGCCGGCTGGGGTGGAGCACCTGATCGGCGACCGCAGCACTGCTGGGGGGCTGGAGCCGCTGGTGGGTCGCAGTTTTGATGTGATCGTCGATAGCTCGGGCCGCAGCCTTGAGGATTCCCGCGCTGTGATCGATCGCACCGGGCCTCCGGCCCATCGCTTTGTGTATGTGAGCTCGGCCGGCGTCTATGCCGACAGCGAGCTTTGGCCCCTCGATGAAAACAGCCCCGTTGATCCCGCCAGCCGCCACGCTGGTAAGGCCGAAACGGAAGACTGGCTGCGCAGCGAGGGCATCGCCTTCACCAGCTTTCGGCCCACCTACATCGTGGGGCCGGGCAACTACAACCCTGTAGAGAGCTGGTTTTTTGATCGAATCGTGCATGGCCGGCCCGTGCCCCTGCCCGGTGATGGCAGCACGATCACCCAGCTGGGCCATGTGGCAGACCTAGCCGCCGCCATGGCTCGCTGCATCGAGGTGGATGCCGCCGCCAATCGCATCTACAACTGCACCGGCAGCCAGGGCGTCACCTTCCGAGGCTTGGTGCAGGCAGCGGCCCGGGCGGCCGGCAAGGAGCTCGCTTCTGTGGAAATCCGCAGCTTCGATCCCGCTGCTCTCGATAAAAAAGCCCGCAAGGCCTTCCCGCTGCGCCTGGCCCACTTCCTCACCGACACCACCCGGGTGCGGCGCGAACTGGCCTGGGAGCCGGCCTTTGACCTCGAGGCCACCATCGCCGACAGCTACACCAACGACTACGCCCTGCGGACTCCCACCAGCCCCGATTTCTCCGCAGACGAGGCCTTGATCGGCTGAGCTCCCTTGCCGCAGGTGTGAGGCCTATTTCCATAGGCTCCTGCCATGAACTGGACTACCGACTCCATTCCCAATCAGGCCGGACGCTTGGTCCTGATCACCGGCGCCAACAGCGGCCTGGGCCTGGAAACGGCTCGGGCGCTTGTTGCCAAGGGCGCCACCGTGGTGCTTGGCTGCCGCAGCCTGCCCCGGGCAGAGCTGGCCAAGGATGAATTACAGGCAGCGGCCGCTAGCGGGGGTGGTGCCCTTGAGCTGCTGGACCTTGATCTGGCCAGCTTGGCTTGCGTTCGCCGTGCAGCTGCGGAATTTGCCGATCGCTACGGCCGATTGGATCTGCTGATCAACAACGCCGGCCTGATGGCCCTGCCGCGGCAGCTCACCCCCGACGGCTTCGAGATGCAGCTGGGTGTGAACCACCTGGGCCATTTCGCCCTCACCCTGGCCCTGCTGCCGCTGCTATCAGACCGCCCGAATGCACGGGTGGTGAGCGTGACCTCAGGGGCCCAGTATTTCGGCCGGATTGCTTTCGACGATCTGCAGGGCGAGCGCCGCTACGACCGCTGGGCTGCCTACGGACAGAGCAAGCTCGCCAATGTGATGTTTGCCCTAGAGCTGCAGCAGCGGCTGCGCGATCAGGGCCAGGCCGTGTTGTCGCTGGCGGCCCATCCGGGCTTTGCCCGCACCAATCTTCAGCTGGCCTCAGTTGCTGCCAACGGCTCGTGGATTGAACCCCTGGCCTACCGGCTGATGGGCCCGCTGTTGCAGAGCGCGGCCATGGGAGCGTTGCCCCAGTTGTTTGCCGCCACCGCACCCGAAGCCACCCCAGGCGGCCACTACGGACCAAATCAGTTTGGTGGCATGCGGGGCTGGCCCACCGAGGTGCGCATTGCCCCCGCGGCCCTCGATGCCGATCAGCGCCAGCGGCTCTGGCAGCACAGCGAGGAGCTCACTGCTTTAGGGCTTGCGTAGGTAGCCCCAGGCCGAGCTCAGCGCCAGCAGCAACGACGGCCAGAACAGCCAGAAGCCAGCGGTCTGGAATGCTGCCGCCAGTCCGAAACCCCAGCCGTTGGGCCAGAGCAGCAGCAGCAGGCTGGCGAATTGCAGGATCGTTTTGAGCTTGCCGCTCCAGGAGGCCGGGCCGCCGCTGGCTTCAGCGGCGCGCCAGCCAGAAATAAGTAGTTCCCTGGCCAGCAGCAGCCAGATCGCCCACAGGGGCAGGATCCCCTCCGCTCCAAGCCACAGCAGCGGCGCGCTGATCAGGATTTTGTCGGTGAGGGGATCGAGGCGGGCTCCCCACACCGAGCCGCCGCCGGCCCGGCGTGCCAGGGCGCCATCGGCCCAGTCGCTCAAGCCGCCCAGTAGCAGCAGCCACCAGGCCAGGGCTGGTTGGCCCCCCGCCAGGGCAACGATCAGCGGTAGTCCCAACACAGCCCGGGCCACGGTGAGGCCGTCGGCCAGTTGGCGTATCCGTTGCGTCGCCATCGTGTCTGCCGTGCTCGGCCCCAGAATGGCTCCAGTCGTCTTGTTTGGCCCGTGGTGCAACAGCTGGTTTCCGCCGTGATGTCTGCACCGGTGTTGAGTGTCACAGCGGACAGTCCCCTGCAGGAGGCCGTGCAGTTGATGAGCGAGCACCACATCAGCGGTTTGCCGGTGGTGGATGGCAGTGGCGCCCTGGTGGGCGAGCTCAGCGAGCAAGACCTGATGGTGCGCGAAAGCGGCTTCCAGCCCGGCCCCTACGTGATGCTGCTCGATGCGGTGATCTACCTGCGCAATCCGCTCAACTGGGACAAGGAGGTGCACCAGGTGCTCGGCAGCACCGTGGGCGAGGTGATGGGCCAACACCCCCACAGCTGCAGCGCCGAGCTGCCCTTGCCGGCGGCGGCTGGCCTGCTGCATGAGCGCAGCACCCAACGTCTGTTTGTGCTGGATGGCGAGCGCCACCCGGTGGGTGTGCTCACCAGGGGCGATGTGGTGCGAGCCCTGGCGGCAGCGGGCTGAAGCAGGGGTATCAGCCGATCAGGGCTCTGGCACTGGCAGGCCCGGTGGTGGCGGCGCTCCCGGCAGGGGAGCCCCTGTGGTGATCTGGCCCGTGGGGCCGACCGCCGAATCCAATGGTGCTTCCGCCGGTTCGGCGCCCTCCAGTTCGGCGGCCCCTGGCGCCCCTGGATCCGCTGGCGAGGCGTACCCGTCCGCGGCCGCGGCTTCCTCCTCAGGCAGTTCTACGCCTTCTGGCAGTACCAGGGGCTGGGAGAGGTCGGATGGCAGGCCGAGGGTCTCGAACTCCACCCCGGTGATCGCCGGGCTGTCGGCGGCTTGCTCTTGGCGCTGGCGCAGGGCCAGGGGGTCCGCGCTGATCGGCGGCTCCCGCAGGGGGGCCTTGGCGTTGGCCCGCAGGGGATCCCGGGGACCACGAGGGGCCCAGATCAGCTGGGCGATGGGTTCCACCCCCTGCTCCATTAGCCGGTTGAAGCCGGCCAGGGCCCGGTCCACCAGTTGCCCGCCGAGGGTTTGGCCGCACTGGAAGGGATTGCCGCAGCCCTCCGCCGCCGTTCGCCCCGCCATGCTGGCCAGCAGCGACCCCTGCAGGGTGGTGCTGCGTCGGCTCAGCCGCAGCAGGTAGGGCACGTGCACAAAGCTGGTGGCGCCACCGCTGATCCAGTTGGCGTCAGCCGCGCTGAAGCCCTTTTTGCCGGGGATGATGAAACGGCTCTTGGAGGCGTGGTCGGGCAGGTAGGCGGCCCGCAGCCCGCGCTGCCGCGCCAGGGAGCGGGTCTGCTCGAGGGTGAGGCCATCGCGGCTCATCAGCACCTCCAGCCGGCCGTCGGGGCGCAGGCCGATCACCATGCGGATCCTGGGTAGGAAATAGCGGATCTGCTGGCCCATCGAAATGCTGTAGGCACCGCGATAGCTCGCCGGCGGCCGCTCCAGGTCGTTGTAGACGCTGTGAAGCCCGCCGATGAAGCTGTCGTAGCGCTGGGCGCGATCGGCCGTCAGCTCGCCGAAGCCGAAGTCGACGCCCCCATCGCGGCGGATACCCACAAAGGCCCGCTGGCGGGCAGCGGTGCGGTTGCGGCCGCGCCAGATGCGATCGCCCAGCTTGAGATCGCCCAGCGGCACCGTGATTTCCCGCCCGCCCGCATCGACGTGGCGCTCGTACATCGGCCCCGAAAAGAAGGCCAGGGCCTGGCTGTCGGCGTAGGCCTCCTGTTCCCGATCCCAGCCCTCCAGCAGGTCGATCTGCACGGCACGTGGATCGAAGTCGAGGGCATAGGTGCTGTCGTCCGGCTGGTAGCGGAACGGTTGGTCGTCGGCGCGGGTGAGTAGGGGTGCTCCGGCCCGGGGGCCGGACCCGGGCAGCGGTGGGGCAATGGCCACCAAAAAGGTGAGAAAGCCTGCTGGCAGAGCCACCGTGAGCATCCGCTTGTATCGCCACAACGGGCGGCGGGGCCTGGGGCTCAGGCGGCCCGATTGCTGCTGGGTGGTGCTTGCGTCCAATCCACGACGGCGCCGTCGGCCACCAACCAGATCCGATCACGTTGGGAGCAGGGATGGCCTCCCGTCAAGCGCCCGAAGGCTGGCATGGCTAGGCGCTCACTGGCTTCGCAATAGCTGAAGCATGGCAGCCGCAGCCGATCGGCACCCCGGCCCACCACTGCCACTGGATGCAGGTGGCCGCAGAGGTTGAGCATGCCCGCCCGGGGCTCTGGAATGTGGCTCAGCCACCAGGGGCCCAGGGCTTGGGAAGGCTCTTGCGGCAGCCCCTCGATCCAGCTTCCCTGCTCATGGTTGCCGCCGATCAGGCGCAACGGGCAGCCCAGCAGTTCCGGTAGGGCAGCCAGCTTGGCGCGGAGTTCGCCGGTGAGCCCCAGGCGGCTGTGGATCAGGTCTCCCAGCACCACCACCTGCTGGGGCTCCAGCTGATGGGCCAACTCCAGGAGCCCATTGAGGGTCGCGCCGTCGCCATCGCTGGGCAGGGGAATGCCATGGGCCTGGAAGGTTTCCGCCTTGCCTAAATGCAAATCCGCCACTAGTAGGGCCCGGCGCTGGGGATCCCACGCCGCCTTGGCTCCCAGCAGCTGCAGCCGCTGGCCCCGCCAGTCAAAGCTGACGTCCACGCCATGTCCTTTGCGCATTGGACGTGGCCGCGTGTGGGGCCATCATCGGTAACGCCGGTGCTTAAGGACCCATCCGCAACCTGTTGACCCTGGCGCCGTACCGGCTGGGTCGGGTGCGGCGTGGTGTGTCCCTTCATGGTTTGGGGAGAGTTCATCCAGGGCCTGGCGCGGCGACTGCCTTGGCAGCCCAGGCCCTGGCCGCGGGGTGAATAGGACAAGTGGGGCACGGCCATGCTGATCCCCCGTTTTCAACCGGCCGGCTGGAGCCGTTGGGGTGGATTGGCTCTGGCCCTGGTGCTGGTGGCGGCTGGACGCTGGTTGGTGACGGCTTAAACCAGGCAGGATCCAGAAGCGCGCTGTTGCTGTTGCGGATCGAAGACCGCGGCGATGGTGCGGATCAGCCAGCGGCCCGAGGTGGTGACTGTGAGCAAGCCAAGCCGACCGCTGGTTTCCAGTTTCACCAACCCATCTTTGGCCAGCTCCTGCAATTCTTGCCACTCTCCACTGAAGTGATCAAGGTCGATGGTTGCCGCGAATTCGCACATCACCTGACGGATCAATTCGCGCCGGTCCAGGGTCTCCGCATCCTGGACCACCAAACCGCGCTCCACGGGCAGGCGACCCTCTGCGAGGGCCCGGGTGTAGGCCTTGAGATTCCGTTCGTTCTGGGTGAATAGGTGCGGGAATTGGCTGATGGCGGTGGGCCCCACCCCCAGCAGCTCCAGCTCCCCACCGGTTGTGTACCCCTGAAAGTTTCGATGCAGCAGCCCAGCTCGGGCGGCTTCTGCCAGGCTGTCGCCAGTGAGGGCGTAATGATCCATGCCAACAGCCTCGTATCCAGAACTGCAGAGCAGCTGCTGGGCGTCTTCGAGCATCATCAAGCGGTCGCGCTGGTTGGGTAGATCGCCGGCGGCAATTTTGCGTTGCAGTGGCAACTGGTCCGGCAGGTAGGCAAAGGAGAACAGGGAGACGCGATCAGGGCGCAACTGCTGCACCAGTGCCAGGGTCTGGCGGAAGCGCTCCGGTGTCTGGAGTGGCAGGCCGCAGATCAGATCCACATTCACGCTGTTGAAATCCACCTCCCGTAGCCAGCCCATCACCCGGAGCAACTGCTCCACTGGCACGATTCGATTCACAGCTTTCTGCACCTCTGGATTGGCATCCTGAATGCCAAAGCTGATGCGATTGAATCCCAGGCCCCGCAGATGCAGCACCTCATCGCGACTGAGGAATTCCGGATTGACTTCGATGGATGCATCGAGGTTGGGCTCGAGCTCGAAGTGCTGCTCCAGTAATCCCCAGAGCTGGGCGGATTCTTGCTGATTGAGATAGTTGGGGGTACCACCGCCCCAGTGCAGTTGGGCGACCCGACGTCGTTGTGGCATCACGGCCCTGAGGAGCTTCAGCTCGATCCCCAATGAGGCCAGGTATGGCTCCACCACCTTGGAGCCGAGTTGGGTGGTCACCCGGTTGCAGCCGCAATACCAGCAGGCATGGCGGCAGAAAGGCACATGCACATAGAGCGAAAGTGGTGCGCTGGTTGGTTGGGCAAGTTGCCGGCTTAGCTCCCCTGCTCCAATTCCGATCTCAAACGCTGCTGCGGTGGGATAGCTGGTATATCGGGGAACGGGCTTGTTGTACTTGTGCAGCAGCTCGATCGGGCTGAGCGCAGGGGCGATGGCGGGCATGGGCGTGAGGGGTTGGGTTGGGGGACTGGGATGCGTTGCCGCCTTAGATCTCGGCGAGTTCGGCTAGCAGTTTCTGGGTGAGCTTGAAGGCCGCTACGGCTTCATCCAGTAACTCTTCTTCCTCTGCTTCAGATAGATCCATCTGCTCAAAACCGTCATGTAGGGCTTTCTTCAGGGCAGGGATCTCTTGCTCAAATGACCAAAACTTCAGTCCTGACAAGCCATGGCGGCTCAGGATGGCGTTGGCCTGGCCCCCTAGTTGCTGTCCGCCGGAGAGATCGCCGCCGTAGCGCACATAAACGTGCGCCATCAGCCGGTGGGGTGCCTGGCGAGCCAGCAACTTGACCTGCTCCAGCCAGCTGGCTGCTGCCGCTGATGCCGGTGTTGCTGGCAAGGCGGCGAGCTGCTTCAGGTCGTGCTCTAGGGCGTGCCTGCGGGCCAGATCTGACCAAGGAATGTTCGTTGCGCCAAGGGCGGTGGCCAAGTCGGGGGCCTCCTGCTCAAGCAGGGTGTAGGCCGGCAGCAGCGCCCTCAGCAGGCCTGCCAGCTGCAGCGGCGTGGCTCTGCCTTCCAGCAGTGCCCTGGAAAACTCCATCCCCTCCGCTTGATGGTGGGCCTTGCCGATGTGGGCGTGCAGCTTGCGCACCCGCGGACCAAGAACTTGGCCCTGCTGGGAGGTGGTGGAGAGGGAAGGAGAGGAGAGCATCGGACTCGCCCGGACGGGCGGCGTAAACCGGGTCAATGATATGCCACTACAGTTGTTACACTATCCCGTGATTCCTAAAACGTTGCAACGCTCCCCATGGCCATACCCTTTGAGCCCCAGCTGGGCCCGCCGCCGACGGACCTACTCCAGCTGCAGTTGCTAGTGGCTCCGTTCCCAGCGCTCAGCGGGGATGGCCAGCTGCGCGAACTGATGCTCGAGCGACGCCGTCATCAGGCAATAGGCGAGGCGGGCCTCTGGTACTGCCCGCCGAATCTCAGCTCAATGCTGGGTGTGGTTGGCGGGCGGAGCGGGATCGAGCAACCAGGCCCAGCGGAGGCGATTGCCATACTCGATCCCAGCGTCGCTGTCTGGCTGCAGCTGCGGTTTGGTGGCGCTTTACGGCCCATGCAGCTCAGCAGTGCTTGGCTACGCACTGAAGCGATTGATCTCCCCTCCCCCGCGCCCCTCGCTGACCTGGCCTGGATCATCTAGTTGCAGCAGCAGCTAGGCCTCCGGTAACGATGCGTCTGGCTGCTGTTTGATCAAAGCCGCTGGCTTTCAGGGCTTGAAGAAATAGCTCGCTGAAATTTGCCAGCACCTCGTGCGGGTCCATGCCGATCGCCTTCATGTCCTTAGCCATGGTCTGCAGGATGGCCAGAGTGATCGGTAGGGCTTTGCGGCTGACCATGCCGGCGGATGCCTGCGCTGCGCCGAAGTGGGCATGCAACCAGCGCTCCGCGTAGCCCAGATGCTCTCCTTCATCGCTGATCACAGCGGCGGTGATGGGCTGGGCGTAGGCGTCGGCCACCGGCAGGTAGGCGTGGTAAGCCGAAAGGGCAAAACACTCCACAATCAGGCCCTGAATCACTAGGCAGCCCGATAGGTCGCCCTGCTTGTTGCACCTCAGGAACAGCTCGTGCAGCGGGGCGAAGAGGAGACGGGCTAGGCCTAGATCGGGCTTGATTCCAAGGTTGCGACCGCAGCCCATGAAGTCGCTGGCGTGGCGCCCTTCCATGGCGGCAAGTCGCTCCAGTTCCTGCTGATCATTTGGAATGGCGCGGGCAAGCAGTCGGAAGTGGCGACCAGCGAGATTTTCACCCACCACCACCATGCCGTTGATGCGGCTGTAGGCATCGCGGTAGGCGGGGTTGGAGATGTCGGGCAGGGCTGAAAAGGGCATGGACGTCATGAGGAGGAGGAGTGAAGAGGAGCGGCCAGGCGAATTCGACGGGCCAGGCCAAGCCGGCCCAGCATCTGGATGTGCCACCAGGTGAGATCGAGCTCCCACCAGCGAAAGCCCATGCGGGCACTACTGGGGTAGGCGTGATGGTTGTTATGCCAGCCCTCCCCGAAGGTGAGCAGGGCCACCCACCAGTTATTGCGGGAACTATCACCGCTCCTGTGGCTCACGTAGCCCCACCGATGGGTGGCTGAATTGACCAGCCAAGTTGCGTGATAAACAAACACCAGGCGGAGGGGAATGCCCCAGAGCACAAGGGCCCAACCACCGGCTCCGGTCGCCTTACCCAGCCCATAGAGAGCGGCCGCCAGGGGTAACTGCAGCAGCAGAAAGTTGCGGTTTAACCAGCGGTAGTAGGGAATCTGTTGCAGGTCCGGGGTGAGTTGGCCCACGTACTGCTTGGCTGGCACGGTGTGCAGCATCCAGGCGAAGTGGCTCCACCAGAAGCCGAGATGACTGTTGTGGTGGTCAGCTGGATCGTCGGAGTGCAGGTGGTGATGGCGATGCAAGCCCACCCAGTCGATCGGACCGTGCTGGCAGCTGAGGGCACCGCAGGTAGCGATAACTAGCTCCAACCATCTGGGCACCTGAAAAGCTCTGTGGGCCAACAGACGGTGGTAACCCAGGGTCACCCCCACACAGGCGGTAAGCCAGTACAGCACCAATAGGACTAGCAGTGCTGTTGGGCTCCAGAAGCGTGGCAACAGAGCGACCAACGCCAGGGCATGGATCGCCACCATGAACAACACCGTTCCGGTGCTGAAGGGCAAGCGTCCAGGCACCACCTTCACCCCCTGCCCAAGGGCGGGCAGGGAAGTCGCCGCCCTCACGCGATTGCCCCAGAGGATGGCACCATCGGCTGGCTGAGCTGGCGCAACAGCAAGCCTGCAAAGCGGGCCTTCAGGCCGAGAGACTTCAGCAACCGTGCAGGGCTAGCGGGCTCCTCCGCGCTGGATTTGATAGCCCGGAATACCTCCACCAGCTGATCGCGCAGCTCGAAATAGGCGCGGCCCTCCAGATCGAACACCACCGGAAAAGCACGGCGGGCTGTGCGGTTGGTGTTGCGCATCACCTCTTCATCGAAGCTGCTGGGATCCATGCCCAGCAGCTTGTAAAAGTTGCCGCGCTCACACACCGTCAGGCTGTGGGTTAGAAAAACGCTCCACAGGAAGATGCGACTCAGCAGCCGGCCGCGCAGTCCCTGCCGCAACCCCGGCCAGCAGCGCAGAAGCATATTGAAGATGTCGCCGTGGCGGTTCTCGTCCTGACACCAGGGCTCAAAGAAATCAAACAGGGGGGCGAAGTCGTTCTCGGGGTGAGCCTTGAGGTGCCGGTCGATCAAGATGTAGCGCCAATAGCCGATCTTTTCGGAGAGATACACCGAATAGAGCACCCAACTCAACGGAAACCAGGTGATCGGCCGCTTGCCGCTCAACGCTGGCAAATCGATTTCAATGCCCTCGGCCACCAGGGCCCGGTTGAGAAAGCCGGCATGGCGAGCCTCATCACGGGCCATCAAATTGAAGAGGCGGCTCAACTCTGGGCGGCCTGCCTTTTGAAGCTGGCGTGAGAGCTCTTTGAACAGCAGAAAGCCGGAGAATTCCGACACGCAGCTGCGCACTAAATAGCTCTCGTAGGCTACTTTCTCGTCTGGATTCAGGACCCGCAGCCGATCGAGGGGGGCCTTGCGATCAAAGTGATCGCGGTTGTAATCGGCCTCCATCTCGTTGAGCATCGCCTCGAAGGCAGCGAGCTGGCCCACGAGATCGGTCTTGGCAGCCTTCTCGATTTCGGTGGTGTAAAAGCGCGGGGTGAGCAGGTTTTCGCGCAGGTGGGGAGCAGAGGTGGTCATCAGAGGGAGGGGGTGAGGGCGGAAGCGCGGGCGTAGGCCAGGGCATCGGGCCCGTGGCGATGGCCGTGAAACCACTGCTGGAGTTCCATCAGCCAGGGCAGCCGCGCGGCTCGCAGGGTTTCGGCAACCTCCCAGCCGGCAGCAGCGGCAGCGACGGCCTCGCAGTGGGCGGCCCGGTGGCCAGGGCAAAGGCAGCCGCACTGAGCGAGCCAGCGCTCCTCTAGCCGCAAATGCAGGCGCAGCCCCCTCACCAACAGCAGGCAGTCGCGGCGATCAGCGAGCAGCTGCAGAGCACTGCGCTCCTCGTCGGCTAGGCAGTGGCGATCGACCAGATCGTCAAGCAATGCTTCGAGACGGTCGTGCTGGCGCTCCAACAGTCCCTCCCGCTGGGGCCACTGCAGCGGCCACACAGCCGGTGCGGAGGAGGGGGGCAAGGGATGGGGAGGCGCGAGGGACTCAGGCGACATGGACGCAGTAACAAGGGGACAACAGCTTAACGTCATAACGGCATCATGTTACGCAATTTACGCAGTAGCTGGATTTAGCGGTGATTCACTAGCGCAAAGATGAGTCAAAATTTGACTAGGCATGTTTTTGGCCACCTCCCTTCCCGAGGACCAGATGGAAGCCCTGGCCGAATACTTCAAGGTGTTCTCCGAGCCAAGCCGGCTGGCGGTGCTCGAGGCCCTGCGGGGCGGTCCCCTCAACGTCACGGCAGTTGTGGAGGCATCGGGGCTCAGCCAGGCCACGGGGCTCAGCCAGGCCCTTGTGTCGAAGCACCTCAAACTGCTCACCATCGCCGGAGTGGTGCAGCGCCGGCCCGAGGGCTCCCTGGTGTTTTACGAGGTGATCGACAAAGCAGTGCTCAAGCTTCTGGGCCAAGCCGAGATGCTGCTGCTGGCCACCCGACGCCACCAGCTCTCATAGGAACTGGAGCAGCAAAGGGGGTCACGTCACCATCGCCGCCTGCCCACGGCTTGGCGCCGATCGCGCATCTCATCCACCAGGGCCCGCAGGATGGTGAGGGTGGTGGGTAGGGCTAGCGATTAAGCGGCAGTTCGCAGGCTTGGCTATCAGGATATCACGGAAATGTGTTTCTAGAGTAGCTGCTATGTGTTTGATGCTCTAGAGTGATTTGATCGGATTGCAGCAGAGCATGGCCATGGAGCACCTGGCTGACTATTTCAAGGTGTTTTCGGAGCCGAATCGGCTTGCCGTGCTCCACGCCCTGCGGGCAGGCCCCCTCAACGTGACTGCCGTTGTGGACAGCACCGGCCTGAGCCAGGCGCTGGTGTCGAAACATCTCAAGCTGCTCACCATTGCGGGCGTGGTACAGCGCCGACCAGAGGGAGCCCTCGTTTATTACGAGGTGGCTGACAAGGGGGTCTTCAAGCTGATTGCCCAGGCTGAAAAGCTACTGCTTGCTTTTCGTCGCCAGCAATTGGATGCCCTTGCTGCCTTTCTCTGATGGCAGAGACCAGTCGCCAATATCTCCGTGCGGCCTTGGAGGCAGGCGAGCGCAATTTTCAGGGTCTGCGGCTCGGTGGTATTGACGGTCTCGACCTTGACCTCTCTGATTGCAACCTGGAGGGCAGTTGTTTCAAGGAAGCACGTTTCGGCCATGCCCGCCTGCGGGGGGCGCAGGTGCAACGCTGCTGCTTTCAGCAAGCGTTGCTGTGGGGAGCAGACCTCTCATCAATGCAAGCCCAGGGATCCTTTTGGCACGAAGCAGACCTTTCTGGCTGCCGTCTTCAGGAATCGAACTTTGATCGGGCCGTGATGCACCGCTGCTGTCTAAGGGGTGTTGTGGCTGCTGGCAGCAGCTGGAGACAAGCGCGGTTGGTTGAAGCCGATTTCCGCTCTGGACTCGACCAACTCACGGATCTGGGCCATGCCGATTTCGCGGAGGCTGACCTCAGTTTTGCCCTGTTAGAGGGCGCCAATCTGCAGAGCGCTAACTTGCAGGGCAGCTGCATCTATGGAGCCAATCTCCGTAGCTGCAATCTGCGCCAGGCGGATCTAAGTGGTTGCGACCTGCGCGATACCCAGCTGCAGGGAGCCGACCTGGAGGGTGCCTGCTTGGCTGGGACCCTTCTGGCGGAATCCCAAAGATACTGATTCAAGCCCTGCCCATGCCGCGTTGGTAGGCCGGCCGGGCCTGGGTGGCGGCAATCGTGGCCTGCACGTTGGGGTAGGGAGTTAGGTCGATCTGGGGGAAGAAGATCGGCAGATAGGCCAGGTAGGCATTTACGGCGCAGTCGGCAACACTCCAGGTGGGATCGCCCCAGGGCCCTGCCAGCAGCGAGCGGCCGCCTGCCAGCAGCCCATCAAGCACCCCCATCAACTGCGGGAATTCCCGCTCACGGTTGTTAGGCACAAACAGCGCCACTGCCAGGGTGGCATTGGCAAACAGGATCCACTGGTTTGCCAGGGCCCGCTGGGCTGCCATTTCAGCCGCCGTGCCAGCGAATTCGTTGGCGTGGTGATCGGCCAGGTGCAGCAGGATGGCGCCGCTTTCAAACAGCTGCAGCGGTTTGCCGCCTGGTGCGCGCAGGGTCTCATCCACCAGCGCTGGCACCTTGGCGAAGGGGTTGATGGCACCAAAGGTGTCTCCCTTGTGTTCGCCTGCCTCCATGTCGAGTTGAATCCATTCGTAGGCAATCCCCTTCTCCTCTAGATACCAGCGGGGCATGGAGGCGCGGCTGCGGGCGCCGCCGTAGAGCTTCAGGGTCATGGATTGGTGCTGAGTTGTTTAGGAGTTGCGGCAGAGCCGTTGGATGTCGGGGATGCGATAAAGGCTGTTGATGTCGCTGGGCTGAGCCTCGGCCAGCTTTGTGTTCTTGGTGAGACCGTTGCTTGCCCCAAGCCTGTTGGCGAGGCTGGCCTTTTCCGCACCTCGGGCTGAGCGCCATTGGGCGCAGAGCTCCAGGTTGCCAAGTGCCGATGGAGCAACCAGCAAAAATGACATCAGAAGGTGGATGGCTTTGACCCTTCAGCGGCGATAATTGTTGCAGTAGTAGACCCGTCAGCTATGACCATCGCCTTGTTGATTGCCCTTGCCGGTTCCTTGGCCCTGATGGCTCTCATCGTCAAGCGTCTGGAGCAGGCCTGAGCTAGCGGTTGTCTGAGGCTGGGAGGCACGACTCACCTGCACAGGATTGGTCTTGGCCCGCTTAGCTGTGTACATGGAGTTGTCAGCTGCTGCCAGCAGCTCCTAGCTTGTGTTGCCGTGCTCCGGAAAGCGGGCGACGCCGACGCTGGCCGAAATCGCAATGGCCCGGTCCAGCTCGAGGAAGGGGGCTCGGCTGGTCTCCACCAGTTTCCAGCCCATCTTCAGCACCTAGTCGCCCACATTGTGGCCGAACTGGTCACTTACAGACTTGAAGCCATATCTGCTTGTAGAAGGCGTTGTTGGCCATCAGGATCCGGCCTTGGGGGTTGGTCACGAGAATCCCCTGACTGCTCTCCTCAAACACCGTGCTGGACAAGGACAGTTCCCTAGCGGCGGCTTCGCTCATCGCTAGGGCTGTGCGGGTGGTCAGATGATTGCTAACGAGGATCCGGCTGATCAGGGCGGCCACCATGCTGATGCTGCTGCCGATCAGCATGGTGATCCAGAAGGCGTTGCCAATTCCGTTCGGGCCCACCTGCCGGGAGGCCAGCTGCACTCCCACCAGCCAGGTTCGGCCGGCAATCTCCAACTTTTCGTAGGAGGGATGGCTCAGGCCGTCGCTCCCCATCAGGTTGAGGTTGTCGTAGAGCACATTCCGTCCGAGCGGTTCTGTGCCGTCGAACACGAGTACACCTGTGCCAGCTAGATCGGGGTTGATGATGCCGCTGAGGGCGCTGTTCACCACATCTTTCATCCTCAGTGCGGAGAAGGCCCAGCCCCGCAGGGTGAGGTTGGTTGCACCGGGGATCTGAGCCTGATCGGTGTAGATCGGCAGACAAATCAACACGCCTCTCTGCAGGTCCTCCTGGGTTTCCTGCACGAGTTGAACTTTTTCACTCAGGCTGGCTTTGCCCGTTTTCCATGCTCGGTCCATGGCCTGGCGGCGCTCCGGTTCGGAATACATGTCGAAGCCAAAGGCCCTTTGGTTGCGCCAGTCGAAGGGCTGCAGGAATTCGGTCGCGCCATAGGCCGGTCGGGCC
The DNA here is from genome assembly GCF_024345615.1 of Cyanobium sp. Maggiore-St4-Cus. Lineage (NCBI taxonomy): Bacteria > Bacillati > Cyanobacteriota > Cyanophyceae > Synechococcales > Prochlorococcaceae > Cyanobium > Cyanobium sp. Maggiore-St4-Cus. The sequence goes on from NZ_JAGQBL010000015.1 coordinate 56,131, forward strand.
CCCGGTGGTCGCACCCGGAACTCCGGAAATCCTTCCTGGCGGATGCGCTGTTCAAAGGCAGGTAGCGCGCTGGCTTACTTCTGTCGAGGCATTGAACAAACCCACCACGGCTCCCAGCATGGTGATGTTGATCTCGAGTTTGGTGCGCAGGGCTTCGGCAACGTTATTGAGCAGGGTGCTCTCGATCTGTAGATGTTCCTTTTCGCCGAAGCGGCGGGTCTGATCGAGCACCGCCATGGTGCTCAGCAGGCCAGTGGCCAGCACCAAAAAAGGCAGCAGGTAGATGGGCCTCCGCCACTACCCTCACGGCGGTATTCCTGACAACAATCAAACGCTAGCCATGGCGCCTTCGGCGCGCTCGGCTGCCGTAGGAGGAACTGAATGAGAAAAGTCTGCCGCTAAGATTGGATTAGCAAAGCTTTTAGTCCATGCTGACCGAAGATAAGCCTGGATTTCATGTTTGGCATGTCTGGTGTGATCATCAAGGGGTGAGTCATCAAAAGAAGGAGTGGTTGGATGATTTTAAGCTGATCACATTTATCAAGGGAATGGCAAGTGTTTGGCAGTCTGGTCCCCGCGATGATGCAACCGGCGTTGTGTTTTTATCACTGGTGCCTGGTCAAGAGTATGAATGGCATGAAAACCCTGCGCTTCAGTGGATCGTGCCAATTGTGGGTCGCTGGTTTGTGACAACGATGGATGGCGTGCGGGTAGAGATGGGGCCCGGCGAG
>NZ_JAGQBL010000016.1:0-54316 GCF_024345615.1 Cyanobium sp. Maggiore-St4-Cus
AGCTACGGCAGCTCAGAGGGCTTTGTCAGCAACCGGATGAGGTGAAGACCTGCGGCATCCTCATGGAATTGAACCGTTCGGCACGAATCGACAAGGCTCAGATCTGATCATTTCCGACCAGGCTCAGCCCTTGATATTGCCAAGCGTGGGAGTGCGGAGCAGCCGCAGGCCATTGGCGATCACGATCAAGCTTGTGCCCATGTCCGCGAAGACCGCCATCCACATCGTGGCATTTCCGGCCACGGTGAGCACCAGAAACAGGGCCTTGATTCCCAGTGCCAGCGCGATGTTCTGGCGCAGGATGGTGAAGGTGCGGCGAGAGAGGGCGATCGTTTCCGGTACGCGCATCAGATCGTCGTTCATGATCACCACATCGGCCGCTTCGATGGCGATGTGGGTGCCCGCGGCCCCCATCGCGAAACCGATGTCCGCCTGGGCCAGGGCCGGGGCATCGTTGATGCCATCGCCGGCCATGGCCGCGAATCCATAGCGGGCCTGCAGATCGGCCACCGCCTCGAGCTTCTCCTGCGGCAGCAGGTTGCTCTTCACCTCATCGATGCCGGCCAGGGCCGCAATCGCACTGGCGGTAGCTGCGTTGTCACCCGTGAGCATCACCGGGGTGACTCCCAGGGCTCGCAGGGCTTCCATGGCCGCCGCCGAGCTGGGCCGAACGGTATCGGCGACGGCGATCAGGGCGAGCACGCCGCTGTCATCCGCGAGCAGGCTGAGCGAGCGGCCCTGCCGCTCATGGACCTGCATCGACGCCTCCAGTGTGCTGGAGCAGAGCCCCAGTTCCTCGATCCAGCGGTGGTTGGCCAGCATCAGCGGCCTCCCCGCGATCACGCCGCGCACCCCGCGCCCAGGCAGGGCCTCAAAGGCCTCCACGGCCAGCCGCTCGCCATCAAGGCCTGTGGCCACCGCCCGCGAGACCGGATGGTCGGAGCGCTCTGCCAAGCTGCTGGCCCACTGTTTGAGCGCGTCAGCGTCTGCTCCTTCTTGCTGTGGTGAGAACGCCACCAGCTTGGGCTTGCCCAGGGTGATCGTGCCGGTCTTGTCGAGGGCCAGCGCCTTGATCTTGCGGGCCTCTTCGATGTAGAGGCCGCCTTTGATGATGATGCCGCGGCGGGCGGCGGTGGCCAAGCCACTCACCACCGTGACCGGTGTGGCGATCACCAGCGCACAGGGACAGGCGATCACCAGCAGCACCAGGGCCTTGTAGATCGCCTGCATGGGGGTGAATCCCAGCAAGGGCGGCGCCAGCAGGGCAACGGCCAGGGCCACCACAAACACCGCCGGGGTGTAGCGGGCCGCGAAGCGATCCACGAAGCGCTGGATCGGGGCACGGGAGGCCTGGGCTTCCTCCACGGCCTGGATGATGCGCGCCAGGGTGCTCAGCGAGGCAGGTGCCGTCACCTGGATCTCCAGGGCGCCGCCCTGGTTGATCGTGCCCGCGAACACTTCATCACCAGGGCCTTTGTCAACCGGCAGGCTTTCGCCGGTGATCGGGGCCTGGTTGATCGCACTCTCGCCGCTGAGCACCGTGCCATCAAGCGGCAGCCGTTCACCTGGGCGGACACGCACTACATCTCCGATGGCCACAGCACTGGCGACCACGCGTTGCCAGCGGCCATCGCTCTGGCGGATCTCCGCCTCATCGGGGGCCAGGGCCATCAGGCTGGTGATCGCCTGACGGGCCCGCTCCACGGCCCGCGCTTCGATCGCCTCAGCCACGGCATAGAGCGCCATCACCATGGCGGCCTCCGGGAAGCGGCCGATCAGGAAGGCGCCCGTGACCGCCACGCTCATCAGCGCATTGATGTTGAGCCGGCCCTGGCGCAGGGCGGCCAGGCCCTTGCGAAACACGGAGAAGCCCGCCAGGGCGATCGCGGTGATGGCGATCCCGATCTCCACCAGCTCATCGCCCGGGTAGGCGGGAACGACCAGATGCAGCAGCTCCGCCGTGAGCGCCAGTGCCAGGGAGCCCGCCAGGCGGAGCCGTTCAAGGCGCCGTTCGGCGCGGGTCTGGGCGGCAGAAGGCCGGTGATCGGAGCTGATCGGCTCCGGGTTGAATCCCATCCGGCGGATGGCAGCAAGGGCGGAGTTGAGCGCGGCCGTTTCGGCATCGATCGCCAGAACGCGCTCGGCCAGCAGGAACCTCAGGCCGCGGATGCCGTCGAGCCCTGCGAGGGCATGGCGGATCTCGGTTTCTTCGGTGGCGCAATCCATCGCGCTGATCCGATACAGCACTTCTCTGGCGCTTGCCGGCTCCAGCTGCGACGCCGTGGTGCCTCCAGCCTTCTGCCCGCTGGTTCCGCTGCTGCAGCAATGTTCCGCCATGGTCCTGTCATCCAGACCCCAGCAAACAGCCTGTAGTCACTTCAGGGTCAAGGGTCTTGGCGGCACCTGGTGCCCGCAGGCTGTTGATCAACGCAGCTGGGGACACTCCTGATCCTGCATCTGCTGCATCAGCCCATCGGCTTGCCGGGCCAGCTTGGCTCCAGCCGCCGTGTAGAACCTGAACTGCTGGATGTTGACGTAGAAAACCCGCCGGCTGCGCAGCAGCTGTTCTTCCGCCTTGCGGCGGCACTCGATCAGGGCCTGGTAGTCGATGGTCGTCTCGTTGTGGTCGTTGGCATTGGCCCCATCGGCCTGCTGGCTGAGGACAGGGCAGATCCGTTCGCGGGTGGTGCGAACCAGGGCGATTTCGGCCTTCATGGCCTGCTCGGCCAGGGCATTGCGTTGCTCCAGCAGGTTCCGGCACGCCTCCACTTCAGCCGCCATCACCGGAGCTGTCAGCCAGCAGCAGGCCAGCGAGAGGGTCAGGACGTGGCGCATTCACGGATCAATTCGAGTCCTGTGTCTTTGGCGGCTATGGGCGTGATCATCATGGGCAGCGTCAGACCATCCACTACTCGATCTGCAGCACCCCCATCAGCCCCAGATCCTCGTGGTCGAGGTTGTGACAGTGATAGACGGTGCGCCCCGGGAAATCCCTGAATGTGACGCGGATCCGCACCTCTTCGCCCGCTTTCACCAGCACGGTGTCTTTCCAGCGTCGCTGAGATTCAGGACGACCCGCGCGGCTGATCACCTGGAAGGGATTGACGTGCAAGTGGAAGGGGTGATCCATCACGTCGTCGTTGACGATCAGCCAGTCTTCCGTGCTCCCGAGGGCGACACGGGTATCGATGCGATCGGGATCGAAGGCCTGGCCATTGATCACGAAGCCCATGCCCATACCGCCCATATCCATGCCGCCACCGCCCATGGCGCCCATGTCGTGCTTCATCCCACCCATGCCCGTTCCCATGGCATGGGCCATGACGAAACGGCGGGTGCGCTCCGGCTTCGGCAGGGCCGGCACAGGGATCAGGGCCTTCGGCAGAGGTAGTGGTGGCACCGTTCCGGCGTAGCTGAGGGTGGCCAGGGTCCGGGGAGCGTCCTCAGCGGCGGCCATCCCCATGTGGCTACTGCGTTGGTAGGGCAGGTTGAGCAACCGGTAGCTGCCGGATGCCTGGTTGCCCTGCACGAGCACATCGGCCCGCTCGCCGGGGGCCAGCAGCAGCTCATCGAGAGGCTCTGGGGTGGCGATCGCGCCGCCATCGGTGGCGATCAGAACCAGTGAGTGGCCCTCGAGGGCCAGGCGGTACATCCGTGCATTGGAGGCATTGAGCAGGCGCAGCCGCAGCAGGCCGCCGCTGGGAATTGCCAGGCCTGGGTTGATCGCCCCGTTGACCGTCAGCAGGGGGCCTTCCCGGCCGAGCATGCGCCCCACGCCCATGGCGGCTTCCTGGCCGGAGGCGCTGGCGAAATCCTTGAGCACCAGCACGGTTTCTTTGGCGGCCGCCACTTCCGGAATCCTGTCCAGATCGCCGCGTACCACCAGGGCGCTGCTGAGGCCGCCGAACACCTGATCGGCCGAGAGTCCGTGCTGGTGGGGGTGGACGTAGAACAGGCCGGCCGGGTGGTCTTTGGCGAGCGTGAACTCATAGTCGAAGGAGCCACCGGGCGGCACGCTCAGGAAGACGTTGTCGGCCGTGCCGGTGGGGGGGATGTGGAGCCCGTGGAAGTGGAGATTGGTGGGTTGCCTGAGTTCATTGCGCAGTCGCAGGCGCACCCGATCGCCGGCGTTCACCTCCAGCAGCGGACCGGGTGAGCGGCCGTTGTAGGTGAGCAGCTCGGCGGGGCCACCCGGAAGGCTTCCCCGCGTGGCCTGGGCCACCAGCTCCAGATCGGCCACGCCGCCACGGGAGGCCAGCCGCGCCGCACCGGCCGGCTGGGCCCGGGCGGCGGAGCGCTGCAGCCGGTCCCAGAGAAGTGGGCCGACCACGGCCGTGCCGAGGCCGGCGAGCCCAAGTCCGAGTACCTGCCGTCGCCGAAGTGGAGTGGTCATGGTTGGGTTCTCATTTGGCGTACTGGGAGAAGCTGCTGATGGCTCCGGTCCGCGTGAAGGCCATCACCGTGAACGCTTCTTTGCCGTAGGCCGATTCCATGCCTGGGGAGCCCAGGGGCATCCCCGGAAGGGCGAGGCCCGCCACAGGCGGGCGTTTCTGCAGCAGCCGTTTCACATCGGCGGCAGGGACGTGACCCTCAAGGGCAAAACCAGCCACTTCGGCGGTGTGGCACGAGGCCAGGCGGGCGGGGACCCCCAGTCGTCGCTTGACGACGCCGACATCGGCCACCACGACATCACGCACCGTGAAGCCATTGGCGCGCATGTGCTTGACCCAGCCCGTGCAGCACCCGCAGCTGGCGGATCGGTAGGAGGTGACCGGCATCAGGGCTGGAGCACTGGCGCGTGCCGCGAGCGACCCGCCCCCTGAGACAACGGCAGCAACAGCGCCGACCCCCAGCAACAGGTCCAGGAACCGCGAATGACCGCGGAAAGATGTCGAGTTCATGGCCTGCGATGCGGGGATCTCTCAACCGTAGTGCCTCCACTCAGGTGGAGAGTCAAGCTCGTGATGACCGGCATCGATAGGCGCAGATTTGCTGCGCCCTTGGCCCTTGACTCTCCTGTCAAGGGGAGACCATACCGTTAGGAGGTCTCACCTTGCCGCCATGTACCCATTCCGCTTCACCGCCACCCTGATCGGTCTGGCCTCTGCCCTCACCGTTGCGGCTCCTGCCCTGGCCCAGATGCCCGGTGGCATGAATCACGAAGGGCACCAGGGCATGCCAGGGATGATGAACATGCCTGGGATGTCTGCTCCGGCCGGATCCGCCCCGGCCCATGCCGCCCACGCCCACGACGTGGGCCCGGCCGGTGCCACCTACGACCTGCGCTTCATCGACGGCATGGTGCAGCACCACACCGGCGCCCTTCGGATGAGCGAATTCGTCTTCAACATCGGCCAGCCCGGCGTGGGAGCGCTCGGCAAAACGATCTGGCGCGACCAGGCCAACGAGATCCGGGCCATGGGCCTCTGGCGCAAGGCCTGGTACCCCCAGGCACCCGTTTACCCCGTGTCCCTGGCCTCCGGAGGCGATCCCAACAGCCTCAGCGGCCTCACCCGCATGAGCCAGGCCCAGATCGATGGCATGCGGATGATGGGCGAACTCCCCACCAAGGACAACCGGGTGGTGTGGTTCTTGGAGGGCATGCTCGAGCACCACGGCGGGGCGCTGATGATGGCCCACGACGCCCTGGCCAAGAGCACCAACCCCACGATCCGACGCTTCGCGCGAGGGGTGATCGTGGCCCAGCGCGCCGAGATCATCGAACTGCGCAGGATGCTGGCGGTGGAGGGCTTGCGCAAGCCGGAGTACAGCAAATACGACGCTCTTTTTCGTCTTTGAGCGAAAACCTGGGTAGATCTTTCCTAACTAGCCCCACCGATCAGGAGCAGCCATGATGAACGCGGCGACAATCACCCAGACCCCTGGCCATTCCCACGGGAAGCCCGGAAGCCACGGCCCGCCGCCCACCGGCGGCGGCAAGGGAATGGCCAAGGATCCGATCTGCGGCATGGTGGTTCCCAAGGCCACAGCCCTCAGCGCCCAGCGCGGCGGCCGCGACTACTACTTCTGCAGCCAGACCTGCCTGCAGACCTTCCAGAATCCCGACCGCGAATTGCGCGTCATGCGCCGCCGGGTGGGCTTCGTGATCGGCGGGGTGCTGGCGCTGGCGCTGTTCCGGGCCGGAGCCTTCATCGCCCTGGCGGCCGGCATCAGCCTGGTGTCCTGGGTGCCGCTGCCGGCACTGCCCTGGATGAGCTGGGGGAAGTGGCTGTTCGTGCTTGCCACTCCGGTGCAGTTCATCGGTGGCTGGTCGTTCTACACCGGCGCCTGGGCGGCCCTCAAGCGCCGCGCCCTCAACATGGATGTGCTGATCGCCCTGGGCACCTCCGTCGCCTACTTCTACAGCGTGGTGGTGGTCTTCGCGCCCACCTGGCTTCCGGTTGGCGTCAATGAACGGGACGTCTATTTCGAAGTCTCGGCGGTGGTGATCGCCTTCGTGCTGATGGGCAAATACATGGAGGAGATCATCAAGAAACGCTCCTCTGCCGCCGTGCGCAAGTTGCTCGATCTTCAGCCCGCCACGGCCACGGTGATCCGCGACGGCATGGAGATGACCGTGCCCGCCGATGCCATCGACACCGGCGAGACGGTGCTGGTGCGCCCGGGCGAGAAGATCCCCGCCGATGGGGTGGTGCTGGAGGGCAGCTCCTCGGTGGACGAATCCTTGCTCACCGGTGAATCCCTGCCAGTGGCCAAACAGGCCGGTGCCGAACTCATCGGCGGCACCGTGAATGGCAATGGCCTGCTCCGTTTTCAGGCCAGCCGGGTGGGATCCGACACCGCCCTGGCCCAGATCGTTCGCATCGTGGAGGAGGCCCAGGCCAGCACGGCCAGCGTGCAGCGCCTGGCCGATCAGGTCACGGGCTGGTTTGTTCCAGCCGCGGTGCTGATCGCCTTCGCGGCGTTTGCCCTCTGGACCCTGGCGGGCCAGTTCAGCAGTGGTCTGCTGGCCTTCATCGCCGTGCTGGTGATTTCCTGCCCCTGTGCCCTGGGCATCGCCACCCCAGCGGCCCTGATGGTGGGGGTGGGCAAGGGCGCGGAGCAGGGCATCCTGATCCGCAGCGGCGAGGTGCTGGAGCGGGCTGAGAAGCTCACCACCGTGGTCTTCGACAAGACAGGCACGCTCACCTTGGGCAAGCCGGTGCTCACCGATCTGGAGCCCCTGGCAAGCCAGTCGGAGCAGGAGGTGCTTCAGCTCGCAGGGTCCCTGGAGCACGGCTCCGAACATCCCCTGGCAGCGGCAATTGCCGAGGCCGTTGCAGCGCGCCATCTGGAGCTGCTGCCGCTGAAGCAGTTTGAGGCCCAGGTGGGCGAGGGCATCACCGCCAAAGAGGGCGGGGACGTCGTCTGGTTCGGCAACCGTTCCCTGGCAAGCCGCTTCCTGCCTCGGCTTCCCGAGCCTGTGGAAGGCCAGCTCGCTGGGCTCGAGGCCCAGGGGAAAACGGCCATGTTGCTGGGGCGCGCCGATCAGATCCTGGGGGTGATCGCCGTCGCTGACACGGTCAGGCCCGAGGCCGAGCAGGCCGTGGCCCTGCTGCGGCGCCGTGGGGTGCGGGTGATCATGCTCAGCGGCGACAACCGCACCACCGCAGAGGCGATTGCCGCCCAGGTGGGGATCACCGAGGTGATCGCCGAGGTCCGGCCTGCCGACAAGGCCGGAACGATCAAGTCCCTGCAGTTGGATGGGCAGAACGTGGCCATGGTGGGTGATGGCGTCAATGACGCCCCGGCCCTGGCCACGGCCAACATCGGCATCGCCATCGGCTCGGGATCGGATGTGGCCAAGGAAGCCGGTGACATCATCTTGATGGGCAACGACGTGCGGCTGGTCGTGACCGCCATCGGCCTGTCGCGGGCCACCATGCGCAAGATCCGCCAGAACCTCTTCTGGGCCTTCATCTACAACGGGATCGGCATCCCGATTGCTGCCCTCGGCTGGCTGAACCCGATGATCGCCGGGGCGGCCATGGCCCTGAGTTCGCTCTCGGTGATCGTCAACTCGTCGCTGTTGCGTCGCTACCGGGCCGCTTGATCACCAGTGCTTTCGTCCGAGTCCGTCCCCTTTAGCGAGATTCGATGGCTGATCCCAACTTCCTGTCCAGCTGGTCACCACGCCGCCGATCCCGGTGGGTGCTCTATGGCTTTCTCCTGGTGGCGGCCTTCTACCTGCTGCTGGAGCACACAGCGCACACCATTCCCTTCCTTCCCTTCCTGGTGTTCCTGGCCTGCCCGCTGATGCACCTCTTCATGCATGGCGGCCATGGTCATGGCCATCACAGCGCCCCGGAGGGAACGGACTCGCGATCGACCCCTACCCCCAAGTCGTGATGAACCAAAGTGACGCCCCGGCCTATGGCCTCTGGGGACTGGCGGTGGTGAATGCCGCTGTTTTCATCTTCTTTGCCTTCAGTTTCTTCAAGCCAAAGACGCCGCGTGACTGGCGCAGCTTTGGGGCATTCAGCGCCTTCCTGGTGGCCTTGTTTGCCGAGATGTATGGATTTCCACTGACGATTTACCTCCTCTCCGGCTGGCTTGGGAGTCGCTATCCATCCGTGAACTGGCTCTCCCATGATGCGGGACACCTATTGGAAACGCTGTTTGGCTGGCGGGTGAATCCGCATTTCGGCCCCTTCCATATCGCCAGTTTCGTGCTGATCGCTGGCGGCTTCATGCTCATCGCCAGGGGCTGGGACATGCTTTATGCCGCCCAGCAAAAGCATGAACTGGCGACCACCGGCATCTACGCGCGTCTGCGTCACCCCCAGTACCTGGGCCTCATTCTGGTGATGACAGGATTCCTTCTGCAATGGCCCACGTTGCTCACCCTGGCGATGTATCCAGTGCTTGTGGTGATGTACCTGCGCCTTGCAAAGCAAGAGGAGCGGGAGGCTGTGCGCGAGTTTGGAGATCGCTATCGGGACTATCTTTCGGCTGTGCCGGGCTTTCTTCCCTGGCGGCATCGGTAAAGGAACTTCACAGAGAAGGATTCATTTCGGCCTGCCCCCGGCTGCCACGGAGATCCAGATGACCAGCCGCAAAGACACAAGCATTCGGTGGCCAAGTGACACCTGCCATAGAAGAAGCATTGATGCGTGCCTCGACGATCAATGCTGCATGGAATGGCATATCGTTGTCTCGTATACATTTTAATGGTTAAATGAATAGCCTGGTGAAGCAAAGGCTTGTGGTCAAGAAAAGTGCACGAATTCTCGCTGCACCAGAAACAAATCTGTTTCTCTTTGCCTTTCTGCTCAACTTCGTTTACGAGGTTTGGCAGTCTCCATTTTACGAGTTCTACGCAAGTCCATCCCTGGGCGACAAAGTTATTGACTTGACCCACTGCGCCTTTGGCGATGGGGTCATCATTCTCTTCAGCAGTTGGACTGTGAGCGCGTTGATGCGTTCGCGGTACTGGGTGCTGACCCCAACCTGGAAGCTGACGCTCCTGTTTACCGGTATCGGCCTTCTGATCACGCTTGCGATCGAAACCTATCGAGTTAATGTTTCCAAGGCCTACGGAGTGCCGATGCTGGCAGTGCCCCTACTAGGCATGAGTGCACTTGCCGTCATTCAATGGATCGTCTTGCCTGTCATCATCCTCTACATGGCTCGCCGGCACATGTTGGGATATTCGGGGCAAAACTTTCACTAACCCGTGGCATCATTCGCGGCTCCTGCTTCTTCTTTTGATACTCAATGTGGCATTGCCTTTGATGGCATAGATGATGCGTGCTCCCCATCAGTCGTTCAGTGTCTACGAAAGCTGTTGGCATCACTTCATTTCCATCGACCCTGTGGCCTGATTACCAGAAGATCATCCGCCGCATTCCTGGCGGAGATGAGTTCAAACCGAGTCCATGCATTTCGAAGTGGTTGTGGAGGTTGAGCTTTTTGTTGTCGTTGCGTGTCAGGCTCAGAATCCTCATTAATACCCTCCTCCTGAGCGGCCTGATCAGGCCGCTGGCGGCGGTTGCTTCATCCCCCTGCGGCGGCCCAGCAGCAGTCCCATGCCGGAGCCGATCACGAACAGGGTGAGCAGCGCCAGGACCGAGGAGTACCAGGGCTGCAGATTGAGGAGGCCGAAGTTGCCCGTGTGCAGCTTCATCAGCCAGAAGGCCTCGATTCCCTGGGCCGATAGGGCGCCGTACAGGGAGCCGGAGAGCGCCGTGAGCAGCAGTGGCAGGGCTGCCAGGGGCACGAGGCTGCGGTGCACCCGGCGCATCAGGTGATGGTGCCTCACTCCTTATCCATTGCCTTGTGCAGATCCTGCATGTTGGCGCAGGGCATCCAGAGGGAGCCCATCGCAAAAGCCCCCTTGCACTTGAGTTCGGCGGCGCGTTTCTCCGCCTCCTGCTTGGTCTTGAACATGCCCTTCATGTGCGCCGCAGCGGGTGCGCTGACGAGCAGCGGAGCGAAGGTCGCCGCTACGAGGGCCGCCAGCAGAGCCCAACGGTTGGTCTGCTGGAAGGGGCCGGTGGAGTGCTGGGTCATTGAGATTGCGAGGGGATGGTCAGTGACAGAAAAGGGACTGCTGGTGTCACTTCTCCTTGGAGACGGCTTTCTCATAGACATCGAAGTTCTGGCAGGGCATCCAGTCCTTGCCCATTGCAAAGGCGCCGCTGCACTTGAGTTCCTTGGCTCGCTTTTCCGCAGCGGCCTTGCTCGGGAACATGTCGTTGGCCTGAGCGCGGGCGGCGCCGGGTGCCAGGGCAACGCCTGCCGAGAAGAGGAGAGCCAGAGCGAAGGGGTTCACGGAATACCAGGAGGAAGAGGTGGACACCAGCTTAGAGTCTCCCCATAGCAGGAGAGTCAAGCCCATGGCAGCTGTTGGCATCAAGACCGGCATGAAGATCGGGGCGCTGGCCGGCCGCAGCGGCTTGCCGGTCAAGACCCTGCGCTACTACGAAGACTTGGGTCTGCTGCCGGCGATCGGCCGCAGCGAAGGCGGGTACCGCCTCTTCGCCGAGGAGAGCCTGCAACGCCTGGAGTTCATCCGCCGGCTCAAGACCCTCGGGCTCAGCCTGGAGGAGATCCAGGACTGCCTGGCGGTGCACGATGCCGGTGAGCTGCCCTGCGGCGACATCCAGGTCCAGCTGGGGCGCCAGATCGAGCGGATCGATGGCCAGATCAAGGAGCTGCGGCAGCTCCGCAAGGAACTGCAGGGCCTGCTGGCGGGCTGGCAGAGCGGTCCAGCCAAGGATGACGCGGTGATCTGCCCCAATCTTCACGTCTGAAGGCTGATCGTGACGTTCGGCCCATACGCAGCGAATGGGCACACCGATTCGATGAAGCCATGACCCGAATCCGTGTCCGACTCCCTGCTAAGTGCCCATGCTGAAGAAAGGCACAAGCAAGGGAGAGAACTGATGGGCCATCACCATGCCGCGTTGGACCAGAAACGTTCGGCGGCGCTCAGGCTCGCGGCCGCTGCAGGGCTGGGAGCGCTCGTTCTGTCGCTGGAGGCTCCAGCGCGCTCGGTGCCGCCCCAGGTGGTGGCCCAAGCCGGAAGCGGGATGGGAAGGGGACTAAGCGGTCCGGGGCGGATGGCGGCCCAGTCGATGGATCAGCACTTCATCGTGATGATGATTCCTCACCATGACGGGGCGATCGCCATGGCAGATCTTGCCCTCTCCCGCGCGCGCAGGCCCGAGATCAAGGAGCTGGCCCGCAGCATCAAGGCCAGCCAGAGCCAGGAGAACGCCCAGATGCGGACCTGGTACCGGCAGTGGTTTGGCGGCGATGTTCCCAGCTGGACGACCGGAGGAGCCATGGGTATGGGCGGCATGGGGATGGGCATGGGTGGTGGCATGAAGATGGGCGGCATGGGCATGGGGATGGGCGGCATGGGCATGGGGATGGGCACAAGCCTGGCCGCCCTGAAGAATGCCGCCGACTTCGATCGTGCCTTCATCGAGCAGATGATTCCGCACCACCGCATGGGCGTGATGATGGCCTCGATGGCCCAATCCAACAGCCAGCATCCGCAGCTGCGGGAGCTGCAGCAGACCATGGTTCGGGTGCAGAGCCAGGAGATCGAACAGATGGCGCAGTGGTATCGCAGCTGGTACGGAACGTCCTGATGCCAGCCATGGATCCGTTCTTCATCCTCGACACTCCGAAATCCTTCGAGGAGGCCAGTGCCGCCCTCCAGGAGGCGGTGGTGAACCAGGGCTTCGGCGTGCTGGCCGTCCATGATCTGGGCAACACTCTGCGCAGCAAGGGCCTGCCGTTCCCGGAGCAGTGCCGCATCTTCGAGGTGTGCAACCCCCAGCAGGCCGCCGCGGTGCTCAGCACCACGATGGCGCTCAACATGGCTCTGCCCTGCCGGATCTCCGTCTACACCGAAGCCGGCCAGACCCGCCTCGGGATGATCCGCCCCGAGGCGATGCTTGCTGGCCTCTCGGCCGATCCCTCCCTGAAGGAGCTGGCACGAGCGGTGGAGGCCTCCACAACGGCGATCATCGAGGCCGCTGCGGCTTAGCTAGCGGCAGTATCTGAGCGGCTGCGAGACCAAGGAGTCTCTGGACGCTGAATTTCGGGCCAGCCGGCTGCGCTACAGGGTCTGGCAGGTGCCGGGTGGGATCACCCGCCCCTGGGACTACCGCCGGGGCCGCAGAGGCGCCGTGATCCCCGATGGCACCACAGGGGTGGTCACCGCTACCGCTGTAGGGAGATCGGCTCCTATGCCCGCGCCCAGGAACTGCTGCGCCAGGGGCACACCGATCTCGATGGCAACGGCAATGAGGAAGCCTGTGAATCATTGCGCTCACTGGGTTTCTGCAGGTACGGGAACAGGCACTCCAGCAGGCCACCGCCAGCTGAAAAGGGGCGTACTTTGAACTTGAGGGGAGGCCCGGAAGCCAACCAAGGTCCCACCCTCCAACAGAGTCCGGCCAGGGAGCACCCGAGCCGGTGCGCACAGCGGAGGTGCGCCAACGATGCGACACACAACAGGTGAACTCGATGACGCAGCGCGAGCGTCATCCCGTAGCCGCAGAGAGCGATACGCCAATTCTGATTCCCGCGTGTTGACACCCCGGGCAGCAGTACCCGGGTCGAGATCACAACCGAGAAGGTCAAGCCTTGAGCATCTCTTCTCCCAGACGTGATCTCCTTCCCTTCCCTGCCAGGCCCAAGACAGGTCATGCGTGAACCACAGACACCCGACCGGCAGTCCTTGGTGTGAGGAGGTGACCGCCGCAACCGGTGCTAAGGCGCCCCCCACGGGGCGCCTTCCTGTTGGCGAGACAATCACCAGACCACACCAGCGCTCCTCTAACCTCCCCCCGATCGCACCTGCAGATCCGCCCCTTTGAGGCAACAGACTGGCCGTTGCTGTGGGCGCTGCTGGAGCCGGTGTTCCGAGCTGGTGAAACCTTCCCCCACGACCCGGCCATCAGCGAGGCCGAGGCCCAGCTGGCCTGGGTGGAGCAGAGCCAGGCGGTGATGGTGGGTGTGGATGCGGCCGGGGCCGTGGTGGGCACCTACTACCTGAGGCCCAACTCCCTCGCGCTCGGCGCCCATGTGGTCAATGCCGGCTATGTGGTTGCCGAGCAGACGCGGCGGCTGGGGATCGGCAGCCGCCTCTGCCAGCACTCCCTGCAGGCGGCCAGGCGGCTGGGGTTCCGGGCGATGCAGTTCAACCTGGTCGTGAGCACCAACACCGCCGGCATCCGCTGCTGGCAGCGCAACGGCTTTCAGGTGGTCGGCACCCTGCCGGGGGGCATTCCGCCACAGGCGGCTGGGTTACGTCGATGCCCTAGTGATGGTCCAGGGCCTGGTGGAGGGGCCGAAGCCATGAAGGTGGTGCCGCTGCGGCTGCCCCCTGGCGCCGACCTGCGTCGGGCGCTGGAGGCCTGGATGGCCGAGCAGCAGGAGCAGGCCGGCTGTGTGATCAGCGCCGTCGGCAGCCTGTCGGTGGCCCAGCTGCGCTTCGCGGGGGCGACTGAGGAAATGACAATCCACGGCGATCTGGAGATCCTCAGCCTCTCCGGCACCCTGTCGCCCGATGGCGTCCACCTGCACATCGCCATCTCAGGCAGCAGCGGCGCTGTGATCGGCGGCCACCTCTGTGTGGGCTCGCTGGTGCGCACCACCGCGGAGCTGGTGATCGGTCTTCTGCCGGAGTGGCAGTTCAGCCGGAAGCTGGATCTGGACACCGGCTACGCCGAGCTGCAGATCAAGGCTCAGCCAGAGCGGTGATCGCCCGCAGGGTCCCCAGCAAATCCGGTAGTCGCTGCTGGCTGGCTTGATCCGGCGGCAGGAACGCAGGCAGTGCCTCCAGGAAGGCAGAGGTTTTCAACAGCTCAAGGAACTGAGCCGCCAGATCATTCCTCAACTCAAGCGGGCTGAGCCTGCATTCCTCCAGCAGCGAGGCACGTCCGTCGACGACGGCCATGAGGTCCTCCAGGTCGTGACTGAAGAGAAAATTGCCCTGACCGCGACCGCGAAAGGCCTCCAGCTTGGTGGCCAGGAACACAGGTGCGGTCACGATCCGAATCGCGCAGCCACTTGGCAGCTCTTGAAGCTGGGCGGTCTCCAGGGCGAGGGGATACCAACGGTTGGAGAAGCCCAGGATCTCGCCCTGGGTAGGCATCAGATCGAGAATGAGATCGTCTGTGCACCAGCGGCACAGGGGTGCCCCTTGTCGGCTGTCTTCCTGGAAGCCCCGCTGCCGCAACTGCCTCCCCAGCTGGTGGTAGTCAGACCTGGCGATCACGCTGCAGATCACATCCACATCCTGGGTGGGCCGGATCTCTGGCATCGCCGGATCCGTGATCAACACTCCGGCCACGGCGCCGCCGACAAACACCAGTTGCTCAAGCAGCGCCTCGCCCAACTGCTCAGCCGCCCGCTCCAGCAGGGAGACGTTGGGGTCGTTGGGGTTCATGGCTGCAGCCGCTCCTCCAGCAGGGCCAGCGCCAGGGCCTGTTCCCGGGCGCTGCCGCCGCGCACCGCATCGAACAGGGCCAGCAGTTCCCCCAGGGCCGGGTTGCGCTCTGCCGCCTCAGGGACGCTGGGATACAGCGGATGGAAGGAAATGCCGCGGGCCGTTCCCTTCTTCCACGGCCATACCGGCGGTGGGTCATGGCCCGGGCGGACCTGCTCGCTAAGGGGGGAGGCGGCGTAGCCGGTGGGAACACCGCGGCTGAGCCCGCCCTGGGTGGCCGGGAAGCAGTAGCGGGCCCCGTGCTGCACGAAGGATTTCAGGGCAGCGCGAACCACGGAGGGCTTGCCAGCCTCATCCTTGATCGCCAGCCTGGCGGCCACGGCACGCTCCACCGCCGCATGGGCCTCTGAGGCCGTCAGGCCCAGCTCGGCGCCGAGGGCCGCATAGGTGGGCGCCGGGCCTGACTCCAGGGCCAGACGCAAGAGCACCACCAGATCCTGCGGGCGCAGGACGAGCTGGGGATTGGAGGGTGAGCGGGCCACGGTCGCACCAGGTCATTCGGCATTCGCGAATAGCGAATATAGAGCGTCCAGCCTGTCTGTCTCTGCGCGGCTTCAGCTTGGCGGAGCAGCCGGCGGCAGCAACCGCTCGATTGCTACCGCAGGTACACCCACCTGCTGAGCGATCAGCAGCACCAGCTGCTCCAGCCGCTCGAGACGCTGTTCAAGGGCCTGGAGCTCAGCAGTGCCTGCCTTGGACGCGGTCTTGCCAGCACCGATAGGGCTCTTGCTGCCCTTGGTGGCCTTGCTGGGCAGGGCGCTGCGCAGCGGTGGGCCATCCGGGTGGCTGAGCAGGGCATCCACCTGTTTCGCCGCCGGGCCCTTGCTGAGGCCCTTGATGCCGCGTGCCTTGCAGAGGCTCCAGAGGACAGCGACGGACAAGCGCTCCAGCTCCTCGCGGCTGGCCGGGGCGTCACCAGCCAGCAGCACGGCGGGCTGGTCGCTGGCTGGCCTGGGGTCACCAAGCTCCTCCTGCAGTCCGCGGTAGAGGCGGGCATCGGACTGGGCCAGGTCCCGCAACGTGGCCCGCAGGGTGTCAGTGAGTTGTCCCATCGGCCTTAACCTCCTGGGCCTGCTGGGCCGCTGGGCTGTCCACGATCTCCACCTTGGCGGGCACAGACAGTTCTGGCTGGTTCACGGGGCCGCCATGGCCATTGCCTCCCAGGTTGAGCGGCGGCAGATCCTTCGTCTTTTCGATGAACTCCTGACGCTTCTGATCCAGCTGCACCACACGCTCTTTGGTGTGGGTCCAGCGGTTGATGAAACGGATCACCGCCTGCACCAATCCACCAAGAAAGGAGCCACCCTGATAGGTCTTGCGGCCGAGTTTGTAGCGCCCAAACTCGTTGACAATGTCATCGCCAGCATCTTCCAGATCACCTGCAATCGCGGTGACGATTTCCAGCATCTGATAAATGTCAGTGCGCACAGAAGCCTCCCGTGCCGCAAGATCGAGCAGTCGCTGCTTGAGCTGTGCCGTTTCTTCCCGGGCCTTGGTGGCCAGGCTGCGATGCTGGCCGCGACTGCGCATGGAGCTCTTGTAGCAGTTGCGCAGCTCGAGGTAGACGCTGTTGAGATCTTCCCGACTCAGGGGCTCGGGATCAGGCGGAAAATCGGTTGTGGGGGGTAGAAAAACCATGCGGCTGGCCATTCAGAGACAATCCTGCCTCGTGCCGCACCCTGCCCCAGACCACATCGGCTCAGAGAACAATGCAGAAATTGCATACGCCTGCGGCGATGCCTTGCAGCACTGGGGGTTTTGGCGCTGACGCAAGGAGCTACGACGGCCAACGGAGGTTCACAGACCCTCACAGCAACAACGCCAGCCCATACCGAATCCGCCTTGGTGCAGCCTGGGCGAGGCCCGGTGCACCTGGCGGCCGCTGCCGATAGGTACAACCTCCACCAGCCAGTCCCTTTTGTAGAGCTGATCCCCCGGGAAGCGAACGGGGAGGCGCCCCTGAGGTCTGGCGATCACGCCACCCGGCCTGCCCCGGCTTGCGCGCCGCGCAAGGGCTGACGCGAGTCGCTGCGCTGCGCTCCGCGCCCCTTGCGCGGCGCTGGCGGCGCTGGGGCTTGACGGCGGTGTCGTTCGCCAGCACAGCCATGGCCGCCACCCCTCTCAGCCGCACCTGCCCGATCCGCATCGTCTCGGTGCATCTGCTTGATGCCGCTGGCCGGCTTCTCAGAGTTCTGTTCCTCGATCGCGAGGGGCACATCTCGGCTGAGCCGCACTACGTGCCCCGCGATGAGGCGCTGATCCTGGCCTCCAATGAACAGCGGGTGCTCGGCCCTCAGGCCAGGGTCCAGGTGCTCTGAGCGCCCGCGGCCGGAGGCCCTCCGCCTCCGGCTTTCGGCTGTCGCCGCATCGCCCGTGGGCTTGGGCTTCCTGGAGCCATGGCCTGACGGTTCGACTGGGCGGTCCCTGGGCTGGGCACCCTGCAGGACCGGCAGTGGGGGGGAGGGGTTGGCCCCAGGTCGGCGCACACCCACCGCATCCCTCGGGCAGTCCTCACGCCGCGTCAAGGATCGGGCCAGGCGCCCTCCAGTGTCGGGCGTCCTTGCCGCGGCGCTGCGGCCGGCCGGTGGGGGTGGGGTTCTCCGCCGTCCCTCAGGTGGCTTCCCCCGCTTCCTCCTCCCGTCGCCAGCAGCAGTCCACGCCTCTCAGCCGTTCTGCCCTGCGTGCCCGCAATGCCCTGGTGCTGGAGCACCTGCCCCTGGCTGATGCCCTCGCTTCCGCCGCCGCCCGCCGCCTCTTCCCGCTGGTGGAGCGGGAGGATCTGATCCAGGTGGCCCGTGAGGCCCTGGTTCGCTCCGCTCCCCGCTGCAGAGCGGGCGAGCCGCCAGCGCCCTATCTGCGCCGCTGCATCCAAGGGGCGCTGCAGCACCACCTGTGCGATCGGGTGCGGCTGGTGCGCGTGCCACGCCGGCTGCATGAGCAGGGCCAGTGCCCACTGGGGCACCTCAGCCTCGATGCCACAGCCGATAGCGAGCACTGCCTGCTCGATCAGCTGGCCTCCCCTGAGCCCGAGCCGGCATCCAGCGAGGCCATGAATGGCCTGGGGCTGGAGCAGCTGGTCGAGCAGCTGCCCGCAGCCCAGGCCACAGCCCTGCGGCTCACCGTCCTCGAGGGGCTGTCCTTGCGGGCCGCCGCGGCGCAGCTGCAGATCAGCCCGATGGCCGTTCAGCGGGCCCAGAAAAAGGCCCTCGCCGCCCTGCGCCAGCAGCTGGCAGGTGGGGGCTGAGGCCCCTTCACTCAGCTCTGTTCAAACACCAGCGTGGAGAGTGGCCACCAGCCGCTGCCGCCCTCGTCGTAGGTCAGCTCCACCATCGGATCGGCGTCACTGCTGTCTGCCGCCAGGTTGAGCACTGTGGCGCCGGTCTCTGGGCTGATCAGGTCGCGCCAGCAGCGCGAGCCAGTCGCTGGCAGGGGTGTCGTGGTGTCAGGCATGGGTCAGGGGCTCACCATCACCCGGTTGCCAGCACCGCTGTTGCTCACAGCCACGAACTGGCGCCGCTGGGGCGACCAACAAAGCGAGCGCCAGCCCAGATCTGCCGGGGAGCTCCGCACCGTCCAACTGAGGCCATCGCCGCTGGTCATGATCCTGTTGCCGGTGCCGCTGCTGGCCGCCGCCACCAGCAGCTCCCGCTCCGGAGCCCAGCAGAGGGAGGACCAGGCGTTGTCGGCCACCGAGCTGCGGCTGCTCCAGCTGATCCCATCCGGGGAAGTCATCACTCGGTTGCCCCGGCCGCTGCTGCTCAGCGCCACCAGTAAACCGAGCTCCGCCGCCCAACAGAGTCCTATCCAGTTGTTGGTTGCAGCGGCCGTCCGCAGCGTCCAGTTGCGGCCATCGCTTGAGGTCATCACCCGCTGGTTGCTGCCGGTGCTGCTCACCGCCACCAACAACCCCAGTTGAGGCGCCCAGCAGATGGAGCGCCATTCCTGATCCGCGGCAGCAGGGCCGGCCGTCCAGGTGAGGCCATTGGAGCTGATCATCACGCGGTTGCCCGTGCCGCTGCTGGCCACGGCCACCAGCAGGCCTAGCTCGGGCGCCCAGCAGATCGAGGTCCAGTTGTTGTCGGCCGGCGTCTGGCGCAGGTTCCAGCTGCGGCCATCCTGAGAGGTCATCACCCGCTGGCCCGTGCCGCTGTCGCTGACGGCGACAAACAGCCCCAGCGCAGCGGCCCAGCAGAGCGCCACCCAGTTCTGATCAGCGGCCGCCGGTTGGGGGCTCCAGCGAATGCCATCGCTGGAGGTCATCACCCGATTGCCGCTACCGCTGTTGGCCACGCAGACGTAGAGCTGCAACTCCGGCGACCAGCAGATCGCCTGCCAGCTGTTGTCCGCCGCCGAGCGCACGGTCGACCAGAGCACGCCGCTGATGCCCAGCACCGGTATCGGGCCAGCCAGCTCTGCCAGCGCCGCTGCCGGCAGCTGGTAGGTGCCGGCCTGGGGCCCAGCGGGACGGGTGATCGCCAGCAGGTCGCCTGGTTGGAGGGTCATCTGCTGCGGCGCTCAGGGCAGAGCCGGCAGGGTGCTCAGGTCCAGCGGCATGTAGTCGCCGGCCGGCTGGGCAGTGGCCATCGCCGCCTGCAGCTGGGCCGCATCCACCACCCGCCCGGGCGTGCCGTCTGCCAGCGCCAATGGGTCGGCCAGCTGCACTACCCCCGACGCCTCGGCCGTGGCCAGGACCACGCTGAGCAGCGGTTGGGCGGGATCGCTCTCATCGACGGCCAGCGGAACGGCCACCTGGATGCGGATCACCCCGGCGCCATCGGGCCCCAGGGCGGCGTTGGCGCTCCAGCTCGTGCCGTCAAACAGCAACAGATCCCCCTGGGCGATCTCCGCTCCGGCGATGCCGCTCCAGCTCGCCAGGGCAGGGCCGGCGCTGCTGGCCAGGTACACATCTCCGGCCACAGCCCCAGCCGGGGCCTCGGTGGTGGTGGGGTCGATCGCGCCCCTGTAGGTGAGCGCGCCGGGGATGGCGGCATGGAGGGTGCCGTCGGCATCCACCGAGAGGTTGGTACCGGGCCTGATCGCCCCGATCGCCGCCGCGGTGGCCGGGCTGAGCATGAACGCCTTGACCTCATCAGCAGTGGCCCGGTAGGGCGTGCTGCCGCGCTGCACCAGCAGCAGATCGGTCGGCTGGGGCAGGGAACGGCCGGCGGTGCGGCTCTCGGTGGTGGTGGCCATGGTGATCCGTGCAGAAGGGGAGAGAGGTGGAGGGGAGAAATCAGTGCGGCAAGGGGCTGAGCAGGCGCAGGTCCAGCGCGATCACCACCACCCCATCGCCGGCAGTGGCACTGATGAGCGGCGCCAGTGCCTGCATTGCCGTGATGCCGCCGGTGGGCGGCGGTTCAGGGGTGCCGCCGTCCTGCAGCTGGGCCTGGCCCAGGAAGATCACCCCCTGGGGCCGGCTGCTGCTGCGGCACTGGGCCGTCAGCTCGGCCAGCACAGCCGGATCGGGAGTGGCCATCGACGCCAGGGCAGTGCTGCTGAGCTGTTGCCAGCCCCCAGCCAGGAATGCGCTGGCCGGGGCAGCGCAGGCTGCAGGGATCAGAGCAGGGCATCCCCCAGCTCCAGGGCCGCGAGATCGGCGGCATCGTTGCTGCTCTCATTCGTGGCATCGCTGCTGCCGCTGGCAGTGCCCGATGCACTGGCCTTGGCCTCCAGCGCCATGGCCTGCTCCACCAGCTCGGCCTTGGTCTGGCTGCTATCGAGCTCCACGCCGTAGACGGTGGAGCAGAACTCGACGATCTGGGCCTTGGTCATGGCCTGGAAGTCAGTGGGCTGTGAGGCAAGCAGGGCCTCGCCACCATCGGTGGTGGTCTCTAACCGGTCGTCGGTAGGAGTGGGCTCATCGGGTGTCGGGGCGGGATCCGGCGCTTCCGGTTGCTCGGGCTCGAGGTCCAGCGCATCCGCCAGCTCCGGTTCCGGCGCGTTGTCCCCGGAGTCCACCGGGACCGGCTCATCGCCGCCACTGGCGGGGCTGAGCAACTGCCAGCCCAGGGCCTGCCAGCCGGCCAGGTGCACCGGCCAGATCGAGCGGGTCGCACTGTCCTTGCCGATCAGCAGCTGGCTGGGCGGCAGCAGCGCTGCATCGCCTACACCTGGATCCGGTGTGACGTTGAGCCGCTGCTCCGGGCCCGAGAGGCGAACAGGCGTGGAGTCGGGGTTGCTGCTGTCGAGAGGCTGCAGCAGCTCCAGCGGCAGGGCCTCAGCTCCAGCCGCCACGTTGAGGGTGTCGAGTGGGTTGCCCATGGCGCTCACCTCACAGCCCCTGGTTGGCGGTGAGCGCCACGGTCATCCCGGCAGGCGTGCCAGGCGAAACCGTCGCCCGCGCCAGCCGCAGGCAGGGCGGCGTGATCAGTGCGCTGTCAGCCGGGTTGATCAGCAGGGCGGCGCCGCTGATGATCGCCTCGACCTTGCCGCCTGCGGCGGGGATGGCGACGGCCGCGGCGGTGATCCAGCTGCCGGCGTTGCCATCGGCCAGCAGCGGCGCCAGCTCCAGGGTCACCGTCACCGCCCCGCTATGGCCGGGGTGGGAAGCCACCAGCACAAAGGAGCTGGTGGCATCGAGATCGGTGCCGAGGTTGACGACATCACCGCTGCTGCGGGTGTGCTCGTAGCAGTCAGTGGCGGAGTGGTTGATCCAGCCGACGAGCACCGTCTGGGCGTCGAGCAGCCGGGTGGCTTGAGAGGTCATGGATGGAGCTCCTGGGGGAAATGAATGAGTGGTTCTGGGCAGTTCTCCTGGGTTGGGGCTGGCGTTCAGGGCAGTACCAGCGGCATGGGCGCCACGTTGAACAGGCGTGCGGCGGCCTTGCGGTTGCACACCGCAAAACCCACGTACCAATCCACACGCGTGCGGAACACCGGCGCGTCGTGCACCTCCCCGAAGTCCCGGACCGAGATCCCGTAGCGCCCCTCAAACGGGCCCTGCAGTCCGCAGACCGCCGCATCGCCGAGCACGCAGCAGTAGATCGAGGTGGTGCCTGCCGGTTCGTCGTAGCCGAGCACGGCGTTGCCCTCGGCGTCCTCCTCCACCAGCAGGATCTCGATCCCCTCGAAGAAATGCCGCCCGTCGATCACCTCGTAGAGGTCGCCGCCGGCCTGGCGGGAGGCGGTGCTGATCTGGCGGCGGGCGGCCTTGCTGGCGATCAACACCTTGTCGCCGCCGTAGCCGATCACGCTGTCGGTCAGCGCCTCCAGCGCCAGCAGGTTCAGCGTGCTGCCGCCGTTGTCGATCGTCTGGTCCTCGCCGGGCACCAGGCGCTTGCTCAGCCCGTTGAACGCCCGCGGATCAAAGGTGTCGTCGCCGTTGATGATCGCTGCCTCCAGGGTGAGGCGCATCGAGCGCACCTTCATCTCGGTCTGGGCAGCACGGGCCTCCGGGCCCTGTAGGTCCACGATCGAGCGGTCCACATCCAGGTCGCCGCCAAAGAGGTGCACGAACTCCGAATCGGAGTTGATCACCCCGTAGCTCTGGCGGTAGCCCTCGTTGACGGCCCGAAAACCCACGCGGGGGAGTTTCGTTTCCGCCGGGAAGCTCAACGAGCCACCGACAAGGTTGCGGAAGGGCAGGCGGCGCAGCAGCTCCCCCTCCGCAAAGGTCTTGAGCACCGCTAGCTGCTCAGCACGGCGGGCGTATTTCTGCGCCTCGATCAAGGTCAGGCCCAAGGGCACGCTCCAGGGGCCTGGCCCCAGTGACAACAGCAGCTGTTGCCAGGTCGCTTGTGGGCAGGGTGAACCCTGAGGTTCAGGCTGTTTAGCCTGGGGCGATGACCAATCCCCAGCTCACCGAGAACCTGCTTGCGGTGATCCGCAGCCTGCCGGCTGACGATCGCCGCTGGCTGCTCAGGCAGCTGGAGCAGGACAGCAGCGACCTGAGTCACGGGGCCCTGGCTGAGATGGCGATGGCCGGGGGTGCCTTTGACGACCTGGCGGCTGAGCCTGACCTCTACAGCTTCTCTGACGGAGAAGCGATCGGCGCCGGCTGATGCTGAGCCGCTACGACATCGTGCTGGTCGCCTTCCCATTCACGGATGGGCCTGCGGCCAAGCCTCGGCCGGCCTTGGTGATCACCACCAGTGAGCGCCATGGGGATGTGTTGCTGGCCTTCATCAGCTCCAACGTCAGCGGGCCGCCGGGCCGCGATGAGCTCGACATCCCTGCCGATCATCCGGGCTTCTCAGACACCGGCCTGAAGGTGAGCTCGAGGATCCGGCTCAGCCGCATGACAACCCTGGCGATGCCACTGGTGAAACGGCGCATCGGGCTGCTGCCGCTGGCCTTGCAGACGGAATCCCAGCAGGTGCTGCAGCGGGTGATCGGCGGCCAAGGCTGAGCGTTCCCCTGTTGGCCAGTTCGTGGCTGTGACAGCAGTGGGCGGCACCGGTTTCCAATCCCGTGCCCGGTAGCGGCCTGGGCCCCTGCCCCACCAGCTCCTGGTGGATCGGCTACGCGCAGCCCTCCTCATGGTCCGGGCGGCCTCAAGGGCTGCGCAAGTCAGCCGGACTGGTGCGTTGGCTGCGCTGCGCTCCGCATGTCGGAGGGGGCTGCCCCTTGACCCCGCCCGGCCTGCTTCGGGGTCTTCGCTACGCCTGCCATGGCTTCTGCATCCCGGATCCGCGCCTTCCAGCTCCTGAGCTCCCGCACCCTGGAGTTCCTGTGCGAGGAGGCATCGGCCCACCGCCCGGCTCCTCTGGAGCGGCTGGAGCGCCTCTGCGCCGATCTGCTCTTCGATCGCCAGCTGACCACGCCAGCTTCGGTGCCCGTCTGGTGCCCCGAGAGCGAGCTGCCCTTCTGAGGGGGCGGCCCCGGCTGCGGCTGGGGCGCTCTCTTGTTGCCCGCAGCCGGCACCCCCAAGCGACCACTGGCAACAGGGCTCAGCAGCACCACGCCCATGGCCAGCCCCATGACCCCCGAGCGGTTTCAGGATCGCTTTGAAGCCTTTCGCGGTGAACCCCAGCAGGTCTCCGGCGTCTGGACCCTCCATGCCGCGATCGCTGCCCTGCCCGGCAGCGAGGCCGTCCTCGATGAGCAGGCCCCCTGGGCGCTCACCTTCAGCCAGAAACCCGCTGAGCCCCCGGCACCAGCAGTCCCCAGCGGCGGCCTCGATCCGCGCGGCTCAGAGGAAGCCGGGATGGCCGGCCCGCAGCTGGCAGCTCCCGTCCAGCCCGGGGATTCCTACCTGCTGGTGAATGACCGCGACCAGGACATGGAGGCCTACGACCACACCGGGGCCTTCCTCTGGAAGATCCCCTGCCTAGCCCGCGGCCAGGGGAGCGACACCGACTGGACCCAGAACAGCACCGACACTCCGCCCGGCCTCTACAAGCTCGGCCAGCTCTACCCCGACTACGAACAGAACCCCAACCCGCCCTGCTCCGATACCGCCATGGGCTACGGCTGGTATTCCTTCGACATGGAGGAGCTGGAGGGCCAGGAGGTGGCCCATGGTCGGGCCGGGATCATGCTCCACGGCGGCGGCTCGGCCTGTGGCTGGCCCGGCGCCTGGGCACCGCAGCAGCCCCTGCACCCCACCCTCGGTTGCGTCCGCCTGCACAACGCCGATCTGCGCGACAAGGTGCTGCCCCTCTACCGGCAGGGCACCGTCTATGTGGGGGTCTTCCAGGAAAAAAAGTGACGGCGGCTCTGGTGCCGCCAGCTGGGGCCTGATCGCGAGGGAAGAGCAGCGATGGACTCAGGACCACTGGCCCGACCGCCCAAGCCGCCGTTTGACCGTGAGCGGTTCGTCTTCAAGATCCTGGCGCTGGTGATCGGCACCCAGCTGCTGATCTATACGCTGGCTGCTGGGGTCTGCGGCCAGCGGGCGCTGGAGGGGCGATCGATCGGGCAGATCTGCCCCGGCACGCTGGAGCAGCTGCAGGGCGGCTTTGATTCCACCCTCAAGTTGCTGCTGGCGCTTCTGGGTGGGGCAGCGCTGACGCGGATGGACCGGTAACGCCTGGGAGCGGGAGGAGGGCTTGCTCCGGGCCTCTCCAGTCTGAGGCCCTCCTGGGGTCGGGCCTCCGCTGGGATCGGTCCCGTCGCTGCGCCATACCTGGCGCCGATCGTCATGGCCACGCTCTCTGCAGGCAGCCCCGCTGCCACCTCCCCGTTCTGCAGGCCAGAAGAGGATCCCTTTCTGCTGCTCGAATCCACGCTGCGCTCGGTAGAGGAGATCCTGCTGCGTCGTCGTGGGCTGCCGCTGCGCCGCACCTGGATCGAGCAGCCCTATGGAGAAGAAGAGATCACCCTGCTGGAGGAGGAGGTGATTCCGGCGATCCAGCAGTGTCTGGCACGGGTCGATGAGCTGGATGAGCGGCTCTTGGCCGAGCAGGAGCTGATGCAGCGCTGTGAGCTCGAGCTGCAGCGCCAGCCACTGTCGGTGCAGAAGCTGCAGATGGCCTGAGCGCCATGGATTGGGGGCTGCAGCAGCGGCCCCCTTGCCTGTGCCTTGATCCCAGGGTTGGCAGAGCAGCTCCACTGCTCGGGCGCGGTGGGTGCTCAGCACGGATCTACAGCAGGGCCAGTGGGGCGTGGCTGGCCGGGTGGAGCGAAACCCCGCCGCAGCATGCCCCTGCGGCTTGCGCTGGCCAGGGCTGACGCAAGGCTCGCGGGGCTCGCCCCTGGCCAGCACTGCGCCTGCGGGGCGTCTGGTCGGTGTTCTCCGCTCCATCCCAGCCATGGCCGCTCCCCAAGGCCCCGTCTGCGAAGTCCGCCTGCTTGTGGTTCACCGCTATCAGCCCGGCGTCCAGAAGCTCGGCACTGCCCCCTGTGCGGTCGAGTTCTTTGGCCGCCGAGGCAAGCCCGTCAAGAAGATGCGGCTGATCCCTGCCGAGAAGGCATTCGCCTTTGCCCGCAAGCTGCAGGGCACCCCCGGCTGCACCGTCTCGGTCTGCTGAGCCAGGGGGCTCAGGCCCGGCTGCCGGTTGGTGGCCGGGCCTCACAGCCAATGGCGGTAGGCACTCCGCTGCCGCCGGGCCCTGGCTTTGGCGCGAGCATTGCCGAACTGGGGGCTGCTGCCGTCACGGCGACGGCGCACCCAGACACCACGGCGAATGAGCTGGCTGTCCTGGGGATTGGCCCGACGGGCGGCCACGATCACCCCATAGCCCTCCTTGTGTCGGCGCTGGGCGCGGGAGCGGGCCTGGTTGGCGCTGGCGGCCGGCACCACCGTGGCGGTGGATCGGTTGCGCCAGAACACCAGGTACCAGGCCATTGCTCCCTCCCGGCGGGTTGATCAGCGCCGCGGTGCAGCCGCCCTGGGGGTGGTGCCCTTGACGGCCTCCAGGTAGAGCTCGGCGGTGCTCAGGGTCTGCAGGTTCACGGCTCCGCCGTGCTCGTGACCGCTCTCCGGCACAGCCGCCGAGTACAGCCCGCTGCGCTGCTGGAACAGGAAGCTGTACACCGGGTGGCGGCGCAGCTCCTCCATGTAGTCGCCATCGCTGAGGGCGACACCGTCGGCTGTGAGGGGCTGGCCCTTGCCGTCCACCGGCAGCAGCCGCTCGCGGCCGTCCACCTCGCCCAGCTGGAAGTGGCCGCCGCACAGCGTCACGAAGGTGTCAAAGAACGTCCCCCGTTCATCACCGCCCACCCGGCCTTCCGCTTCTGAAAACAGCCGTTCCATCAAGCGCTCCTTGCGCAGGTTCTGCACCTGTGAGCGGGCCTCGTCCCGTTCCTTTTCCACGCTGCGCACGCGGCGCAGGTTGGCCTCATTGAGCTGGCGTTCGCGCTCGCCCACCTGGCGTTCGAACTCCTCGCGCTTGCGCTCGGCGTCCTGCAGGCGGGCGTACTCGTCCGGGTTGATCTCGGAGAAGCGGGACAGCTGGGCTCGGGCCTTGCGCAGCTCTTTCTCGAGTTGGTTACTGCGGCGCCGCTCGGCCCGCAGGGGATCAGCACTGCTGGGAGCAGCGGCAGGGGGGTCGTCGTTGTCGCTGGGGCTGGAGTCCTGTGGCAGGGAGAGATCGAGGGTGTCGTCGCCGTCGGCAGCATCCAGACCCGCGTCAGCAGCGCCGTCGCTGTTGAGCAGGTCGGGGTCGGCGGCAGGTTGGACAGAGCCAGCAGAGCCCTGGTTGGGTTGTTGCTGCTGTTGGCGGTAGGTCTGCCATCGGCCAGGAGGGACCATGGGACCTGGAGCAGCGCCGCTGTTGGCGACGCTGGAGTCAGAGGAGAAGAAGGAGGAGGGCATCACCCATCACGGCTGTGGTGCTGCGGGCGCCCCGTCCGGGCTGCGCTCGCTCTCCCTGTTGCCAGCTCCTCAAAAGCCCTGCTCAGGCAGCTCATCCAGCACGGGAGCAGAGCGCCGGGCCGGCAGGTAGATCCACTCCCCCGCCGGCAGCGGGGTTGAGGGCATGTAGCCAGGCACCAGCAACTGCATCCCCGCCGGGATGGAAGTGGTGGAGCGGTAGACGGGCAGGAGCAGGGTGGTGCCAGCCGGCAGCGGTTCCTCGCTGGGCCAGCTGCTCAGCTCCGGGTTGAACTGGCGCAGCAGAGTGAGGCTGAGGTTCTGCTCGGCCGCCACGCTGCTGAGCGTTTCGCCTTCGGCGCTGATGTAGGTCTCGCTCTGCTGCAGCACCGGGTTGAGGCTGCGCAGCTTGCTTTCGGTGGTGCCATAGCGACCGGCCAGCACCGCCAGGGAGTCGCCCTCGACGGCGATGATCGTCTGGGTGCTCTCCAGCTGGGGGTTGATCCGCCGCAGGGTGGCCACGGTGGTGCCGTAGCGCTCAGCGATCAGGTTCAAGGTGTCGCCATCGCGCAGCACCAGCACGCTGTGGGGTCTGAGCACCAGCTGGATCGCTTCCCCCAGCAACGGCTGCAGCAGCAGGCTGATGCCGCCCGGGCCGTAGTCCGCCCCGAAGTGCATCACCTGGCAACCGGCGAACTGGGCCCGTCCCCCCGAGGGAAGTCCGCCCTGGGGCTGGAGCAGGGCCAGGTCCCCCAGCCACATCACACCCTGACAAGGAGCCTGCACAGTTCCCAGCAACGACGGGTCCCAGGGCAGCGGCGCCTCGTCGCGGAAGCCTGGGGTGGCCCAGTCCTGCTCAGCCGCCAGCCAATCGAAGGTGTTGCTGGTGCTCACCGGCAGGATCGCCGCCCGGCAGAGGTAGCCGCGCAGCAACACGTCCCCAGGGTCGGTGAGGGCGGTGTCGTTGTAGCCGCTGACGATGCCGCTCTGCTCGAGGAAGCAATCGATCACATGCCGGCGGATTGGAACCGGATTGCGGCTGTCAGGCCGGTCCACCTCGAACAGGCAGAGGCGGGCATTGGCGTAGGGCTGCAGCGCCAGCCACAGGGGCAGAGCCG
This sequence comes from Cyanobium sp. Maggiore-St4-Cus, assembly GCF_024345615.1. Classification (NCBI taxonomy): domain Bacteria; kingdom Bacillati; phylum Cyanobacteriota; class Cyanophyceae; order Synechococcales; family Prochlorococcaceae; genus Cyanobium; species Cyanobium sp. Maggiore-St4-Cus. The sequence continues at coordinate 28,283 of NZ_JAGQBL010000016.1, forward strand.
CGGGCTGAGCTATCCGGCTGTCAATCGCTGAAGCGGCTGCAGGCAGGGAGACCAACTGGCCCCACAGCGGCGCACCCCGCAGGGGGTTGAGGCCCTGGTTGAGTGGCGAGAGGGGTAGCTCCATCGCTCAGCCCCGTACCAGCGATCCCCGGAAGGGGTCGGGGTTGCACTGGCGCCAGTTCTGCAGCCGCGGCAGCAGCAGCGCCAGCTGGCCGATGTGCTGGCTGCGCTGCCGGTTCAGCACCACCGCCGGTGAGGGGCCCGCAGGGTTCCACTCGCTCTCGGTTTCCTCCAGCAGCAGCTCGGTGGCGTACTCCACCACCGCCAACTTTCTCAGCGGCAGTGGGTTGGGCACCACGCCACCGGCCACGCCCTTGCGCCGGCTGCGCACCGGGCTGTTCACCTCTGCCGGTGTCAGTGCGGCCAGCTGCTCATTCAGCGCCGCAATGGCATCGAGGTGGCCCTGGGCGGTGCAGACCCCTGTGGGGTAGTGGGTCTGCAGCTGGGCCATCTCCCGGTTCAGGGCCGCAAGGGCGGCACTGGTCACCGGGATGGACAGGGCGATGCGCAAGGCCTCGGCATCACCGGGACGCCAGGTGCAGGTGGGTGGGGAGGACTGGGTCATGCCCTCCCTTGCCAGATCAGCTGCCTCTGCCCCCGTTGGGCTCGCCCAGCCCCAGCTGCTGGCGCAGCTCGGCGCCGTCGATCACCCCCCGCTCATGCAGCACCAGCCACTCCTGCACCGAGGGCTGGGGTTTGCGCGGTGGTTGCGGCGGCACCAACGGGCAGATCTCCACGCTGCAGGCCGGAGTGTCGGAGAGCTTTTCGCCGGTGAGGCGGGTCCACTGGCGCAGCAGGGTGCTGAGCATCGAGGCCTTCTGGCCTGCCAGCGACTGGAGCACCGCAAAGCTCTGGCCGGCAGTCAGGGAAATCTCCAGCTCGGTGCGGGCTGGACCGTGGCCGCCGGCGGGGATCAGGGCGTCGCGGCGCATGGCCTCTTCCAGCTGCTGCAGGTAGGCCCGGTGCTCCGCCAGCGAGCGGGCCTCGATTTCGACCCACTGGAACGTGGCGCCCTCCGGCAAGTCCATGAAGGAGGAGGTGGAGAGCACCAGACGCTGGGGCCGTTGGCCTTCTGCGCCGCCGGTGGCAGCACCTGAACCGAGAGCGCCGTCGCTGCGGCGGAAGCCGTAGGCATCCACCAGGCCCGTGCGCACGCCAACCGGCAGGGCGGTGCGCGACAAGAGGTCCTCGTATTCGCTGCGGCAGCGGTAGTGGTTGAGGTACTGGTGCGCCAGGCCCAGATGGGGCAGATCGCCCTCGCCAAAGGCAGTGCCATCCACTGAGTACCAGAGGGCCGGCAGATCAAACCGCTGGGGCAGCAGCGACGGCTCGCCCACCGGCACCATGTCGTAGCCATCGGCAGCGCCGGGGTTGGGGTTGGCCTGCCAGCTGCGCAGCACCAGGCCGTCGTCCGTCACCGACAGGCTGCGGTAGAGCCAGGCCTGGGGATCGGGCACCAGCCCGCCGTGGGCGTCGAGCACCACCGTGGGCACGGCGGCATGGCCGCTGGCGAAGCGGGGCGGCAGGGTCTGCCGACGCGGCTCCCGCCAGACGATCTCCACCGGGCCCGATGCCGGAGCGCCTGTGGTGCCGTCGGTGGGCAGGCGCCAGTTGAGCAGGTCGCCCCGGGGCACCAGCTGCAGCCGCGGCAGAGAGAGCCGGTCGCCCTTGGCGAGGGCCTCCAGCCGGTCCCCTTCTGACGGCCAACGATGCTGAGGCGGCAGCTGCAGGATCAGGCAGCCGCCATCGCGCAGGGTGAGCAGGTCGGCCAGGAACAGGAACACCCCCAGGTCCGTGCCCTGGCCGTCCACATCGGTGGCCACCCTGGTCAGCGAGTCGGGCAGCTCCTGCCAGACAAGTCGCGACAGCATCCCCGCGTAGGTGCGCAGGGCATCGCGGTAGAAGCCGGTGGGGCGGGCAGCTTCCAGCCGCTTGAGGTAGCAGGTCTCGGGCTCCTCGATGCCGCGGGGCAGATACACCGGCCGGCGGCTGGTGCCATCGGGGAGCTCCAGCAGGCTCCAGCAGTCGTAGACGAGCTGCAGACGTTCCCGCAGGCCGCTCAGGGTGGAGTGCTCCAGCCAGGGGGCCTGGTCGGGGTCTCGCTGCTGAATTTTTAGGGATGAGTGGATTGCGGAGGGAGCAGTCCTGCGGCGGTGGCTTGTGGGCAAAGTCAGCTGGGCGGGTGCCAGCACTTGCCAGGAGCGGCGATTGAGCCAGTGGTCAGTGAATGCCGAATCAGAGCGATGTTTGCCTGGTCAAATGGCAAAGACAAGGGGCCTGGAGTGCAATCCTTAGCTTTCTGCGTGAGTCAGGCGAGGATCCCCGATCCCCGTCCAGGGAAACGCTGAGTTCGACGCTCATTGCCGCCAAGCGGCCACATAATATGGCACATGGCTGCAGTCTTGTGCGGCCCGAGCAGAAGGAGCGGCATTAAATGGAATTCCAACTTATTCACGCTTACATTGAAGGAATGCAGCCATGACAGAGGCATTGCCAGCCCTGCTCGCATCACCCGACGACAGCTCCTTTCCCGTTCTCATTGATCGAGAGAGCGAGCTTTTGATGCAAGCGCGCAGGCTTTTTGATGGCGGTTTCTACGATCACTCGTTGCTCGATATATGGAACGCTGCTGTTTGCAACATGAGGCGGCGGGTCGAGGCCTACGGGGTTGACATCTTTCAGTCAACCGTGAAAGACGAATCCGGGCGAAAGAAGTTTAATCAAGATGGTGACACGCTTGCAGAAAGATGGTCGGGCGTAGACGACTTAGTACTGATAGCTGGGTGCACGCGTCTCGGCCTCCTCAACAAGAAGGCTGGCAAGACGCTCGAAATGATCAACTGGATGAGAAATCATGCGAGTCCATCTCACAATAGCGATGATCCCGTACAAGCAGATGATGTCATTGCTCTCGCCCTAATTCTTCAGCGGAATCTCTTCGAGAAGCCTTTGCCGGACCCGGGGCATTCGGCGTCGTCTCTTTTCGAGCCTGTTCGGCGTTCGCCTCTCACTGGGGATGGGCTCTCGACATTGCAGGATCAGGTGCGCGGCCTGAGATCCCCTGATGTTCGGGTTGCCTTTGGGTTCATGCTCGATCTGATTTGCGCTGGCGTGGATCCTGCCTATAGCAACACCGTACAACTCTTCCCTGCGGTCTGGGAGCGGGCCAATGATGATCTCAAGCGACTTGCTGGTCTTCGATATCACTCATTTGGGGTTGACCCGGATTCAGACGAAAGTTCCGACAAGAAAGCCCGCGACAGGATTCTCTATATCTTGACGCAGGTCGGAGGGATTCAATTTATTCCTGATGGAGCTCGCGCGGCGATCTACCGAAGGGCCGCCAAGCTATTGGCCGCTGCGAAGGACACCAGTTACGGGTGGAAAGCAGAGGAAGAAGCAGCAAAGTCGCTCGCCCAATTTGGGCCATACGTACCAGCGATTGCATTTGTCGAAGTCTACCAGGAAATTCTCGCTGTCTGGTGCGGAAACTACTGGGGAGTCTCTGATGCGCAAGTCATTCTTAAACCATTCATCGACCAGCTTACGGTTGATCAAATTCGGAATGTGGTCCAAATGTTTATCGAAAATGAGCGCGTACGATCTGAGCTATCCCAGTCGAAGCCGTGCCGCCAGGCAGTCACTTTACTGGAAGCACTTAGGCCTAGGCTACCTCTTGATGCCCACAAAGCGGAAGTGGATGCCGCCATAAGATCTGTAGAGGAAGCGTGAATGCGGCGATGCTATGTAATCGGACAGGAACATCACTCAGCTTGACTCTGTCTGGTGAAGGCCGCGTTACTCAAGTTGATGAGTTACAACCCTTACCGAGCAGGCTTCCGCAAGCTGCTGCCAATGTTCTCGGCTAGTTCCAAGTCTCTCAAGCATCTCCGCAATCCCTGTTCCTGACATCAGCAACCGCTGCCCCCGCGCATGAAGCTCCCTCCACGTCGGCGGCACCTTCAGCAGGAAGCCGTTGTCCCGCAGAAAATGCGTGATCTCCCCATTGGCATAGGTGCGCCCGTAAGGCCGGAAGGGGCCCCGTGAGGGGTCGTAGCGGCGGGCCGCCTTGATCAATCCGATCATCGCGAGCTGAAGCAGGTCCTCCTTGGGGTGCACGGTGCGCCGGGCGAAGTTGCCGGCGATCTTCTCCGCCAGGTCCCGGTGCTGCAGCGCCAGGGCATCGGCCGCGGCATGGGGATGCACGGGCCGCTCTCGCCGCGGCCTGCAGCGCATCGGCACCTGACTCACCGGTCTGGGCGGGTGATGTGCCGGTGCCTGCAGGCTGAACTCCAGCTGCTCTGCCCGCGCATGGCACGTCGGCCGCCGGTAGCGGCGCTGCCGCAGCATCTGGTCTACGCCGGCGCCATCACCCACCAACACCACCGTGATCGGTAGGACCAGCTGCACCGCCGTGGCGGTCGTCTCGGTAGGGGCAGGGAGCAGTGCAGCCGTCACGGTTCCTCACTCCTCAGCGGCTGATCAGCAGCGGAGTCGCCAGCGGCTGGAGGCCCTGGGCACGCCAGTAGCGCCCCTCCAGCCAAAGGGCGCCCTGGCAGAAGGCATCCACCAGGTCCTTGCTGCCTTTGGGGAAGCGGATGGCTTCCTCCACCAGTGGCTGGGCTCGGTGGTGGAAGCGGATCTGCCCGGCCTCCACCAGCGGGGCCACCGCATGGGCACGGGTTTCCTTGCTGCCCCGAGCCGTGATTGGCAGCATCCCCGGCACGCGGCGCCTGAGCGTTTGCAGCACCGCCGGGCCGTTGGCGGCGTCCTCGATCAGCACGGCATTGGGCCGCAGGCCCTGCTGTTCCAGCGTCTCCAGGCAGCCCAGCAGGAAGCGGATCACCTCCGGCAGGCCAAAGCGGTGCCGCGCCGCCCAGAGCACCTCGATCTCCAGCGCCGCCTGGGACATGGCTCCCTGAAGTTCCCCCGATCGGGGGATGACGCCATGGGCCGCTGGGGCTACCAGACCGGCCAAGCAGAAGCCGCAGTAGTCGCTCTCCGCCTCCCCCTTGAAGCTCAGGTCACAGGAGAGCGCCAGCAGTGCGTACTGACGCTGCCGGCCGTCCTCGCGGTGGAAGGGCGGCCGGATCCACTGCCTCAGGAAGATTGAGCCCGATACCGGGCTGGGCCGCTGCTGATAGAGCGCCGCCCACCAGTAGGCGCCAAGTCGGGCGCGGATCTTGAGCAGTTCCGGCAGGGGGAACCGCTCCGGACACAGAGCTTCGCCCGCCTCGCGCCAGTCGGTGATCAGGGTGCAGGTGGGAGGCAGCTTGGGTCGTTCGGCGGGGTCTTCCGCGATGGCCGGCAGGTCCAGCACGGTCCAGTGCTGGGGGGGCTCGCCCAGCTCCTGCTCCAGCAGCCAGCCGATCACGTCCTGGTGGTCCCAGCGGGTCAGCACAACCACCTGGGCCGAAAGGTTCGGTTGCTCCCTGCCGTCCGGGCCGAGCACTGAGGCCGGTTCGGCACGGGTCAGCCACACCGAGCGCAGCCAGTCGATCAGCTTCTGCCGCAGCGCCGGGGATGCGGCATCGCCCGGACCCTTGTAGGGGTCGTCGATGATCCCCAGGCTGTAGCCCTTGCCCGTGAACGGGCCATCCACACCGGCAGCGATACAGCCGCCCCGCTGGCGGGTGAGCCAGTTGCCCACCGCCGCCGAATCGCGGGCCAGCAGGTGGCCGGTCACCCGGTAGAAGTGCCGCGCCTCGCGGGAGTGGGCATAGGCCAGCTCAGCCGAATAGGAGGCGATCGCCGCAAACAGATGGGGGTAGCGCTGCAGGAAGTAGGCCGGGAAGAGCTTCGACACCAGCAGCGATTTCCCCAGCCGGGGCGGACAGGTGACGATCAGCCGGCTCAGCTGGCCATCGGCCACCTGCTGAAGCAGATCAATCAGCACCTGGGCCCAGCGGTGGAAGCCGTAGCGGGGGTAGGCCTCGGCAATGAAGCTGCGCAGGCTCTGGGGTTCGGATTGCTCGGTAGCAGTGGCCGTGGGGAGGTGCAGCAGGCCGCCGTCGCCCCAGGGGTCGAGCTCGCTCAGCAGCAGGCCGCCTTCTGCAGGGGCCGGTGACGTCAGCACCGGCGCTGGCATCGCGGTGGTGGTGGTGCTCGCTGTCATGCCCGTGGCTCCGGCGGCTTGATCGGTGCCCGCAGCAGGCCGCCGATTTCAGCAATCACCCGGAAGGCGCCTACCGCCGCGTTGAACTGCTCGGCGTCCATCGCCCGGCGGGCGCAATCGTTCAGGGCAAAGATCTGCTCAGCCTGGTGGCGGCGCCGATCGGTGATTAGCTCCTCCACCATGCGCTGCCGAGCCAGCGCCAGATAACGGCTGATCGTTTTGATGTTGGTGATTCCCCAGTTCTGGGCTGCTTTTTCCCTGATCTGTGCCAACGGCAGCCGCTGGGCGATCCACAGCTGCGCCTCAGCGATGCGCGTCTCCACCTCCATGTGGGTGGCCCGGGGCTTGTGGCTCTGGCTGCGGCGGCCCCGCGGCGGGTTGCCCTTCCCCACCGGCCTGCTGGGGTCGGCGGCCGGCCAGATCGGGTTGCCGTCGTCGTCCTGCTGGGTCGGGGCAGCACGCAGCTCCTCCAGCGACTCAGTGCCCGCCTCTGAGCAAGCGCCCGCTGTCGGTGGCTGCTCGGGGCTCATGCTCCACCTCCACTACTGGGCGGCAGATCAGGGAGCGCCGTCCCCTGGGGGGACTGCCTCAGGATCAGCCGCACGTAGGCGGCCCACTGCTCGGGGGTGAGCACCACCCGCCAGGTGCCGCCGCGGAAGCGCACCAAGGTCGCCGCGAATCCAGCAGCGGCGTGCTCGGCCTGCAGGGCGGCCTCGTCTGGCTTGAGGCGGGCCGCGGCGGCGGTGTTGGCCCAACTGGCCACCTGGATCACATGGGCCGGCACGCCATCGAGGTCGCCGGTGTCACCACCGGCCGTGGTGGTGCGGCCGGCGCCGAGCTTGCGGCGCACCACCAGGCCCAGCAGATCGCTCAGCAGCTGGGCCGCTTCCCGCTCGGCCGCATCCCCCTTGCGCTTCTGGGGATTGGCCATCGTTCAGCTCCGGCCCGGCTTGATCGTCCAGAACGCCTTGCCGTGCTTCTCCCTGGCGGCGCCGGTGGCGACCGCCAGCCGCTGGGCCTCCTTGAGGGCCTGCTCCTGCTGTTGCAGCGGCTCGGGGTAGGCGTAGCTGGTGCGCCCGGCCGACCAGCAGAAGCTGCAGCCGTTGTGGGAGAAGGAGGCATCCAGCTCGCCGGCCTCCAGGGCCCCGCTGAGTTGCTCCAGCAGCGGGGAGAGCTCGGCGTCGATGCTTTTTTGCTGCAGCTTGAGGACCGTGATGCGATCGAGCAGCGCGTCGAGGGCGGCGCCAGCCATTCGAGCAGAGCTGGCGGTGGTGGCAGCCATCAGCAGAGCCAGCGAAGGAGCAAAGAGGCGCGAGCAAGCGACCTGCAACAAACCATAGCGGCTCGATAGTCCGAATACATCGGTTCGGAGAGTCCATCACCAGGGCCGGAACCTGCTCACGTAGCCCGCCCACGCCGCTGCCCAGGCGGCCAGGCATTCCTCGCGGGAATACAGCGGCGAGAAGCGGGTCTCCCCCGGCCGGGCCCAGATCGTCTGGCCTGCGTCGTAGTGCACGCCCCAGGTGGCTTCCAGTGCCATGTAGCCACCCAGCTGGGCGCGGGTGCAGTAGCTGCCCGATCCGGGCCTGGAGAGGGTCTTGAGGTCAGCGAGCACCCGCAGGCCATCGGCCTGCTGGATGTAGCCGGTGTCGTAGGTGCCGGCCAGGTTCCGGATCAGGCAGCAGGTGGGGCGCTCGGAAGCGATCACCGTCACCTGCTGCCAGTGGGGGTGGGCCAGCAACGGCTCGATCCAGTCCCGGTAGTCGCCAGAGCGCAGGTGCTGCAGCAGTCGGCTGGCCTGCTGGCGTTGCTGGGGCAGGGGATGGAAGCGGCTGTGCAGCAGGGCCTCCAGCGCCAGGTGCACGGTGTGGCCCCGCGGCTCCCAGACGTGGCGGGTGGCCTCGATGCGGGCCATCGCCCATTCGCTCTTGGTTGAGCCGATCACGCCGGTGACGGACACCGCGAACAGGTGCTCCCCCAGCCAGTAGCGGTGCTCCGGGTCGGTGCGCCGCAGGCCTGGGATCGGCCTGAGCCAGGGACCGGCAGCGATCTGGCGATCGAAGACATGCGCGGAGGTTGTCGTCGGCATCACCAGAACCTCACGAGATACACCAAATTGGTTGGATTCTTTGGACCCCGTTGCAGCGCAGGGGATCTGGGCAGAAGATCGAACGTGAGATTCTTTGGATACTTTGGATTCTTTGATCCCCAGGGACTGTCTGCTGCAGGGAGTGAGGTCCCCCAAAGAATCCCAAGAATCCAGAACGGATCCAGCCCGCTTGGCGCTCCAAAGTGGCTGCGCTGGTGAGGGGGCCAAAGAATCCAACGAATCCAGCTCCTTCTCCAGCGGTTGTGGTTCAGTCGCCCGTGAGCAGCGTCGGACTGGCGGTGGCCAGCAAAGAATCCAGAGAATCCTGAGAGAGTCCGCTCTGCCAGAAGCGTCAGATCAATTGCGCTGCAGGAAGATCCAAAGAATCGCAAGAATCCACCCCCTATAGATCAAACTCACGCGCCAGCCACTCCGCGCCGGCGTCACTGAGCCCATAGCGGAGGTAGTAACTGGCGCCGCTGGTGCCCACCCTGGTGGCTGTAACCAAGCCGTCCAGGCTGCCGAGGAAGCGGCCCATGGCCTTGTAGGTGGTCAGCGCTTCCCCCTCCAGGTCCCGCTTGAGCCGCGCCTCCGCCGGCGCCATGCCGATCGCCTGCTGCAGCTCCAGCAGGCCCACCCCGGCCAGACCGTTGGTGTGCAGCGCCTGGAGATAACGCAGGGCCTCCTTCTGCTTTTCGCTGGCCTTGCGCACCCGCTGGGCGGCGCGATCGAGATCGCTCTCCTGCTCCTGCTGCTCCTGCAGGTCGTCGTAGGTGCCCAGCCGGGCAAAGGATCCGGTGTTGCCGTCGATCGCCACCACCAGATCGGCGGGTGGGCCGGAGCGGGCCTCGCGCACCAGGCGGCGCTGGGGTGAATCCTTGATCAACCGATTGCCCTTGGCCAGGTAGTGGAGGGTGAGGATCGTGTTGGCCGCCCCGGCAATGGCGTTGTGGCCCGAGAGGGCCTCGGTGCCGGTGGTGTCGTTGGCCTTATTGCAGTGGTGGATCAGCAGCAACGTGCCGCCGGCATCGGTGATCTGGTGCTTGAGGTCATAGATCAGCGACCCCATCTCCGGATCGTTCTCGCCAAAGCAGCAGCTGCGGGTGATCGAGCGCAGCGAATCGAGGATCACCACCGCCCCAGGGTGGGCGGCCAGACAGGCCAGCAGGGCATCGAGGTTGGCCTCCGTGGCCCGGAACCGGCGCGACCAGAGCAGCAACGGGTGATCCCAGATCCTGAGCTGCTGCAGCATCTGGGCAGTGTCGCCGTCGCCCTGGTCATCGGTCACCAGGATCACCGGCCGCGGTTCCTCCGGCGCCCCGAACCCGAGAAAGTCCTCGGCGCAGAGCAGGCAGCGGGCCAGGGCATGCACCAGCCGGGTCTTGCCCACCTTGGCCCGGCCGCCCACGATCGAGAGGTCGCGGCGCGGGATGCAGCCGGGGATCTCCCACGCCACAACCGGTTGCGGCATTGCCAGCCGCTCGGCCTGATCGAGGCCGCGGAAGCGGTTGCCATTGCGTAGGTCGTGGGCCTCGAGGATCAGCTGACCGATCTCCTGCAGCCGCAGGGCGGTTTTGAGTTGCAGGGCGGCATGGGACTCGCGCACGCGGGCCGAGCGGCGCAGGCTGTTGCGCTCACGGCCCACTAGGGATCGGATGCAGTGCTCCAAGGCGTTGAGGCGGCGGTTGATCGGCAGGTGCACCTTTCCCCAGCGCACCCGGGTGTCGGGCCGAGGCGAGAAGCGCTGCGGGCCTGCGCCAGATCCAGCTCCTTTGGTGCCCCTGGCATTGCTGGTGTGGTCGGTGCCCTTGCCACCGGGATGGCGCCCACCGGTGTCGCCCTGGTGTCGGCGGCTGCCTGTGGCGTGCGCACCAGGAGGCCTCGGGGTGTGGGCAGGCTCCGGCGGCAGCCAGCCGTGCTGACGCGCGTGGAACCAGAAAGTCGCCGCGCTGATCTGCTCGCCTCCAGAGCTGGCCACCTGGCGGATGTCCCAGCCGCAGCTGGCCGAGGGGCTGTGGGACTCCATCAGGGCAATCGCCAGCTCACGGTCGTGGCCGGCCTGCTCGCAGGCCTGGATCAGTCCCCAGAGGAGGTTGCGGTAGTCGGCGTAGGTGTTGCTGCCGGCCACGCGCCTGGGGATGGCGGCCAGGGCGGTGCGGATCTGCTCAAGCGGCCGCGGCGGCCCGAAGTCCTCGTCATCGAGGTTCGGCAGAGGGATGCCGCTGGATGAACCCTCGCTGGGCTGCTCCGGGGGGATGGCTTGCTGGGGCGACGGATCAGCGTCGGGTTCGGCGAACTCATCGGGCAGCAGCGCCAGGGCGATGTCCTCCGGCGCGTAGCGCTGGCCGCTCACATGCGCCAGCTCCACCAAGGCGGTGGGCTCGCCAGCCGAATCCACGTACCAGCAGCCGGGCAGTCGCATCACCCGCGAGGCGTCCTTGCAGTGGGAATCGCCGCCGGCGTAGGCGATCAGCTCAGCCTGCAGTGGCTCCCACTCCTGCGGCGGGATGGGCTGCTCCAGCAGCCAGTAGCAGTGGGCCGACTTGCCGCCGCTGAGAACGATCAGGGAGGGCTCGGGCAGCCCCAGCTCCTTCCAGGCGTTCAGCTGCCAGGCGATCGGCCGGTCGTCCCATTCCACAAAGAACGCCCGGCAGGCCGTGATCTCGCTCTTGCGGTCACCGCCGTCATTGATCACCAGGTAGATGCCCCGGCCTTCCCGCTGCCACTGCTCCGCCGCCGCCAGATCGAAGGTGCCCTTGCGGGCGCCGATTGCTCCCTTGGCGGGGTTGGCGCGGTGGGGGAAGGCACGCAGCCGAGCGCTGGCAGGGTCCTTGCCCAGCAGGGAGAGGAACTGCTCGGCGGCGCCGCGGTCGATGCAGGCCTGCGTCGGGGCAGCGGCCGCTTCAGCGCTGGCCATCGAGCCCCTGGCGCTGGCGGGGCTTGCTGGCGAGCTGCTCGCGTTCCATCGCCTCGGCCACGATCAGCCGGATCACCGAGGAACGCGAGAGCACACCGCCGCGGGTGCGCGCATCCAGCCAGTCCCGCTGCTCAAGCGTGAACTGCACGGAGAGCGGGGTCATCATCGAGGGCACGGGAACCTCGGCATGTCGAATCAGCTTATTCATGCTGGCACAGGCTCGCTAAGCTGATCCGGTTGGCGAATGGGACATGGTCGACAGCGCAGCGGCGGATCGGGCAGCGGAGAAGGTCCGCAAGCTGGTGGCGATGACCGCCTCACCCCACCTGGAGGAGGCGCGCACCAGCGCCTTCCTGGCCTGCCGACTGATCCGCGAACACGGGCTCCAGATCGCCACCCATCGCCCTTCGCCCGCCAAGCCACCTGCAAAGGCGGGCGTTGAGCAGGGGCAAGGTCCGGCGGGCTTTCGCCGCATCCGCGTCCGCCATCCCGGCCATTGCCGCTGTTGCGGCAAGCCGATCGCCCTCGGAGAGTGGGCGCTCTGGTGCCGTGGCAATGGCTTGCGTCACCCGCTCTGCACCCCCTGAGCCGTTGCTGCGCCACCGAGATCCAGCAGGCTTTACGAAAGCTGCTGGCGGGAGAGGCCTTCCTGGCGGACAAGCCCTGGAGTGAGATCTGGTGGGGACGAATGCGGCTCGATCTGGCCAGCGGCTGGCAGCTGGAGATCGCGATCGAGCGTGACCAGCTCGGCGTCCTGCATTGGGCGCAGGCGCCTGACGGCCGTGATTGGGTCTACGGCTGCCAACGTGACGACTGGACCCTGGGGCCCGATAGCCGCATCGTCGAGCCCGTGGCGTTGCTGGAGCCGGAGCAGCGCCAGCAGCTGGAGCGGCTGCTGCGCGAGGCCATCTGCTGGCCAGCACCGGTGGTCAGCTGCGGTTGGGTGGTGTCGATGGGCAAGGTGAAACCGTCGCGACACGCCTGGCGGAGAGGGCGGCGCTCCGTCCACCACCCCGTCACCAGGGCTGGTCGGGGCAGGCCAAAGCGAGCGTCCAAGACAGGGTCGCCAGCGCCCACACCGCTCTGAAACAGGCACGTCAGCGGTTCATGGTCATGAATGGGATGTCTTAGCCTTTCGCTAATGGCCAGATCGCAGTCCTGATGAGCTCTGAGTACCGGTACATCGAGGCCAAGCAGCTCGAAGCCGGTCAGGAGTTCGGGCGCATGCTCAGGCGCTGGCGGGAGCTCAACAACTGGACCCAGTACACGGCCTACAAGTGGGCCAAGGAGGCCGGCTTTGAGGTGATGGCGCCCAGCACCTTGAGCGTGTTCGAAAACGGCAAGGCGCCCAAGCCCAGGCCGGAGAGCTTCTTTGCCCTTGCCGAGGTCAACCGCCGGCTGGCCGCCAAAGACTTCAGCGGCGTGCGCACCCGGGCCCTCAAGGATCTGATCAGCCAGGCCAAACCCCTGGTGGATGACGAGCAGCGGGTGTGGGGGCCAGCAGAGTTCTGGAGCTGCCACCTGGGCCTGTTGCCGGTGCCGAGCGCCTACCAGGCGCCTGTCGTGCCGGCCCAGCCCGAGGTCGATGCCGCAGAAGCGGCGAGGCTGAGCGAGCAGTGGCGCGGCCAGCTGGTGCAGACCGCCAAGCAGCACGGCATCGGCGTGATGGAGGCCCTGAGTTCTGCCGCCAAGGTGGCCCCAGCCAAGCAGCGGCAGGCCTTTCAGGCGATGCTTGCCGGCTTTGAGCCCTACTCCGCCGAGCAGCTGCAGGGCATGTGGGACGGAGAGACGTGGCTGCCCCAGCGCTGGCTGGAGGAGTGGTCCACCAAGACGGGCCCCAGCTGAGGAATGCACGAACACCTCCCGGACAGGTTCGGAGTAAGCCATGTCTTGCGTTGCGCAAGCTACAGATTCGGATTAGCGAGCCGCTAATATTCGAGGCAAGCGGGCGCCGGTCCCGCAGTGCCTTCGATGACCACCACCCCTTGCGGGCGGATGGAGCCGACGCCAGGTCCCACCGCCGCCTTTGATCTCAACCAGGCCCTGTTGCAGAGCCGCGAGCAGGCCCGCGCCCAGTGGGCCGAGGGCCTGGCCCAGTTCCAGTCCCAGATGGCTGCCATCGCCGACTCCTCCATGCAGGAGGTCGTTCAGGCGGCGGCGCCGGCCTTTGCCCTGGGCTTCTCCTTCAGCGCCCAGAAGCTGATCAACGAGGAGCATGAAGTGCTGCGGGTGACCCTGCGGCACCGCGGCGGCGCCGAGGAGTTCAGCGAGGCCCAGGCTCCCCAGGAGGGCAGCGCGGCCTGGTATGCGCTCACCGCCTCCCTGTTGGCGGGCCTGCTGGGCATTCCTGTGGGCAAATCTCCTCGGACTATCGAGCCGGATCAGGCGCGACCGCAGCCCTCGGTTTCCGCTTCCGGTACTGGGGCCGCGGCAACTTCTGCAGCCCCTGCCCCCGCTGCGGACGACCCTGAGGCCGCAGACGACGAGTGGGACACCGGCGCTCCGGATGGGCCGGAAGCCGGCGACTCCGGCCTGGAACCCTTGTCGGACGAGGAGATCACCACCCTGCACAAGTTCCTCGGGGCGATGCCTCAGGAGGCGCGCAAGCGCTTCACGATCGAGTTCCGCCATCACTTCCAGGTGCCTCGGGAGGTGCGGACGATCAAGGACCGCATCACCCAGCGGCGCCACAAGGACTTCATCGACGTGTTCGAGCGCGAGCTGGCGGGGGGAACGCCATGAGCGTCTGCCGCCGCGCCTACGCCAGGCCCCAGCCGCGGTCGCAGCACGGCCGTCACTACCTGTGCGTCTGCGTGCACAGCGATGTCTACCGGCAGGTGCGGCAGCTGTCGGTCGAGCACCAGCTGTCTCTCTCCGGTGCCGCCCATCACCTGTTGCGGCTGGGTGCCGGCCTGGAGCCCCTGCTTCCCCTGTCCTCTTCCTCGTCCACTCTTTCGAGCAAGTCCCATGGCGATTGAACTCAACGACGGCAGCCGCATTGCGGCGCCGGTGATCCGTCAGCAGCGCCTCGGTGAGGTGGCCTACCTGGCGATCGTGCGCCCGGAGCAACGCGACCGGCTGCGCAAGAACCTCAGCAGCGGCGCGATGGAGCCGATCCCCAACGGCACCGACCGTCAGGGCCGACCCAAGGTCAAGCAGGAGATGGTCGTCCATGCGATTGCCATGCCCGGCACGACGATGGAGGCCCGCATCGGAGATGAGGGCGGAGTGCCGGCCCCGGGAGATCGGGTGCGGCTGATCCTCAAGGCCAAGGGTTTTGGCGAGTGGATCGAGGCTCGCCGTCAGCACCGCCGCGGCCGGCTGAACGTGGGGGATGTGCTGGTGCTGGAGACCCGTTGGGCGCAGCAGTACGACCAGGACGGCAACCCCAAGGGCCCCAAGATCGAAGACCAGGCGGCGGCCGATGCGGTGCCGCGCAACGTCACGATCGGCTTCTACGGCCCGCTGAGCATCCGCGAGGGCACGGACCCCGCCTGGATCGAGGCGGCGGAGCAGGCCTACCGCTCCGATGAAGCCGCTGCCCGCCAGCAGCAGGCGATCCCGCTGGCGGATGGGGAGGACTACGGCGACGAGTTCGCCGATGAGGAGGTGCCGTTCTGATGGCCTACCCCCAACACCCCGGCCGCACGCCGCGGCCGATGGCGCAGCCGCAGCTGCCGGCCTTCTGCCGCACACGCCGGCCCATCACCACCACCGTCCGGCTGGGCGACCTGCGGCAGCTGCAGTGGTTGCTGTGGCTGGTGCTGGCCCTGCAGCTGAGCACGGTGCTGCTGGTCCTGGCGGGTCCGGTGCCAGCTCCACTGGCCGCGACCCCTGGGGGATTCACCCCCGCAGTGTTCGCGTCGCGGCATGACTCACCTGTCCTCTCAACTTCCCAGCCATGAGCAACACGTCCGCTCTGGTGCCCTACCTGTTCGAGGGGCACCGCATCCGAGTGAGCACCGATCAGCAGGGCGAGGCCTGGATCGTCGTCGCCGATGCCTGCAATGCGCTGGCGGAGAGCCCGATGGCCTGGGCCATGGCGAACCGACGCGATGAGGAGCATTGCCTCCATTCAGAGGAGGGTCCCGGCGCCGGTGGTTTCACCCTGGCGCTGATCAATGAGGCCACGCTGCTGCGCAGGCTGCTCAACAGCGACAACCCCAGCGCACCGCGGATGCGGCGCTGGCTCACCCACGAACTGCTGCCCGCCCTGCAGCGCCGACAAGAGGGCAAAGGAGAGCTGCCGCGACGCAGCATCGAGGCGATCCGCAGGCAGACCGCAGCGGAGGTGCTGCGCGGGGCCGACGAGATCATCCACCTCACCGGGGTGTCCCATGCCGAGGCCCTGCTCAGCGTCTTGGAGGAGATCCAGGCCCACAGCAGTCCTGCCGGCGTTGACGTGAAGCAGCGCGCCGGAGTGGCCTGGCTGACCGCTGATCAGCTGGCGGACCGACTGGATGGCACGCTCCGCCACACCAACCAGCGGCTCGCTGCCGCCGGATTGCAGCAGCGCAACGAGGACGACGACTGGCAGCTCACAGAAGCCGGCCTGGACTGGGGCGTCGCCCTGCCGCTCTGCAGTCGGGGAGAGCGCCGCCAGCAGATCCTCTGGGATCCGGCCGTGGTGGCGTTGCTGCACCAGACCAACTGAAAGGCACCAAACCAATCCAAGACACACACCTGAGATTCAGACCATCAGCCATGACATCCGCAACCGATCGACTGCTGCGGCTCCCAGAGGTGATCCACCGGGTCGGCCTCTCACGCACCACGATCTACAGCCTGATCGCCACAGGCGAGTTCCCCAGGCAGATCGTGATTGGCCCACGGGCGGTGGCCTGGTCCCAGCAGGAGCTGGAGGACTGGATCACCTCCAAGCGTCAGGCCGCATGCAGCGCTGATGGTTGACCAGCCAGTTGTGCGCTCAGCTCTGAGACCGGCGCCAGACCGGCAGCGACGGCCACCTGATCGAGCAGATCGGCCCAGCGCTGCAGCATGTCGGAGCGCTCCTCGAGATATTCGGCCCAGTCGTAGGCGCGGCTGACGCTGTTGCCATCGGCATGGGCCAGCTGCTTTTCGGTCACCACCCTGGGGATCTTGAGCTGCTCGATGCAGTTGGTCTGCCCGAAGCCCCTGAAGCCATGGGGTGTCTGCCGCCCCTGGAAGCCCATGCGCCGCAGCAGCATCGAGAGGCAGCCATTGCTCATGACCCGCAGCTCGCCGCTGCCGCGGTGGTTGGGGGTGTGAAAGACCAGATCGGTGTGGCCGGTGATCGGCCGCTGCAGATCGAATAGGTGCCGCGCCTGCGAGGAAAGCGGCACGATGTGGCGAACGCGAGTCTTCATGCGTTCAGCGGGAATGATCCACTGACGACCCTCGGTATCCACTTCGCTCCAACGGGCTTCCCGGAGTTCACTGGGCCGCACCAGGGTGAGCATCATCAGGCGCAGAGCGATGAGGCTGCTGCGCTCGGCGAGGCGTTGCCGCTCAAAGCGATCGATCACCTCCAAGAGATCGGGAAGCTCCACCCAGCTGATGCGGTGGTAGTGGGTTACGCGGGTGGCGGCGATGACCTTGCGGGCTTTGACGGCGGGGTTGTCCTGCCGAAGTTCGAGATCAACGGCGTGCTCAATCACGCGACGGGTGACGTCATTGCAGCGGCGGGCTTGTTCATTGGCACCTCTGGCGAGGATGGGCGCGAGCAGCTGGGTTTCAATGTCGCTGCGAGTGATCGCCTCGATATCAAGTTGCCCCAGTGCCGGTATCACGAAGTGATCAAGTTTCTCCCGCATATCTCTGCAATAGCGGGGGCTCCAGCTGGCGCTGTGGTGCTCGAACCAGGCCTGGGCGATCTGGACGAAAGGTCGGCTGCTGCTTTCGACCTGCTTGCGCTGCTGAGTTGGGGCCTGGGTGCGCGGATCGATGCCAGCTTTGATCCAGGTGTTCAGCTCCAGGGCCTGCTTGCGGGCATCGGCGAGCCGCACGGCCGGGTAAGGGCCGATGGTGAAGGTGCGGCGTAATCCCTGCCAGCGGTAGTCCTTGCGCCAGGTCTTGGAGCCGGAGCGCGCCACCCAGAGGTAGAGGCCGTCCCGGTCGTGGTGCTTGCTGCCCGGGCGTTCCGGGTCGGGCCGCAGGGCCTGGATCGCCTTGTCACTGAGCATGGCGGACAGCGCCGGAACGCTGGCGCGGGAGGGGATGTCGGCAGTTCAGCAAGGCAGGTGACGGTATAGACCCGGACCCGGCTGGCTATACCGTCAAAAATACCGTCATCCGCAGCGGCAGTAGCCGGTTTTCCCCGGATCTACCCGGACGAGCCAAAAGGGCAGATCGACTGCGCTGGAACAGTTTTGGGATATCCGCGGATCCTTTCGGATTTTGTGGAAACGGAGAGGGTGTCCGTGTGCAACGGACCGGATCGACTGCTATAGGACGACTTGGGACGATGGGTGCCCCCGTCTGTACCGTCTTTTATACCGTCATTCACGGTCTGTGATGGATGGACGGAATTCGAGGGCCGTGGGACCTGCTTGAGACCCGGATCAGAGGGTTCAGGGGAGATGGCTGAGCCGGCGCTGGTTGGGGCTGAGAGCTGATCCGCAGCCAGACTGACGAGCACCATCGCTGGATTGACCCATGCGGCGTGATCACGCGACAGGAAGGGGCTGAGGAGAACCCTTTCATGGGCGACCGATTGATCATCTCTGACAACCGTGAGGACCCGGGCAACCCGCTGGTGCTTGACGGTGAGGCCATTGACGCAGCGGCACGGGACCCACTGGCGATCGGGAAGCTGATGGTGGATCAGGTCTGGGCAGAGGGAACCGACCCCACCGGTGGAGGCCTGTACTACGAGCGCAACAGCAACCAGCACCGCCGGCTGCAGGTCTTTGAAACAGGCAGCGAGGACTTCATGACCGGCGGCTGGGTGCGGGTGCTGGCTACCGCCGAACAGGTCCGCAAGGAGCGTCCTGGCATGGAGCTTGCTGCCAAGGCGGGACTGGTCACGATCCATGGCACCCACCGAGGCGTGCTGCTGGTGGAGTTCCTGGACGTTCCCTGGGGCTGAGCAACCGCCACTGGGCTCCGGTCGGATTCGTTGAGCGCACCTCCCGGTGCGACAGCGGCCGTCCTTCAGCGTGCCACGGCTGCGCCGTGGCGTGCATCGGCCAGCCGCCGCCGCCCTCCGCTCCGGGGCCGGTGTGGGGGTGGGCAGGCATGGCTACTCTCCCGCGGCTGCGGTGCCCGGGAAGTTGCCCCGTGCACGGGGCTGGGGTGATGCCTCTGATTTCCTCGCGCGGCTGCGCGGCCAGCTGGGCATTCAGGGCTGAATCTGGTGGCCTTGCTTATCAGCTCGCCGATCCATCAGCGGCTAGCTCTGCTTTGCGTAGATCCATTGCCCCGCAGCCACTCTGCCCGCTGCTCAGTGCGTTTGTACTGGTAGAATAAGAGCTGCGCCAAAGGCCACGAGCCCATCGCCTGCGGCAACGAAATCCTCGGACAACTTGTCCCGTTCGTTTGCTCTGTAGCCATGAGCTTGTCCTCTGCTGCAGTGGCCCAGGCCGCTGCATTGCCTTCCCTTGGCCTCCTGTCGCCGCCGGCGTTGGCCCATCGCTCGGTCGTCATCGTTGCCGCTGGTGGCCGTGATCTCGTCTGGCCCCAGGAGCGCATCGCCTCTGCTCTCCTCCAGCGCTCTGGCGGCCGGCCTGTCCATCTGTTGCTGCATGGCGGTGCCCGTGGTGCTGATCGCGCCATCGGCCGTGCCGCCCAGCAGCTCGGCTGGCGGGTCCAGGCCCTCGCCGCTGATTGGCGCCGTCATGGCCGCGCTGCCGGGCCCATCCGCAATCGCCTTCTGCTGGAGCAGGCCCTGGTCGAGGCCCAGGCCCACACCTCCCCTGCCTTCAGCGCCTCGGTGCTGGTGATCGCCTTCCCCGGTGGGCCGGGCACGGCTTCGCTCGTCCAGCAGGCCCGCCGCTGCTCCTCCCGCTCGCCGGTGCCGGTGGTGGTGATGGAAGTGCCGCCGCCCTTCTCGCCGGAGCCGCTCGCCGCCTGAGCGGCAGTCGCCGCGCCGTTCTTCCCGTTCCCTCCTCACATCCCCATCCCCATGGCCGTTCTCACCGCCCCCGCCGTACCTCTCGCCCCAGCTCTCCCGCAGACCGCCGGGCCTTCCTGCTCCCTGCAGCGGTCCGGCTCGCTCTGGCAGCTGGGCATCGAGGCCCAGGAGCTCACCACCGCCATCGGTCAGCTCGCCGAGCAGCTGGAAGCCGATGACGACGACAGCCGCGCCCAGGCCCTCGCCGAGCTGGAGGCTGCCCTGCTGGCGGAAGAAGGCAACAAGCAGGCCCTCGCCGCCAAAGCCGATGCCACCTGCTGGGTGATCGAGCACCTGCGCGGCCAGGCCGCCTACCGCCAGCAGCAGGCCAAGCGGCTCACCGAGCTTTCCCGGTCTGATGCCTCTCGGGCGGATGCCCTCGAGGACTCGCTGGTTCTGGTGCTCACCAGGCTGCAGCCCACGGCCACCCGCTTCTCGTTTCCCAACCACGAGCTCAGCAGCCGCAAGTCACAGGCGGTCGAGATCGAGAACGAGGCCCTGCTCGATCCCGAGTGGCTCAGCGTCAAAACCACCTTCTCGGCCGACAAGACCGCCATCAAGGCGGCTCTCAAGGCAGGCCAGCAGATCACCGGCGCCCAGCTGATCTCCCGCCGCTCCTGGCGCATCCACTGAGGAGCCACAGGCCTCATGCAACTGGGGTTCCGGCCAGGCAGCCGGGGCTCCTTCTCCTTCCTCCTCACACCATTGCTTCCATCGCCATGACCGTCGCCGCTCCTTCCACCAACGGGGCCAGCCGGCCCGCTGCTCCACGTCCCGTCCAGAGGCCCCCCTCAGCCCTGGAGCTGATCCGCTCCGCTGATCGACGCGAGGCGCTCCCTCCATCCGTGCCGGAATCCGCGTCGGCCGCCGTCTCGGTCCAGCCCCCTGGCTTCTCCCCCGAGCAGCTCGCCGCTCTTTCCGCCCCCCTCGATCGGGCCAACGTCCGCCAGCGGGAGCAAGGCCGCAGCCGCGTGAGCTATCTGGAGGGGTGGCAGGTGATCGCGGAAGCCAACCGCATCTTTGGCTTCGATGGCTGGCAGCGCCAGACCGTGGCCGTCCGCTGCGTCGCCCAGGCCGAACGCTTGATCGGTGCCAGAGGCACGAGCCGAGACCAGAAGCCCGGTTGGGGCGTCACCTACACCGCCCGCGTCCGCGTCACCGTCACCGCCGGTGGCCTGACACCCCTGATCCGTGAGGGCAGCGGTGCCGGCCACGGCATCGACGTGGACCTGGGCCAGGCCCATGAATCCGCCCTCAAGGAAGCCGAGACCGATGCCATGAAGCGGGCCCTGATGACCTTCGGGAACCCGTTTGGCCTTGCCCTCTATGACAAGCGCCAGCGGGAGGTCAGCAGTGCAGCGGGCCAGGGTGATGGGGCCCAGCGGCCTGGTGGGCAGCGGTCTTGTCTGAGCCGGCCGGAGGCTGGTTCTCCCGCCGCCGCCGCTGCCTCCGCTGCTCAGCGCCGCACCCAAGCCACGGACCCGACGCCACCGCCATCAGCCCACGCCGACTGCGGCCAGATCCCCCTCGATGCCGAGACGATCCAGCACCTCCACAGCACGCTGCGGGCTCTCCCCCGCCCCCAGCTGGAGAGCCTCACCCGGGCCTTCCGCAAGCGGTTCCAGGTGCCCGAGGAGGCGGTGACGATCGCCGATCGGATCAACCAGAAGTGCCACCACGACTGGATTGAGACGTTCCTGGTGCAACACCAGCTTCAGTCCGGCTGAGCTGCCCAGCCCCTCTCCTGAAGGGGGCAAGTTGGCGGCTTCTGCCTACGCTTGGCCCATGGCGTTTCCCCGCATCAGCCACGATCCCGCCGTGATGGGTGGCAAGCCCTGCATCCGCGGGCTGCGCATCACGGTGGGCACGGTCGTGGGGTTGATCGCCAGCGGCAGCAGCCGCGAGCGGATCCTGCAGGCCTACCCGCAGCTGGAAGCGGCAGACATCGATGAGGCTTTGGCGTACGCCGCCTGGCGCATGGAAGAGCGAGAAGAGGCGCTGGTCCTGAGCTGATGGCCAGGCTCCTGGTCGACATGAACCTCTCGACCGAATGGATCCCCCTGTTGCGGGCCGCAGGTCATGAAGCCGTGCACTGGTCGGAGGTGGGCGATCCAAGGGCACCGGATACGGTCCTGATGCAGTGGGCGATCGCCAACAGCTACGCCGTCTTCACGCACGACCTGGACTTCGGCACGATGCTGGCCCTCAGCGGTGCCGATGGGCCGAGCGTGCTTCAGGTGCGCTGCTTGAATGTCCTGCCCGAGGCGATCGGCACGCTGGTGCTGTCACTGCTCAAGACCTATGGCGCCGAGATCGAGCAAGGGGCGCTGGTGGTCGCCGATGAACGCCGGCGGCGGGTGCGCATCCTGCCCCTGAAGCGGACGAGCTGAGCAAGCCAGACCAAGACAACCGCGCTAGTACAGGTGTACGCATCTTGAGTGGTTCATGGGCGTCTCCTTGTCCCGGCCGGCAGCCCTGGCAGCCAGGCTTGAAGCCCCGATCGAGGAGTGGCCCTACCTCGACAGCGAGGTGCTGCTCAAAACCCGCAGCCGCAAGGTCTGCATGACCTGCCACTGGTTTCGCCACCACGCGGGAGTGAACTGCATCCCGGTGCTCACTTGCCAGCTGCATCAGGGTCTGATCGCCCATGGTGAGCACCTCACCAGCCGCTGTCAGGGCTGGACCGACGACATGACCCGGAGCCAGGGCTGGGCGCCGGAGGTGGCCTGAGCGGCCCATGCACGTCGGTGACCGGAAGCGACCGCCGCTCTCGCCCCAGGAAGGCTGGCTGAGCGACGGTCGCCAGGTGCTGCACTTCAGGCCAATGCGTTACGACCGCTGGAGTCAGAGCCTGGAGGTGACCTTCGGGGAGGTGATGACCGGCGGTGAGCCGCCGCTGCTCAAAAAGCGCAGGGAGCTGACGCGAGAGCAGGCGATCAAGCTCTAGGCCCAGAAGCGCCAGCAGGGCTGGCAGCCTTGCGCGCCCCAGTGGCTGCCACCGCCTTCCCCGGCTGAACGCTGAGCCGGTTCAGAAGCGGGAGCCCGGCGTCTGCAGGAAGGCCAGCTCCTCCGCGCTCGACACCCGCCCCAGAGCAGCATTGCGGTGGGGGAAGCGGCCAAAGCGGGCGATCACATCCCGGTGCTGGCGGGCGAAGTCGGCGGTGCGGGGATCGCTGAACCGCTCGAACAGCGGCAGGTGCCGCCTCCTGCTCTGCCAGGTCTTCCGAATGCATCAGCGGCATCAGCCAGAACTGCCGCCTTGCCTGCTCGTCTTCGGCCTCCAGCCGGCCGCGCTCCACAGCCATCAGGCTCAGCGCCAGGGCCTGGAGATCGCCCGCGAAGGCCATGGCGGTGTCGCGCCAGAACTGGCGCGGGAACTGATCCAGCAGCAGCACCAGCGCCAGGCCTCGGGACGGCTCTTCATTCCAGGCATCGAGCTCACCGGCGATCGCCCGCCGTGTCAGGCCCAGGAATCGTTCCCGCAGGAGGGCATCAAAGGCCGGGTCCTTGGCGAACCACTGGCGCAGCCGGCTTTGCACGAACCAGAAGTCCAGCACCTCGCTGACCTGGTGTCGCTGACCAGCCATCAGAGCAGGCCCAAATGGGGAAAACACTGGCCAGCTCGATGCCCTTGCAGTCTTCCTGATCTTCATGTCGCTGACCCTGCTGCTGCGCTTCCCCTGGGGCGTGTTGCCCCTGATCGGTGTCTCCGCACTCGTGGGATTGGAGCGCGGTTTGCTGCAGCTTGTGGTGGGAAATGCTCCAGGCATCCAGTCGCTTGGTCACCGTGGTGCCTCTGGCATCAGCTCAACGACTCAGTGGCCTTGGATGCTCAGATCGTGTCCCAGTGTTTTTTGCTCGTCATGGGACTAAAGAGGCTGCCGTTGTCAACGGTTCAGACGCCCCGCAGCACCGCGCTCAGCATCGAGAGGTTGATCAGCACAATCACGCTGGCGCAGATCCAGCCCGCGGCCTGCAGCCAGAGCGGTGCTTTCAGATCGCCCATCAGGCCCTGGCGGCCGCAGAACCACACCAGCGGGATCACCGCGAAGGGCAACTGCAGCGAAAGCACCACCTGGCTCAGCACCAGCAGATTCGTGGTGGCTCGCTCGCCGAACAGGATCACCGTGGCCATCGCCGGGATCAGGGCGAGGCCGCGGGTGAGCAGCCGCCGCTTCCAGTCCGGCAGCCGGATCTGCAGGAACCCCTCCATCACGATCTGGCCGGCCATGGTGGCGGTGAGCGTCGAGCTCTGTCCCGCCGCCAGCAGGGCCACCCCGAACAGCACGCTGGCGAGAGAGGTGCCCAGCATCGGCGTCAGCAGCCGGTAGGCCTCGCTCAGGTCCGTCACCGGCTGCGGTAGCCGTCCGTAGAAGCTGCCGGCGGCGAGCACCAGGATCGAGACATTGATCAGAAAGGCAAGGCTGAGGGCGATCAGGGTGTCCCAGGTGCTGAAAGCCAGGGCCCTGCGCCTCGTCCCCTGGCCCTCCGCCCAGAGGCGGGTCTGCACCAGCGAGGAATGGAGGTAGAGGTTGTGGGGCATCACCGTGGCACCGAGAATGCCGGCCGCCAGAAACAGCTGCTGCCCGTCCCTAAGGCTGGCGGCCTGGGGAAGGAAGCCCTGGCCCACCTGGCCCCAGTTGGGCTGCAGCAAGAACATTTCCACCGCGAAGCAACCCCCGACCAGGGCGACCAGGGCGATCACCAGGGCCTCCAGCCGCCGGATCCCGAAGCGCTGCAGTGCCAGCAGCAACAGGGTGTCGGCGGCCGTGAGGCCCACCCCCCAGGGCAATGGAAGACCGAAGAGCAGCTGCAGGGCAATGGCGCTGCCCACCAGCTCGGCCAGGTCACAGGCAATGATCGCCACTTCGGCCAGCAGCCAGAGGGGGATCCGCCAGAACCGCGGCAGCAGACGGCTGCAGGCCTGGGCCAGGTCCAGCCTTGTGGCGATACCCAACCGGCAGCAGAGCGACTGGAGCACCATCGCCATCAGGCTGGAGAGCCCGATCACCCAGAGCAGGCGGTACCCGAACTGGGAACCGGCAGCCAGATCGGTGGCCCAGTTGCCGGGATCCATGTAACCCACAGCCACCAGGTAGCCGGGGCCCAGCACCCGCAGAAAGGTACGCAGCATGCCCAGGCCGGCAGGCACCTCCACGGCTTGCGTGTCGATGCGGGCGGCGGTGCCGAGCGGTGCATCAGGCATGAAGCGATGCCAGCGGAGCTGGAGGTTAGGGCGAGGGTGGCGTTGGTCCCTTATCGGGGAATGGCTGGCCTGGCAGGGTGATTGCCTGCTCAGAAGTCGCGAGGACCCGTGTAGCCACTGAGATCGGCGAGGGTGTTCAGCGGCTTGACGCCCGAATCCATAACGCCCTTGATCTGCCAGCTGGGATAGCCCTGAACCCCCTGCTGCTTGCACAGCTGCGCCTGGCTGTTGGCGCCGTCTTCGGCGCATTCGATCACCTGGAGCTTGGCGGCGGCCTCCTTGCCGAAGGCCTCCTTCTGGTCATGGCAGTGGGGGCACCAGTACGCCGTGAACACCCGGGCGCCGACGCTGCTCAGATGCTCCGCCAGGGCAATCTTGGCCGGCGAACTGGCGCTGATGACAGCTGGAGCCGCCCGTCCGCTTTGGGCGACAGGCTGGTCCGCCGATGCTGCCCAGCCCAGCCCCAGCAGACCAACAAGAAGGACTGTCATCACTCCGCGAAAGATCAGTTGGCTGCGGTCGATCCAGCCACCTCCAACAAGACTCAACAGGAACAGCGCGAGGCTGAGGGCGGCTGAGACCACACAGAAGGTGCAGAAGGCCTTGATCTCGAAGACCAGGAGCCCCATCAGCACCAAACTGAAGACGGCCATGCCGCAGCTGACGAGGAACAGAGCCCACCAGTTGCCCTCCGAGGCAGGGGCCCGCCGACCCCCTCGCAGCAACGGCATCAGGGCCAGCAGGAGCACCGTGCCGTAGGCCAGGAACCCAAAGAGAGAAAGTGGCTGGCCCAGCAGCGTGCCCCAGGCGCTGCCGAGTACCTTGTCGCAGCCATCGCTACCGCCCGGACAGGACAGGCTGCCGATCCAACCCCACCGCTTGGCGGTGATCGAGCCGGTGTCGATCATGCCGATCGTGGCGAGCACGGCCATGGTGAGGCGCCCCCAGGGCCGGCCTGGCTCCTGGGCGGCCCGACGACTGGACAGGAGCTTGGATGGTGTGGCGCTGCTCACAAGGGGGGGAAGGGTGGAGATGCTGCCATTGAAAAGCCTGAAGTGGCTTCAGGGTCAAGGACCTAGCGTTGCGCCTGGGGCTTGTCCGCCCGACTTGCCAACCCAAGGGGATGAATCCATGCAGATCGGCGAGTTGGCACGGTCCACCGGGGTCAAGATCGAAACCATCCGCTATTACGAACGCGAGCAGTTGTTACCGGTGCCGCAGCGCACGGATGGCAACTATCGCCTCTATTCGCCGCGGCATGTGGAGCAGTTGCGTTTCATCCGCTACTGCCGCAGCCTTGACATGAGCCTGGAGGAGGTGCGCCTCTTAATCGAGGCGCGGGACGCCCCAGCCGGAAGCTGTCTGACGGTGAATGCCCTGCTGGACGAGAAGATCGCCGAGGTCGATGCCCGCGTGAATGAGTTGCACAAACTCCAGGATCAGCTACGGCAGCTCAGAGGGCTTTGTCAGCAACCGGATGAGGTGAAGAACTGTGGCATCCTCATGGAGTTGAACCGTTCGGCTGTAATCGACAAGGCTCAGGTCTGATCGTTCC